>NZ_JBICWS010000006.1:0-440727 GCF_043199875.1 Streptomyces sp. NPDC048516 | reverse complement strand
ACCAGAACCGACCCACTCCACAGTCCCCTCAGCACCACACCACTACGCGAAAGAAAAGGCGTAATAACGGGACACCAGAGATGAAAACGACCTCTGAGTGGGTGTTTCACAAGTCCGCCCTTTCCCACTATGAGATACCGCCGCCTTGCGTCGTCGGTCTGAGCGGGCTCGCTCGCTTCTGCGGGGCTGTCTTCGAAGATCCCGAGTTCGGGGTAGCTACGCTGGATCCGCATGCTGGAGGAGGTTGCGATCGGTATGGGTGAGGGGCACGGGCCCGGACCGGCTGAGCAGGAGGAGGCGCTCGGAGCCGGATGGGAGAGGCACCGGCCTGCGGTTTTCGGTGTGGCCTACCGGCTGCTGGGGAGTGTGGCTGATGCCGAGGACGTGACCCAGGATGTGTGGTTGCGGGCGGCCGGAGCGGATCTGCGGGACATCGGTGATCTGCGGGCCTGGCTGGTGACGGTGGCCGCGCGGCGGTCGTACGACATTCTCAAGAGTGCCCGTTTCCGTCGGGAGAGCTATGTCGGGCCGTGGCTGCCCGAGCCGCTGCTGACGGGGCCGGACGCGTCGCAGCCGGTACTCGTCGATGAATCCGTCAGCTCGGCGATGCTGCTGATCATGGAAGAGCTGAGCCCGCCGGAGCGGGTGGCTTTCGTCCTGCACGATGTCTTCGGTCTTGAGTTCGGCAAGATCGCCGAAGTGCTGGACGTCTCCGTGCCGGGCGCCCGGCAGCTCGCCTCGCGGGCGCGACGGCGGGTGGCCAAGGCCAAACAGTCCATGCCGCAGGCGTCGAAGGCGGAGCGCGAACGCGTCCTCGCGGTTTTCCGCGCCGCGTACGAGGCCGGGGACCTGGCCGGCTTGGTCAGGCTCCTGCACCCGGACGCCGTCTTCGTCACCGACGGCGGCGGCAAGGCATTCGCGGCACGCAAGCTCATCCACGGCGGCGAGCGCGTTGCCGAGGTCATGGTGCGTGTGGGACGCCGGTGGCGTCCGGACCGTATCGCCTTCGCTGAAGTCGGCGGCGAGCTCGCCCTGGTGTCCTACCGCGAAGGCCGGGTTCACTCCGTGGACACGGTCCAGATCACAGACGGTCTGATCACCGCGTACCGCAGGGTCATCAATCCCGACAAACTCGTGCGCGTCTGAGCTGTCACACCTGGAGGGGCTACCTCGTCTCCCTGGTGAATTGACCGCCTCGCGCCGCGCCACGCGGCACGATCCTGAGGAGCCCTGCCATCATGACCACGCCTGCCCCGGCCGCTTCTTCCGCCGCTGCCGTCCCGCCGGTCGTCGCCATCGCCCATCACTCGGGCTTCGGCCACACCTCGGTGCTGGCCGAGGCGGTGCGCGAGGGCGCCGCCGACACCGGGGCGACCGTCCACCTGGTCAAGGTCGACGAGATCACCGAGGAGCAGTGGGCGCTGCTCGACACCGCCGACGCGATCGTCTTCGGCTCGCCGACCTACATGGGCACCGCGTCCGGCGCCTTCCACGTCTTCGCCGAGGCCACCTCGAAGCGCTGGGCGACCCGCGCCTGGCAGGACAAGCTGGCGGCGGGCTTCACCAACTCCGGTTCAAAGAGCGGCGACAAGCTGCACACCCTGCAGTTCTTCTCCGTGCTGGCCGCCCAGCACGGAATGCACTGGATCAACCTCGGCCTGCCGTCCGGCTGGCACTCCACCACCGCCTCCGAGAACGACCTCAACCGCCTCGGCTTCTACCTGGGCGCTGGCGCGCAGACCGACACCGACCGGGGCCCGGACGGCGTCCACAAGGCCGACATAGCCACCGCCGAACACCTTGGCCGGCGAGTCGCCGCCCAGGCCGCGGTGTACGCCGCCGGTCGCGCCGCGGTCGCTGCCTGATCCGCCTCCCACGGGGCCGGGCGCCCGTGCGCGACGTACGCGCCCGGCCCGCGCGCCCCGTTCCGCGCGTGCCGCCCGTACTGCTGGCGTCACGCGGCCTGGACGAGTTCGCCGGGCCGCGGCGGGGCGGCGCTGGGGTAGCGGCGGGGCCGGGTCAGGCGGCGGGCCAACAGCGTGATCGCCACCCAGGTGATGAGGGTTTCGGAGCGTTGGACGAGCCGTTCGTAGTCCCGGGCATGGCGGCGGGCGTGCATCATCCAGGCCAGCGACCTCTCGACGATCCAGCGGCGGGGCAGGATGACGAACCCGGAGGTGTCGCGGGGCCGGGAGACGGTCTTGATCGTGCGGTTGAGGTGTCTTTCCACCCAGGTCACGAGCTTGTCCGCGTAGCGGAGTCGGCTCAGACGATCGTGATCTCCGGGTGCATCAGGCGGAGCCTGAACAGCACCTCCTTCGCTGCCGCGGAGTCGTGCAGGTCCGCCGGTGGCACCATGACCAGCAGGGGAAGCCCGCGGCTGCCGACGACCAGGTGCCGCTTCCTGCCGTTGATTTTCTTGCCCGGGTCGTAGCCGCGGGTCGCCCGGCTGACGGTCTCGGCGGCCTTCACCGACTGCGAGTCGATGATCGTGGCGACCGCCCGCGGGCTCTTGCCCAACTCCCGACGGACCCGCCCAGCGAGCGCGTCGCGGATCTGCCCGACGATCCCGCCCGCCGCCCACCGGGCCATAAACCCCCACACCGTGCGCCATGGAGGGAAGTCGGCGGGAAGGGCCCTCCACTTGCAGCCGGTGTCCACGACATAGCGGATGGCGTCCACGATCTCCCGGCGGGGAGGCTTCTCCGGCCGCCCGCCGGACGCCGTCGACCGCCGGTCCACGCCGACGATCCACCGGCTCCGCACACCGGACACACCGCCTCGCACGCACCATCCCGGACGGCCGCCAGCCGCTTCCGCAGCCGCCGCTCCGCCCGCCACTGCCTGGAACGACACGACGACGAGCAGAACACAGCCTCCAGCCGGGCCCCCGGCCGCAGCCCTTCACCGCACGCCTGGCAGAACCTTTCCCCGGCCCGCCCCGCGTCCTCGGACACGGACCCGGCGTAGGCCGCTTTCCCACCTCCGGGCTGGGGATCGAAACCTCTACTAAGCCCCACCACCGCCACGACCGCCACCCCCACGACCGCCACCGCCACTCCCGGCGTTCGCCTGCCGGCCGTTGAACTCCCGGACGTTGCGCAGATGTTCCTGGTAGTCGGCGGTGAAGCGGGTGTCGCCCGGTTTGACGGTGACGAAGTAGAGCCAGTCCCCCGCGGGCGGCGCCCCGGCCGCCTTCAGCGCGTCCGCCCCGGGATTGTCGATCGGCGTCGGCGGCAGGCCCTGGTACCGGTAGGTGTTGTACGGGTTCTTGGTCCTGGTGTCGGCGTGGCTGGTGTGGAGGGTGCTGCGGCCCAGCGCGTAGTTGATCGTCGAGTCCATCTGCAGCGGCATGTGGTGCGCAAGCCGGTTGTCGATGACCCGGGCGACCTTGCCCATATCGGCCGGCCGGTCCGCCTCGGCCTGCACGATGCTGGCGATGACGATCGTCCGGTAGGAGGAGATGCCGTCGGCGGCGAGCCGCTGCTTGGCGGTTTTGACCATGTAGCCGAGCAGCGACGCCGGGGTGGTGTCCGAGTCGAGGGGGTAGGTCGCCGGGAAGAGGTAGCCCTCGGGGTTGCCCTTCGCCCCGGCCGGCAGGTCCAGATGCGCGCCCTTGGCGGCCTTCGCGGTGGACCCGGCCGGACGGTGCAGGGCCTTGTCGGCGGCCGCGTAGACCTGCGAGGCCCGCTGTCCCTCCGGGACGGTCAGCGTCTGCCCGGGCCGCAGCCCCCGCAGCAGCCGCGGCAGCAGCAGAACGGCAAGGACGACCAGCACACACAGCACCGCTACGAGGACGAGCCGGCCGGCGCGGGGGAGCCGCGGTCCTGACCGGCGAACGGTGCGCTCCACATCGCTCATGGGGGCACGGTAGGCGAGACCGAAGGGGCGCATGGCGGCTGCTCCCCGGATCTCCGCCGACGGCGGAGATCATTCACCGGCTCGCCATCCACCGGCCACACCCCGGCCGGTAAGGGGACGAGGGCCGGCGGCCGCATCAGCCCGACCGGCGGCCCTCCGCCCCCCGGCCCCGTCAATCCGTCGACCCCGGCCCCGACCCCGGCCCCGGCGCCAGCCCCGGCCTCTGCCCCGCCTTCCTCACCGGACGGCTGGTGTTCCGATCCGCTGGTCCCGGCCCGCACCCATGCCCACCAGGGCCAGGCCGGCGCAGACGGCCATCAGCAGCACGAGGGGGACGGTCCAGCCGTGGGTGGCCTGGTGGACGGCCCCCAGGACGAGGGGGCCGGCGGCCGCCAGAAGGTACCCGCCGGTCTGGGCCATACCGGAGAGGCGGGCAGCGGTGTGGGCATCGCCCGAGCGCAGCACCATCATCGTCAGGGCCAGGCCCAGCGCACCGCCCTGCCCGACGCCGAGGAGCGCCGCCCACAGCCACGCCCCCGCCACCGGTGCCAGCAGCAGTCCGCTGATTCCGCAGGCCATCAGCGCGGACACGGCGACTGCCAGCAGCCGCTGACGCCGCATCCGCCCCGCGAGCATCGGCACGATGAACGAACCGACCATCTGCACCAGCGTGCTGAAGGCGAAGACCAAGCCCGCTTCACCCTTGCCCATGCCGTGGTCGGTGAAGATCGTCGGCATCCAGGCGATGGACACGTACGCGATCAGCGACTGCGAACCCATGAAGAGCGTGACCTGCCAGGCCAGCGGAGAACGGCTCAGCTTCGGCCCGTCCTCGCCGACGCGCAGCGGGGTGGCCGCGGCCGCGCCATGGCGGGTGCCGCGCCGGGCCATGAGCGTCTGCGGAATCCAGACGACCGCGGCGACGGCGGCCGGCAGCGACCAGGAGACCAGCGCACCCTGCCAGTTGCCGAGCGCGCTCTCCAGCGGGACCGCGGAGGCGGCCGAGACGGTCGCGCCCAGGATCATCGCGGTCGAGTACAGCGCCGTCATCCCCGCGGCCCGCTCCGGGAAGTCCCGCTTGATCAGGCCCGGCATCAGCACGTTCAGCAGGGCTATGGAGGTACCGACCACGGCACACCCGGCGAACAGCGCGACCACCGGCGGGGCGATCCGCAGCACGATGCCGCCGCACAGAGCCACCAGCGCCCCGCACAGCGCCGCCTCCGTGCCCCAGCGGCGGGCCAGCTTCGGTGCCACGATCGAACCGAGGCCCATGAAGATCAGCGGGATGGTCGTCACCAGGCTGCTGGCCGTCGCAGCCAGCCGGAAGTGCCGTCCGATCTCGCCGAGCAACGGCGAGACGCCGGCCAGCGCCGCCCGCATATTGACCGCGGCAAGAATGATTCCGGCCATGACCAGGGCCGGGTGGGCCCGCAGACGCCGGCGGGCCGCGGCGACCGGCGGTGCCGCGACCAGATCCTCCTCAGCGTCGATCAAGGTTGCTTCGGACCTGGGCCCTGCCATATGTGCGTACCTCGCCAAGGGTGGTGTGTGTTCGGGGAAGGGAGTGGTGTGCGTTCGCGGAAGAGAGAAGGGACAGGAGACAAGAGCGAGAAGACAGAAGGGAGAAGGGTGAGCGGAGAAGGGAGAGGAGAGAGAAGAGAAGGCGGCAATCGCGCATTGGAAGTGAGCGAGGGCGTCAGCGGTCGGCCAGCAGGTTCTCCACGGCCCGCTTCGGCTTCTCCAGCAAGTCGCGGATGGCCTGTTGAGCGGCCTCCGGGTTGCCCGCCGCGATCGCATCCAGGACTGCGGCATGATCGCCGTGCACGATCTTCGGCATCGCCCGGTCGCCGAGAGCGTTGACCAGCGCTTCCCGTACCGAGCTGCTGAACCAGCCGTAGGTGGCCGTCAGCGCGGTGTTGTGTGCGGCCTCGACGACGGCCTTGTGGAAGGCGATGTCGTGATCGGCGTAGAGCTCCAGGCTGTCGGCATCGGGCTCTCCCTCCGCGTCCGCCAGCTCGGCCTGAGCGTCCAGGGCCGCCCGCATCCGCTCCAGATCATCGGGCAGATGGCGGAGCGCGGCCAGCCGGGCCGCTTCCGCCTCCAGGGCGATGCGCAGCTCCAGTACGTCACGGATTCCGGCCCGTTGGACGCCGCGCATGACGTCGCCCGGGTCGGTGGTGGAGACGACGAAGGTGCCTTCGCCCTGCCGTGAGCGCAGCATCCCGGCGTGTACGAGTACCCGTACGGCCTCGCGGACGGTGTTACGGCCGACCTGGAGCTGTTCGGCGAGCGCATGCTCGGTGGGGATCCGGGACCCCACCTGCCACTCCTTGGCCGTCAGTTGGGACCGCAGGGCTTCGACGACGGTGTCCACCAGGGACTGCCGTCCCGCTGCCTCTAGTGCCATGCCCGATCCGATCCGATTCGATCTGGTCCGGGTCTCATCTGAACCGCTCTTGCCCGGTCATCCTACAACTGATGCGTTCACGATACACGGAGCGAGGGAGGTGAGGGAGATGAGGGAGATGAGGGAGATGAGGAGGTGAGGCAGGCGAGGCAGGCGAGCAAGGGGGTGAGGGGGCGAGGGGGCCCGAAGAAGGTGAGGAAAGACGAGGAGCGCGACAGCCAGGAGGGCCCGCCCGCCGGGCGCCCGCGGGATGCGGAGGTGCAGCGCACGGGCGTTCGTGGCGGGCCTTCGGGGGCCCCCGCGGCGGGCCCTCCCGGCGTCACAGCCCGATGTCCCGCTCCTGGATGTCCGCGAGGGATTCGCGCCGTACAAGAAGGCGGGCGTGGCCCGCGGTGACGGCGATGACCGGTGGTCGGCCGACGAGGTTGTAGCCGGAGGCCATCGAGAGGTGGTACGCACCGGCGACGGGCACGGCCAGCAGGTCGCCGGGACGGATGTCGCCGGGCAGCCGGACATCGGCGGCAAGCACATCGCCTGCCTCGCAGTGCCGTCCGACCACGGTGACCCGTTCCGGTGCGGCGGACGTGCGGCGGCCGATCAGCCGTGGCGCATAGCGCACCCCGTACAGCGCGGGCCGCGGGTTATCGCTCATCCCGCCGTCAACCGCCACGAACGTATGCGTACCGGTGCGTTTGACGGACAGCACCCGGTAAAGGACGACACCGGCCGGGCCCGCGATGGCGCGGCCGGGCTCGATGGCGAGTCGTGGCACCGGCAGCCCGGACGCCGCGCAGCCGCCGGCCAGTTCGGCGCGGATCCGGTCGCCGAGGGAGAGGAGATCGAGCGTGGGCTCGCCGGGCTGGTAGGCGACGCCGTGGCCGCCCCCGAGGTCCAGCTCGGGCAGGGTGATGCCGTGCTGCTCGTGAATCCGCGCCAGCAGCCCGATCAGTCGGCGTACGGCCGAGAGATAGGGCTTGACGGTGGTGATCTGCGAGCCCAAGTGGCAGTGCAGGCCGACCAGTTCGAGACGTGGCTGGCTGAGTACCCGCGTGATGGCGTGCTGCGCGGAGCCGTCGGCGAGCGACAGCCCGAACTTCTGGTCGTCGGTCCCGGTACGGATCTTGGCGTGGCCGCCGGCGGCGATGCCCGGTACGACCCGGATCAGCACCTTCTGCCGGCTGCCGGCGGGGACCGCCGCGGCCAGCCGGGCGATCTCCGAGGTGCTGTCGATGACGATCCGGCCGACGCCGAGCCGCAGCGCCGCCCGCAGGTCGGCCGGGCTCTTGGCGTTGCCGTGGAGCACGATCCGCGCGGGCGGAAACCCGCTGGAGACGGCCAACTCCAGCTCACCGGCGGAGCAGACATCCAGGCCGAGCCCTTCCTCCCGCACCCAGTGGACCATGGCGCGGCACAGGAACGCCTTGGCGGCGTAGAAGACATCGGCACCCGGGAACGCCCGAAGGTAGGCGCGGCAGCGGTGGCGTACCTCGGCTTCGTCCAGGACGTAGGCGGGTGTGCCGAAGCGGTCGGCGACCTCGGTGAGCGGGACGCCGCCCACGGCGAGGTCGTCGTGGCCGAGCGGCGCCGCGGACCCGGGCCAGATGGACAACGGCTCGTCGATAGCCAACGGACGGTCGGCGGGCAACGGCTCGTGGGTGGACAACGGGTGGTCGGCGGGCAACGGCTCGTCGGTGGACAACGAGTGGCCGGCGGACGGCAGTTGGCCGGCGGACGGTGGCGGGGTGGCGGCCGGTGGCGCGCTCGTCACGGCGGTGGCCGGCGACGGGGTGGCGGTGTGGCGCGTGGTGCGGTGAGGGGGCTGGGGCAGTGTGCGATGGCTCATGGCGGTGGCTCTCCCTCACCCGGCCCGGAGGTGCTGACCACGGGGGACGGCGGGGGCGAACCGCGGATCGACGGTCAGGTCCGTCGCTCCGACGGGTTCGGCCAGCGCACGCAGCGCGGGCTCGGAGAGCCTGACCCAGGGCTGATCGCTGCCGAGGGCCGCGGCGAGCCGCTGGCGCGAGGTGAAACCGACGGCGGTACGGCCGCCGAGCGGAGTACGGAACAGGCGGGCGGTGCAGCCCGCGGGGCCCGACCGGACAGGGACGAAGAGAAGCCCGGCCGGGGCACGTTCGGCAGGCTCGGGATCTTCCGCGTACAGAAGGTGGGACACGGCGTTGCTCCTCGGACAGGACCTCGGCCCCGGACCGGTGGGAAACGCGTATGCCGGGGCTCGGCCCTGACGCTATTCCCGGGGAACCGGGCACTCCGCCGGCCACTGACGCGTCATTGACGGGTTGTGGACGCTACTTGACGCGATGCTGCTGTCTGGTGACCGATTGTGCAGCGGTGGTGACACCGGGGTGCCGGTCCCTGCGGCCGGGGCGGTCCCGGCCCGTTCCCCCCGCCGCCGCGTCTCCCGGGTCCGCCGGTCTGTACCTGGAGTGCCCGCCGGATCAGGAGAAGTGGGTCACCGAGATCCAGGAGCCGGTGGTCAGGGCCTGAGGCGCTCCGTACCGTCGCCGTCGCCCAGGCGCGCGGTGACCGTCTCCGCGAACGCCACCGCCGCCGGGCTCAGCGCCTCCCACCGGCGTACCGCCCAGCCGGTGGCCAGCGGGGGCAGCGCGGCGATCGGGATCAGCCGCAGTGCCGGAGGGACGGAAGCGTGCAGACCCGGCAGTTGGGGGACGACCGCATGGCCGACCCCGAGTTCGGCCAGCAGCAGGGCGGTGTCCCAGTCGGCGACGCTAGTGGCGCTCGGGGGCGGCACGGGTCCGGCCTCCCGGTGGCTGAGGTGATCGTCGAGGCGCATACGGGAGGTGGAGTTCTCCGGCAGCCGGATGTGCCGGATGCCTGCCAGTTCCTCGGGCTCGATCCGCTCCCGGCCGGCGAGCGGATCGTCCGCGCGTACGGCGAGGACCCAGGGCAGCCGGACCACCGGATGCTGCTCGATGCCCGGTACCGCCGGGCCGATGGTGATCCAGGCCAGCTCGGAGCTTCCGTCCGCGACGACCTCGAAGCAGCGGCGGCTGGAACTCTCGGTCCGGAACTCCAGGTTGACGTGCGGATGGTGCGCGCGGAAGGTGACGACCGCCTCGGACATGAAGTGCCGGACGGTCGTGGCGCCGGTGGTCACCCGGACCGTGCCGCCGTCGCCCGCGCGCAGGTCGGCCAGCCGGTGCAGTGCCAGGTCCAGTCCGCCGATGCCGTCCGCCGCCGCGCGGTGCAGGATCCGGCCCGCCTGGGTCGGTGCCACCCCGCGCGGCCGGCGTTCCAACAGCCCGCTGCCCGCCTCCCGTTCGAGGCGCTTGATGCGCTGGCTCACGGCCGACTGGGTGCAGCCGAGATCGCGGGCGACGGCACTGAGGCTGCCCGCCTCGCACACGGCGACGAAGACGCGCAGATCATCGAGGGTCACCCCCGTACGGTAGCTTCAACCCAAGCTATTGCTAAGGGCTTTGGAAGGAAGTCAGAGGATTGACTTGGGTGTGGGGTGCGGCGAAGATCGGCACAGGGCCCAGGGCGGCAACCCGGAACCCCATACGGCCGTACGGTTCCGGGTGCCGACCCGCACAGGGCGTGCTCCATCGTGGCTACGCCCCCTCTCTCGCCCCCTCTCTCGCCCCTTCTCGCGCCCCCGCTCGCGCCCCCTCCCGCACCGGGGCCGCCGAGGCGCCCTCCGCCTCGGGCGGGACGGCCGGACCGTCGCCGCTCTCCTCGCGCCGTACCACCGCAAGGACCAGCAGTCCGCCCGCCAGGGCCACCACCCCGGAGATCAGCATGATGTCCGTCAGCCCGCAGACATACGCGGATCCGAGCGCCGTACGGGATGCGCCGGGCCGTGCGGTGTCGCGCAGCGCGGTGGTGAAGACGGTGCCGAGGACCGCGATGCCCAGGGCGTAGCCCAGCTGACGGAAGGTGTTCACGGCGCCGCTCGCCATCCCCGCTCGCTGCGGGGGCGCCGCACCGAGTGCCGCGGAGACCAGGACCGGCATCGCCATCCCGATGCCAAGTCCGGTCACCGCGAGCCCGGGGACCAGCACCGCCCAGCCGGAGTCGTCGTCCAGCAGCGCGCAGGACACCAGTGCCCCGGCTCCCACGAGCAACATGCCGAGGCCGACCGGGAGTCGTGGCGCCATCCGCTGCAGTCGCCGGCCACCCAGCGAGCCGACCAGCAGGGACATCAGCGCCATCGGTGTCACCGCGAGACCCGCCTGCACCGGGCTCAGGCCCACGACGTTCTGCACCCACAGCCCCACGAACGACAGATACGGGAACGCCGCGGCCTGCAGCAGCAACGCCGCCGCCATCAGCGCCGCGAACGACGGCCGGCGCAGCAGCCGCAGATCGAGCAGCGGCCGGCGCACCTGCCGCTCGACGACGAGGAACACCAGCAGCGCGAGCACCGCCCCGCCGAACGAGGCGAGTGTCCCGTACTCCGTCCAGCCCTCCTCGCCGCCGCGGATCAGCCCGTACGTCAGCGCGCCCGCGCACCCGGTGAAGGACGCGGCCCCCGGCCAGTCGATACGGGTGAGGGGGCTCCCCGCGGCCGCGTGCGTTCGGGGCCGGGGGAGGTCGCCGTACGACTCCCCGACCGTGCGCAGGGTGATCCACACCGCGACGGCGACCAGCGGCAGATTGACCAGGAAGATCGCCCGCCAGTCCACGTACTCGGTGAGCAGCCCGCCCAGTACGGGGCCGATGGCGGCCGCGGCGCCGCTGGTGCCGCCCCAGACACCGAACGCCACACCACGGTCCCGGCCCTGATAGGCGGCCATCAGCAGCGGGGTGTTGGTGGCGAACATCGCCGCCGCGCCCACGCCCTGGACGGCGCGGGCCGCGACCAGGACGCCCGCGTCCGGGGCCAGACCGCAGGCGAGCGAGGCGAGCGCGAACAGGGCCAGCCCGGCCACGTACAGCCGGCGCCGTCCGAAGAGGTCGGCGGCCGAGCCCGCCACCATCAGCAGCGCGGCCAGCGCCAGCGCGTAGATGTCCAACACCCACTGGAGCGAGGTGAAGGAGGCGCCCAGGCCGTCGGCTATCCGGGGCAGCGCGGTGTTCACGATCGTCACATCGACCAGCAGCAGGAAGTTGCCGAGGGTGATGGCGACCAGTGGCCACCACTTTCCGGCCCGTCTCCCCACCGCACCTTCCGCCGGGCTCCTGCTCTTCTCCCCGCCCGCGCCTGCCGCCCGTCCGTCGGCCGCGGTCCCCCTCTCGGGTGTGTTCCCCATGCCCTTTCTTCCTCCACTCGTGTTGCCGTCTGCTGCTGCTGCCTGCCGGCGTTTGCTGCTGTCTGTTGCCGTCGCGTCGCCATGCCGGCGCCGCCCGTATTGCCGACGCCACCGTGCGGTCCGCGCCACCTGTTCTCCCAGCCACCGCGCTCCCGGCGGCGTAATCCGACACGCGCTAGCCTCGAATGGTGAAAATCGACGGGAAGTCCGGCGGGAAGTCCGGCGGAACATTCCGGGGGAGAGCCACCGGCCAACCCCCCAGCGGCCCTGGTGGCCCTGGTGGCCCCGGCGCCCCCGGTGTCCCCGCCGGCTTCGATGCCCTCGACCGCCAACTCGTGCATGCGCTGCAGCTGGACGGCCGGGCGCCGTTCAGCCGGATCGCGGCGGTGCTCGGCGTCTCCGACCAGACCGTCGCCCGCCGCTACACCCGGCACCGCACCAGCGGCGCGCTCAAGGTGCTGGGGCTCGCCGATGCGCAGGCGCTGGGCGACATCACCTGGATGGTGCGGGTCCAGTGCACGCCGGACGCCGCCGTCTCCGTAGCCGAGGCGCTGGCCCGCCGCTCGGACACGTCCTGGGTGAGCCTGATGTCCGGCGGCACCGAGATCGCCGCCGTCTGCCGCGCGCCGAGCAGCGACCACAGCGATGCGCTGCTGCTGCAGAAGCTGCCGCGCACCCCGAGCGTCGTCGGCGTCACCGCGCACTGCCTGCTGCATGAGTTCTTCGGCGGTCCGCAGGGCCTGATCAGCAAGTCCGGGGCGCTCACCGGCGCACAGATCGCCGAGCTGAGCCCCAACCCACCCGACCTACCCGACCCACCGAACTCGCCGAATTCACCCAACCTGGCAAACCAGCCCAGCCCACCGAACTCACTGAACTCACTGAACTCACTGAACTCACTGAACCCACTGAACCCACCGAGCCCGCCCGCCACCCCGGTGACGCTCACCGACGCCGACCGCCGGCTCTTCGCCGCGCTCGCCCGTGACGGCCGGACGCCGCTGGGCGAGCTCGCCACCGTCACCGGCTGGTCGCCCAGCACCGTCCGCCGCCGGCTGGCGGAGCTGCGTGCGGACGGTGTCCTGTACTACGACGTCGACTACGACCTGCGGCAGTTCGGTTACGGCGTGATGGTCGCCCTCTGGCTGTCCGTCGCGCCCGCCGAACTCGCCGCCGCCGGCGAGGCGCTGGCGGCACACCCGGAGGTCGCCTTCGCCTGTGCCACCACCGGACCGAACAACCTCTTCGCGTCCGTGCTGTGCCAGGGCACCGAAGCGCTCTACGCCTATCTGACGACCCGGGTCGCGGCGCTGCCCGGCGTACGGGCGATGGAGAGCGCGCCCCGCATCCGGCACATCAAGGGCCCGGGGCCGCTGTTCACCACCTCCCCCGCCGCCGGGCGCCGACGGTGAGACCGCTGATGGAGCCACCGCGCGGCGGCCGCCGGCCGTGGCCCGGCAACCCCCTGACCTGGGTGAAGGACGGAGTGAAGGACTGGGTGCGCAGCAGTCCAGGCACCCATATCTGGCTGCTGGTCATCGGCATCACCAGCCTGGTGATCGCCTCCGCGTCCGAGGGGCTGGGACAGTTCCTCATCCACCGCACCAGCAGCAACATCCACGAGCTGAACGAGCATCCGCTGCCGTCGCTGCTCATCAGCGGCTTCTGGATCGAACGCCCGTCGTCCTTCCTGCTCTACGTCGTGATGTTCGAGTTGCTGCACGCCAACGTGGAGCGCTGGATGGGCAGCACGCGCTGGCTGCTGACCGTCGGCGGTGCGCATATCGCGGCCACCCTCGCCAGCCAGGAGCTCGTCCTGCTGGCCATCGAGGGCCACCGGCTGCCGGGTTCGATGACCCATGTCGTGGACATCGGGGTCTCGTACGGGCTGGCCGCGGCCGCCGGTGTGCTGACCTACCGGCTGCTGCCGCCCTGGCGCTACGGCTATCTCGCCGCGGTGCTGGTCTTCTTCGGCATCCCGCTGACGACCGGAGCCTCTTTCACCGACTTCGGCCATGCCATCGCGCTGACCATGGGCTTCGCGGCCTGGCCGCTGACCCCTTCGGCAGCCGGGAAGCGGCCGGAGCGAGAGGCACACCAGGAGGCAGACCAGGAGGCACACCAGGCGTCCGCCGGGAAGCCGCCACCGCGTCACGAGCCGGACCCGGGCCCATGCCCCGACCCGGGCCCATGCCCGGACCCAGACCCAGACCCGGGCCCGGACCCAGAAGGCAGTCAGGAGAGGTAAAGCCGCTCCAGCACCACCGCGACGCCGTCCTCCTCGTTGGAGGCGGTGAGTTCGTCCGCGACGGCCTTCAGCTCGTCATGGGCGTTGGCCATGGCCACCCCGCGTGCGGACCAGGCGAACATCGGGATGTCGTTGGGCATATCGCCGAAGGCCAGGGTCTCCTTGGCGGTGACGCCCAGCCGGCGGGCGGCCAGCGACAGGCCGGTGGCCTTCGTCAGGCCCAGCGGCAGCAGTTCGACGATGCCCTCGCCGGCCACCGTCACGCCCACCAGATCCCCGGCGACCTGCCGTGCGGCCAGCGCCAGCGCATCGTCGTCCAGGTCTGGATGCTGGATGTAGACCTTGTTGAGCGGTGCCGCCCACAGCTCGCCGGGATCGTCCAGCATGACGCTGGGCAGCGGGCCCTCCTGGACGCGGTAGCCGGGGCCGACCAGCACCTCGCCCTCCAGACCGTCCCGGCTCGCCGCCAGATGCAGCGGGCCGACCTCCGCCTCGATCTTGGCCAGCGCGAGACCGGCCAGCTGGCGGTCCAGCGTCACCGAGGTCAGCAGGCGGTGCTCACCGGCGTGGTAGACCTGCCCGCCCTGTCCGCACACCGCGAGGCCCTTGTAGCTCAGGGCGTCGAGGATGTGGCGGGTCCAGGGCACGGCCCGGCCGGTGACGACGATGTGCGCCGCGCCCGCCGCGGTGGCCGCGGCGAGCGCCTGGCGGGTGCGCTCGGAGACGGTCTCGTCGTGACGCAGCAGCGTCCCGTCGAGATCCGTCGCGATGAGCTTGTACGGCAGCGGAGCGGACGAGCTCACTTGGCGACGGGCTCCAGGATCTCGCGGCCGCCCAGGTAGGGGCGGAGCACCTCGGGGACGCGCACGGAGCCGTCCGCCTGCTGGTGGTTCTCGAAGATCGCCACGATCGTGCGCGGAACGGCGCAGAGCGTGCCGTTGAGGGTCGCCAGGGGCGAGACCTTCTGCTTGCCGTCGACGGTCTCGCGCATCCGGACCGAGAGCCGCCGGGCCTGGAACTCGTCGCAGTTCGAGGCCGAGGTCAGCTCGCGGTACTTGCCCTGGGTGGGGATCCACGCCTCGCAGTCGAACTTGCGGGAGGCCGAGGCGCCGAGGTCACCGGTGGCGACATCGATGACCTGGAACGGCAGCTCCAGACCGGTCAGCCACTGCTTCTCCCAGTCCAGCAGCCGCTGGTGCTCGGCCTGGGCGTCGTCCGGCGCGACGTAGGAGAACATCTCCACCTTGTCGAACTGGTGGACCCGGAAGATGCCGCGGGTGTCCTTGCCGTAGGTGCCGGCCTCGCGGCGGAAGCACGGCGAGAAACCGGCGTAGCGCAGCGGCAGCTTGGCGCCGTCCACGATCTCGTCCATGTGGTACGCGGCGAGCGGGACCTCGGAGGTGCCGACCAGGTAGTAGTCGTCCTTCTCCAGGTGGTAGACGTTCTCCGCGGCCTGGCCGAGGAAGCCCGTGCCCTCCATGGCGCGCGGGCGCACCAGGGCCGGGGTCAGCATCGGCGTGAAACCGGCCGCGGTGGCCTGCGCGATGGCGGCGTTGACCAGGGCGAGCTCCAGCAGTGCGCCGACGCCCGTGAGGTAATAGAAGCGGGAGCCGGACACCTTGGCACCGCGCTCGACGTCGATCGCGCCGAGCAGTTCGCCGATCTCCAGGTGGTCCTTGGGCTCGAAGCCCTCCGCCGCGAAGTCACGGATCGTGCCGTGCGTCTCCAGGACGGTGAAGTCCTCCTCGCCGCCCACGGGCACATCGGGGTGGACGAGGTTGCCGAGCTTCTGCAGCAGCGCCTGCGTCTCCTCCTTGGCCTCGTCCTGAGCGGCGTCGGCGGCCTTGACGGCGGCCGACAGCTCACCCGCCTTCTTCAGCAGCACGGCCTTCTCGTCGCCGGAGGCCTTGGGGATGAGCTTGCCGAGCGCCTTCTGCTCGGCACGCAGCTCATCGAAGCGGACGCTGGACGACCTGCGCCGCTCGTCGGCGGAGAGAAGCGCGTCGACGAGCTCGACGTCCTCTCCACGGGCGCGCTGGGACGCGCGCACACGGTCGGGGTCCTCACGGAGCAGGCGAAGGTCAATCACCCCACCAGGCTACCGGGCCCCGCTCCGCCCTTCGACGCGATATTCACCCGCATCACCTTTTGCCCGTTTTGGGTAATTTATTCCCCTAGGGTCAGAGGAGGGAAAACGGGCGGGAAATTCGCGCGCATTCCGTGCTGCCGGTGACCGGGAAGGGGGCGCTCGGTGTGGTCGGCGGGAGTCTTTGCGGTAGCCGTCGGAGGCCTTCGCGGCGTTCGTCACGAGATCTTCGCACTGTCCGCGACGAGGCTTTCGCGGTCCGGGCGCCGGGTGATCCACGGTGTGGACAACGGGAGTTGGACGGGCGCCGGAGCGGGTGGCGAGCCCTGATTCTCCTCCTGGTTATCCCCTGGAATCCCTCGGTTGTCCACAGGGGGCAACGGTTTCGGGATCGTTATCCACAGGCTGTGTGCGAGATCTGTGGAAGTCGGAGCCGACCATTCCGCCCCCGAAATGCTCGGCTATGGATTCCCTGTCCAAACCCCGTTCACGCACTCTTTCGTGTGGGATTACCTCGCTCTAAAGGATTGATCACGTGAATTGTGCTGACGGCGTCCGACGTGCGGCACTGTGGAGCGGTGTGTGGTCAGTAGGGCGATATGTCGACTCTGTCCGACTCTCATGTCGACTTACCCACAGGTCGAGAACCAAGCCTGTGGATAACTTTGTGGATAACCTGCAGTCCCTCCAAAGGTGCAGGTCGTGCTGCTCCGCAGGGCCCGCCGGCCGGGCGCGGAGCACCCGTAACCGGCTCAGCCCCGCCCGTCCATGCAGCGCGCCAGCCAGTCCGACGCCTCGGTGAACGCCGCGTCCGTCATCTGCCGCCGCACGCTCGGCGGCGCCTCGTCCGCCCGCGGATAAGAGCCGAGGAAGCGCACCTCACGGCAGACCCGCTTGAGGCCCATCAGCACCTCGCTGACCCGGCGGTCGGTGACGTGCCCCTCGCAGTCCACGGAGAAGCAGTAGCGGCCGATGCCTTCACCGGTCGGCCGGGACTCGATCCGCATCATGCTCACGCCGCGCACCGCGTACTCCTGCAGCAGTTCGAGCAGCGCACCGGGGTGGTCCTCGGCCAGCCACAGCACGACCGAGGTCTTGTCGCTGCCGGTGGGCGCCGCGGGCCGGGCCGGGCGGCCCACCAGCACGAAGCGGGTGGCCGCGTTCTGCGCGTCATGGATGTCGGTGACCAGCGGCTCCAGGCCGTAGGTCGCCGCCGCGAACTCGCCCGCGAAGGCACCGTCGTAGCGGCCCTCCTGCACCAGCCGCGCGCCGTCGGCATTCGAGGCCGCCGACTCCCATACGGCCTCCGGGAGTTGGGCCGCCAGCCACTTGCGCACCTGCGGCTGGGCGACCGGGTGCCCGGTCACCGTCTTCACATCGCTGAGCACCGTACCGGGGCGGACGAGCAGCGCGAAGGCGATCGGCAGCAGCACCTCGCGGTAGATCATCAGCGGTCGGCCGGCGGCCAGTTCGTCGAGCGTGGTGGTCACCCCGCCCTCGACGGAGTTCTCGATCGGCACCAGCGCCGCGGCGGCCTCACCGTCGCGCACCGCGTCCAGGGCGGCCGGCACCGACACCATCGGCACCAGCTCGCGGGTCGCCGCCTCGGGAAGCGTGCGCAGCGCGGCCTCCGTGAACGTGCCCTCGGGGCCGAGATAGGTATAGCGGCTGGCCGACATGGATAAGGACTCCCTCGCGTGACTGCGGGGGCACCCCGCCGATCTTCTCCCTGTCCTGCCACGATACCCAGCCCCGCGGAACCCGGGCGGGACTTCTCCGGAGGGCCGGGCCCGAGGGCTGCCCGGCCGGGGCCGGTGCCTCGGTCCTGCGGGAGCGGCCGGCTGCCTCAGCTTCCAGGAGTGGCCGGCTCCTCGGCCTTCAGCGGCGGCCGGCGGCCTCAGCCCTCCAGCAGCGGCCGGCCCACGTAGTCGCCCGGTCCGGCCGCCGGGGGCACCGCGTACAGCCCGCTCGCCTCGTGCCGCAGGAACCGCGACAGCGCGTCCCCGCGGTCCAGCTTCCGCTGGACCTGGGTGAAGGCGCGCAGCGGGTCGGCCTGCCAGCAGACGAAGAGCAGCCCGGCGTCCGGGGCGCCGTCCTCCCGGAACCCGTCGTGGAAGGAGAACGGGCGGCGCAGCATCGCCGCGCCCTGGTTGGACTCCGGCGCCGCGATCCGCGCGTGCGCATTGGCCGGTATGACCGGCAGCCCGTCCGAGCCGTTCGCCTCCAGCCGCATCGGGGTGGTCTCCGAGCCGCCGGTCAGCGGTGCCCCGTTGTCCTTGCGGCGCCCGATGACCCGCTCCTGTTCGTGCCGGGAACGCTTCTCCCAGTCGTCCAGCAGCATCCGGATGCGGCGGACGACGGCGTACGAGCCGCCGTGCATCCAGGCCTGGTCGGCGCCTTGCCCCACGAAGATCCGCTCGTCGAAGTCCTTGTCCGACGGTTTGGGGTTGTTGGTGCCGTCGATCTGGCCCATCAGATTGCGTGCGGTCATCGGGTGTGCGGTGGCGCCCGGCGTGCGGTTGAAGCCGTTCATCTGCCAGCGCAGCCGCGCGCTGCCCGCCGCGTCCTTCTGCAGTGCGCGCAGCGCGTGGAAGGCGACCAGCGCGTCATCGGCGCCGATCTGTATCCACAGATCCCCGTTGCTGCGCCCGGGGTCCAGCGCATCGGCCGAGAAGTCGGGCAGCGGGTCGAGCTGCACGGGGCGCCGCTTCGTCAGGCCCGTACGGCCGAAGAAGCTGTGGCCGAAGCCGAAGGTGACGGTCAGCGAGGACGGGCCCGCGTCCAGCGCGACCCCCGTGTCGGCATCCGGGGCGCGCCCGGCCATCAGCTCCTCGGCCGTCCGCGACCAGCGGCGCAGCAGCGCGGCGGCGGTCTTGCGGTTCGCGTCCGGTGCCAGGTCGAAGGCGACCAGATGCCCCGTGGCCTGCAGGGGGGTGGTGATCCCCGCCTGGTGCCCGGCGCGCGCCGGGCGGAACGGAACCTCGGTCGATCCGATGCTGGTCACGGCCTTGGCGGCGCCGTCCTGCGGGGCGGACTGCGCGGCGGCGACCCCGATGGCGCCGCCGGCCCCGCCGACGACCAGCCCGGCCGCGCCCGCCGCGCCGACGGTGCCGAGCAGCCGGCGACGGGAGAGCTCCAGCGAGGGGGAGGGAGAAGGCGAGGGGGAGGTCGAGGGAGAGCTGTCGGCTTCGGGCGCCGGGGCGGCGCCCGGTGCGGGCACGCCCGCCGCGCTGCCCGGCCCCGCGGACTGCGCGCCCGCGGACTGCGCCCCCGGGGTCTTCTTCCCGGGCGCCGCCTTGCCGGGCGCCTTCTTGCTGGACTTCTGCTTGCTCATCAGCCGATCTTCACGTTCTTGATCTCGGTCACCTGGTCGATGTCGGAGGTCCGTACGAGCAGCGAGAGCTGCCACTGCCCCGGGACCGGCAGCTGGACCCCGTCCGCCCGCCATTGGCCCTTGCCGAGGTGCTTCGGGACGATCGGCAGCGGCCCGATCTTCTTGGCCTTCTGGGTGAAGGAGATCTTCACCTCGGGGACGTCGACCGCCTTGCCCGAGGGGTCCGAGATCCGCAGCCGCAGCGTGTTGGCGCTGCCGCTGCGCCCCGGGGCGAGGTCGAGGCGGGCGGTGCCCTTGCCGCCCGTGCCGCCGGTGTCGAACGGGATCTTCAGCACCTGGGGCCGGCCGGCCGTGGTGGACTGCCCGCCCGAGCGGGCCTTGACCGCCTCCTCGGTGCGAGCCGGTTCGGTGGCGGTCAGCACCGTGGTCACCACGAGCAGGACGACGGCGACCGACGCCTCGGCCAGCACCGACCGGCGCAGCGCCAGCCGCTCC
The DNA here is from genome assembly GCF_043199875.1 of Streptomyces sp. NPDC048516. Taxonomy (NCBI): domain Bacteria; kingdom Bacillati; phylum Actinomycetota; class Actinomycetes; order Kitasatosporales; family Streptomycetaceae; genus Streptomyces; species Streptomyces sp. NPDC048516. The sequence continues at coordinate 421,059 of NZ_JBICWS010000006.1, read as the reverse complement.
GGATCGGCGTCGCGCTTCTGCTTGGTACGGGCGGTACGCAACGCGGCCTGCTGACGGGCGAGTTGGGCGGCGCGAGCCGGGTCGGGGGATTCGTCCGGCGCCCGGTCCGACGTCCGGTCAGGGTTCCCGTCCGGGTTCCGGTCCGGGGCCTGGCCCGAGGTCCCTTCCGCGGTCTTGCCGGGGCTCTGCGCGGGCGCGGCAGCGGAAGCCGAAGCCGAAGCCGAAGCCGAAGCCGAAGCCGAAGTCGAAGTCGAAGTCGAAGCAGCGGAAGGGGGCGGAGCCGAAGCGACGGGCGGAGCCGAAGCGACGAGCGGAGCTGATGCGGTGGCCGCGCCGGCCGTGGCCGAGACGCCGATGGCCGCCTTCTCCGCTTCGCCGCCCTTCTCCGCTTCGCCGCCCTTCTCCGCTTCGCTGTCCTGCTCCACCGCAGTGGCCTCGGCGGCCTGCGGCACCCCGGCCTCGGACGACCGGCCCTCGGACGGCTGACCTTCGGCCGCCCGGACCTCCGCCAGCCGCCCCGTCCACCGCCGCGACACCCCGGCGATCCCGACGAGCACCACGACCAGGCCCACCTTGAGCAGCAGCAGCCACCCGTAGGTGGTGTCGGTCAGCGCACGCCAGCTGCCGACCTGCCGCCAGGACTGATACACACCGGTGGCCACCAGCACCAGCACGGAGCCGAACGCGATTCGCGAGAAGCGGCGTACGGCGGTCCGCTCGACGGGCGGCCCCCAGTACAGGGACACGACCAGCGCCGCCAGCCCGCCGAGCCAGGCGGCGACCGCCAGCAGATGCAGCACATCGACCGGCATCGCGACGGCGGTCTGCAGACCGGTCGAGGCATGTTCGGCCAACGCCCAGGTAGCGGCGAGTCCCGCGGCGACGATCACCCCGCCGAAGGCGAGTCCGAAGGTGAGGTCCCTGCGCTGCCTGGCGAGATCGGCGGCCTCCACGGCCGGCTGCCCGGCAGCGTCGGTGTCCTTCTTCCCGGCGCCCGCGCCGTCCTTCTTCCCGGCGCCCACGCCGTCCTTCTCGTCCGGCGCGCTCCTTCCCGCCGGCTGCCCGGCAGCCCGCTCCTCTCCCGATACCCGCTCCTCTCCCGATACCGGCTCCTCGCCCGCTGCCGGCTCCTCTTCCGGAGCCGCCCCCTCTTCCGGAGCCGGCCCGTCCTCCGCCACCGGCTCGTGCAGCCGCGCGAACGTCCCGAAGAGCACCGCCACGAACAGCGCCGCGGCGGCGAGCAGCAGCAGCCGGGAGACCAGCGCCGCGCCCGGCTTGGTGACCAGGACCTGCTGGAGTCCGCCGAGGTCGAAGACATCGGCGAGATCGCCGGACCCGGTGTACGGGGTGCGTAGCAGCAGCATCACGACGGTGGTGCCGGCCAGCAGCGCCCACCCCTGGACGACCAGCCGCTGCACGGACCGTACGAGGGCGGCGGCCGGCCGGCAGGCCACCACGAAGGCCGCGCCGCCGACGAGCAGGATGAACCCGGCGTAAGCGAGGTAGCGGGCGACGCCGTAGAGCGCGCCGACCAGACCGCCGCCGGCCTTCTGCTGCGGTACCGGGGCAACGGCCTTGGAGGGCGCGCCGACCGAGAAGGTGAAGGCGCCGGAGACGGGGTGGCTGTCGGCGGAGACCGCCTGCCAGGTCACGGTGTATGTGCCGTTGCCCAGGCCCGGTGGCAGCCCCGCGCCGTATTTGACGATGCTGCCGCTGCTCAGGTTGCGCAGCTTGCCGGGGTCCACCCGTTTGCCCCGCGGATCCAGCACCCGGATCGAGTTGTCGCCCATCGCGACGCCCTCGGAGAAGGTGAGCGTCACCTGCTCCGGGGCCTTTTCCACCACCGAACCCTGCGCGGGGGTGCTCCCGGTCAGCGCGGCATGCGCCGAGGCCGGGGTGGCGCCGCCGAACCCGCCGAGCAGCGCGCCGGCCAGCGCCACCGCGACGACCAGCAGGCGCAGCACGGCGGACCGTCGGGGCCCGAGCCCGGTGGTGACCATAGTGATCGCTCCCCTTACTCCCGTTGTCTGTACGCCTGTGTGGTGATCCGCCGGTGGCCCGTACGGGCCCCTACGGCCCCTGCGGCCCCTTCGGCCCCTACGGCCTGTGCGGTTCCTCGGTCCCCTGTTGCTGCTTCCTCGGCCCCGGTCTGCTGCTTCGGCCCCGGGCTGCTTCTACGGGCCGGGGCTGCCCGCTTCGGTCCCCGGCTACTTCTTCGGTGCGTAGGTGAGGGCCTTGACCGGGACCGTCACCTTGATCGGACCGGCGGTGGCGAAGTGCAGCTCGATGGCCACCTTGTCGCCCTCGGCCGGCTTCTTCTTCAGCCCCATGAACATCAGGTGGTTGCCGCCGCGGCTGAGCCGGAGCTCACCGCCCGCCGGTATCGCCAGCGAGTTGACCTGCTCCATCTTGGTGCCGGCCGTCTTGTGGAGCGTGATGTCCTTGGACAGGTCGCTGGTGACCGAGGTGAGCTTGTCCGCGGTGCCGCCGCTGTTCTTGACGGTGAAGTACGCGCCGGCCATGTTCTGGTCGACCGGCTGGGGCATGTACGGGTCCGCGACCTTGAGCTGCGGTGCGCCGTCCGCGCCGCCGCAGCCCGCCAGGGCGAGAGCGGCGGTGAGGGTGAGGGCGGCGGCGAGGGTGGTGCGGCGGTTCACGGGTTCTGCCCCTTGACGATCTTCGGAAGTGCCTTGGTGTAGTTGTCGGAGGTCGCCTCCTGCATGCCCATCCAGTGGATCTTGTCGTCCTTGGGGGAGGTCAGCAGCACCTGCGCACCATGGGTGGAGACGACATCGCCGTTCTTCTTCTTGACCGGCTTCTCGATCCCTATGTTCACGTCGCGCGCACCACCCTGGATGGTGTCGAAGTTGCCGGTCAGGCCGGTGAAGTCCTTGTCGATACCGCCGAGCCACTTCTTGAGCGCGGCCGGGGTGTCCCGCTCCGGGTCGGAGGTGATGAAGACGACCCGCAGGTCCTTCCGTTCGGCCGGCGGCAGCTGCTTCACCGCGACCGCGATGTTGGCCATCGTCAGCGGACAGACGTCCGGGCAGTTGGTGTAGCCGAAGTAGATCAGCGTCGGGTGGCCCTTGGTCTTCTCCAGCAGGTCGTACTTCTTGCCGCTGGTGTCGGTCAGGACGAGGTCCGGCTTCTTCAAGGGGCTGTCGAGCGTGACGATCGGCTTGGCCGCGGTGCCCCCGGAGACCTCGGCGGCGGGCTTGTCGTCATCGCCGTTGCAGGCGGTCAGGCTGAAAGCCGCGGCCGCCGCCAGGGCGGACGCGAGCAGGGTCCTTCTGTGCATTGCAGACAAATCCTGTATCTGGGAATCCCGTTTGTCCGGGAAGGGTTGGCGGGCCGGCGCGGGTCGGGCGCCGGCCCCCGCCGGTGGTCAGGCGTTGCGGCGCCGGCCGGCGAACACACCGAAGCCGACTCCGACGACGCCGACGACGATGCCGATGGCGCCCAGGACGCGGGCCGTGGTGTCACTGCCGGACGCGTCCGAGGCGGCGGCCGTGGCCTTCATGCCGGTGGTGGCACCGCTCTTGTCGTTCGCGCCGGCGGCGCCGTGGCCGTCCTCCTCGGGCGCGCCGAGCTTGAGGACCGGGGCCGGGTTCTCCGGCTCCGGGCCGCCCTCCTTCGTCGGCTCGATCCAGCGCACGACCTCCTTGTTGTCGTACGTCTGGAGCGCCTTGAAGACGACCTGGTCGGTGTCCTTGGGCAGCTGGCCGACGGAGAGCGGGAACTGCTGGAACTGGCCGGGCTCCACGCCCTTGCCGTCGGCGGTCCAGGTGATCTTCGAGGGCGCTTCGGTGATCTTCTCGCCCTCCATCTCGATCGGCTTGGGGAGCTTGGCCTTGGTGACCGAGATCTTCCAGCCGGGCACCGGCTGCGGCATCACGGACGCCAGCGGGTGGTCGGTGGGCAGCGTCACCTCGAGCTTCACCGTCGAGGCGTCGTCCTTCTCATTGGGCACCTTGAAGTTGACGGTCGCATAGCCGCCCTTGGCTGCCGGACCCGACGGCTGCACACTGACGTGCGCAAAGGCCGGGCCGGCGAGCAGCAGCACGCTGCCGGCCGCGGCGGCGCCCACCAGCGGCAGCCGCCGTGCGAGCCGGCGCGTGGGCGACGCGTCCGACTGCCGCTGCGACATCTTCGCCATCTTCGAGTTCTTCGACATCGGTAAACACTCCACAGGAAGGAGAGAGGTACGGGTGACGGTGCAGGTGGCGCGCGCGGATGGCGGCGCATAAGCCCGTACCCGTCCTGTGGGAGCGTGCTTCGCGTCGTCAGGCCGCGAGGGCGAGGGGGGCCGGGGCGGGGGGCCCTCGCCTGATGACACTGTGGTGGAGTGCGCCGTTCTTCGGGCCGGGTTTGTCATCCCCGTACGAAACGGGGGCGCGCAGCGCTTCGTCGTGCGCCGTTTCCAGGCCCGTGAGCAGGGCGCGAGCCAGGGCGAGTGCCCCGCGCAGCACGCCGACGAGTGCCCGCACCGTGATCTCGTACGCCGCCGGAGCCGAGAGCCGGACCAGCCGCCACAGGGCCGCCTCGCCCCGCCGCAGCAGCCAGCCGACCGCGAGTGCGGCCAGCAGATGCCCCAGCAGCATGGGCAGCGACGGCAGGAGGCCATGCGTGATAGCAGGGTCGGCGGCGGTCGCGCCCCCGGCCGTGCCACCCGCCGGTCCGGTGCCTGCCGGAGAGGTCATCCCGGCGGCTGAGGCGGTGTCGAAGCCGCCCGAACCGAGAATCCGGCGCGCCTGCGCGCCGTCCAGCCGGCCGCTGCCGAGCCCGCAGGTCACATGCCGGGCCAGGGCCTCGGCCGCCCGGTCGGACAGCCTGCCGTCACCGAAGCCGATTCCTCCGCTTCCTGCGCGCCGCGCCATGGCGGGCATCGGAAGCTGGCCCCAGGCGAACAGCGCATGCAGGGCGAGCTGCCCCATGGCAAGACCGGCGGCGATCCCCGGCAGCGAACGTTCCCGCCCGGCCAGTGGTGCCGCGACCGCGAACACCACGGCCGCCGCCACACCCAGCGTCCACAACGGGACGGTGGCGCACGAGGCGGCGATGTGCCCGCCCGCGGACAACACGACACAGACCGCGGTGAAGACCGCGGCCCTCAACAGCCGAAGATCGGCGGCTGCGCGCGCTGTGGAGGCGGGCGGTGGAGTCATGGCGGCGCCATCATCCCACTGGTCCGACCTGTCACCTACGGCAGGGCACGCCGAGAAGGCTCCCTGCCCGGTGTCCAGGGAGCCCGGCGGGGCGCGCGGCAGCGCATAGCAGGCGCTTCGCCTACACCGATGCGCTCGCTCTTCGCATCCGCCGAATGAGCGGTATCACGTCCCGGACATGCTTACGGACCATGCGGCGCGGCAATAGGTATCGATATGTCGAGCCGCGGCCAGGAGGCTGGAGCGATGAGCATCTGGTGGTCACTCCATTTGCGGCGTGAGGCTGCGAGCGTGCCGCTGGCCCGTCGTCTGCTGCTGGGCACGATGGAGACGGCGGGCGTCGACCCGGACATCTGTTACGACCTTGCGGTGGCCCTCTCCGAGGCCTGCGCGAACGCCGTCGAACACGGCGGGGACGCCGCCACCGAGGACTACCGCGTCACGGCCTTCATCGACGGTGACACCTGCCGCATCGAAGTGACCGACTCGGGCCCAGGGTTCCGCCCCTGCCCCGCACCCCCCGCTCCACCCCATACCGCCGCGGACCGAGCCCTCCCGCCGGCCCCCGTGCCCACCCCCGCACAGGCTCCCGCCTTTGCCGAGGACGGCCGGGGGCTCTTTCTGATCGAGGCCCTCACCGACCACGTCCGCTACCGCAACCGCACGGGCCGCCCCGGCGCGGTCGTCAGCTTCGACAAGATCCTCAAGTGGCGCGAGGGGGCGGCGCTGCCGATGGCGTCCTAGGACGTCCGGGGAGCGCCGCATGCGGGATGTCCGCGTAGGAGATGTCCGCGTACGAGGTGTCAATCCGGGCTAACATCAGCAGTCGGAAAACTGGCTGGAAACCACCCTTGGCGGGAAGTGGGCAGCGCGGTCTCGCGGTGAGAGAACCTCCCCCGCGGCGTCCCCTGTCCCTGCGAGACCAGCGCGCACCATGGTTAACGCGAAGTTGCTCGCGTTAACCTTTCCCGGACAATACTTGGCGTGAACCCGCACTGCAATACGGAGCCGTCGTGACGACAGCGCACCATGCCCCGGGCGAGTCCAGGCCCGGTGGTCGTACCGCCCGCACCCGCCAAGCCGTATTGGCCGCCGTGTTCCAGGAGTTGGGCGATGGCGGCTTCGCCGCGCTGACCATGGAGAGGGTCGCGCAGCGGTCCGGAATTCATGTGGCGACGCTCTACCGTCGCTGGCGCTGCACCGAGGGCCTGGTGTGCGACCTGCTGACCGACCTGAGTTCGGAGGTGCCGCTGCCGGACTCCGGCACCCTGCCCGGGGACCTGCAGGCGCTGGCCGGCTCGATAGCCGCCTTCTACGGGGAGGCGCGGATGCGCCGGCTGATCGAGGCGGTGGTCTCCGCCGCGGCCCGTGACCCCGAGGCGGCGGCGGTGCTGCGGACCTTCTTCGGCGAACGGCTGGCGCTGGCCGGCCGGATGGTGGAGCGGGCCGTCGAGCGCGGCGAACTGCCCGCGGACACCGACCCGGAGAAGGTGATGTCGGCGCTCGGCGCGCCCTTCTACTACCGGATTCTGATCGCCCGTCGCCCCGTCGACCAGGATCTCGCCGCATCCGCCGCCACCGCGGTCTGGGCGGCGGCCCGGGCCGGTGCGTACGGGCGCAAGGACGACGGCTCCGCACATGACACGTCTCCCGGCGGCTGATGCCACCGGGAGACGCAAAACGAGCGGCGCAACGGGTGCTGCACACGGGGCGCCCACTCGGGCAGCCCCGCCCCGTACAGTGCGGCTACTTGCCGAGCAGCCCCGCCATCCAGGCCTCGACCTCGTCCGACCGCCGCGGCAGCGCGGCCGACAGGTTCCGGTTGCCGTCGTCCGTCACGAGGATGTCGTCCTCGATCCGGACGCCGATTCCGCGGTACTCCTCGGGCACCGTCAGATCGTCCGCCTGGAAGTACAGACCGGGCTCCACGGTCAGCACCATGCCCGGCTCCAGCGTCCCGTTGACGTAGTGCTCGGTGCGGGCCGCGGCGCAGTCGTGGACGTCCAGGCCGAGCATGTGGCCGGTGCCGTGCAGGGTCCAGCGGCGCTGCAGCCCCAGTTCCAGCACCCGCTCGACCGGGCCCTCGACCAGGCCCCATTCGACCAGCTTCTCGGTGAGCACCCGCTGCGCCGCGTCATGGAAGTCGCGGTAGGCCGCGCCCGGCTTGACCGCGGCGATGCCCGCCTCCTGCGCCTCGTACACCGCGTCGTAGATCGTGCGCTGGAGGTCGGTGTAGCGGCCGTTGACCGGCAGGGTGCGGGTGACGTCGGCGGTGTAGAGGGTGTGGGTCTCCACACCGGCGTCCAGCAGGAGCAGATCGCCGGAACGCACCTCGCCGTTGTTGCGGACCCAGTGCAGGGTGGTGGCGTGCGGTCCCGCGGCGCAGATCGAGCCGTAGCCGACGTCATTGCCCTCCACGCGGGCGCGCAGGAAGAACGTGCCCTCGATGTAGCGCTCGCTGGTCGCCTCGGCCTTCTCCAGGACCTTGACGACGTCCTCGAAGCCGCGCACCGTCGAGTCGACGGCCTTCTGCAGCTCACCGATCTCGAACGCGTCCTTGACCGCACGCGCCTCGGAGAGGAAGACGCGCAGCTCCTCGTCGCGCTCGGCGGTGACCTTGTCGGTCAGCGCGGCCTCGATGCCGGCGTCATGGCCGCGCACCACACGGACCGGTCCTGTGGCCTCCTTGAGCGCGCCGGCCAGCTCGCGGACGTCCTTGCACGGAACGCCGAGCAACGCCTCGGCCTCGTCGAGGCTGTGGCGCCGGCCGACCCACAGCTCGCCCATGCCGTCGAGCCAGAACTCGCCGTTCTCGCGGTTGGAGCGGGGCAGCCGGTGGATCGTCGCCTCGTGGCCGTCCTTCGTGGGCTCCAAGACCAGGACGCTGTCGTCGGTCTGGTCGCCGGTGAGGTAGACGTACTCCGTCGAGGCGCGGAAGGCGTACTCGGTGTCGTTGGAGCGGGTCTTCAGGTTGCCCGCGGGGATCACCAGGCGCTCACCGGGGAAGCGCGCGGACAGCGCGGCGCGGCGGCGGGCGGCGTTCGGGGCCTGCTCGACCGGCTGCAGGTCATGCAGCTCGGTGTCGGCCCAGCCGCCCTTCATGTTCTCCGCGAGCTCATCCGAGACGCCCGGGTAAAGGCCGTTCTTGCGCTGCTTGATCGGCTGCTCGTCCTCGTCCGGGGTCTCCGGCGTGAGCTCGTCGGTCACAATGCCTCCTTTTAAGACTGAACCGCCTTCCATCGTATGTGCGGATCGAAAGCGGTCCAGAGGCGGAAAGGCGTGACCTTCCCGTACGAAGGCGTGACCTTGCCGGTGCGGCGGCTGCCGGACGCGGGGCCGCCCACGGGACGGACGGGCGGCGGTACGACTGTGCTCCCCGGTTCCGGGGGTCCGGTATCCGGGGTGCCGGGTGCGTCCGGGGGCACGCCCCGGCACGCGGCTCCGTGCGCCGTGTGCGTCGCTCCGTGCCGGTCCGGCGCGGCCTGCGGCCCGGGCCGCCCCTGCTCCTCACTCCTCGAAGTACGCCGCGAGCAGCACCACGTCCTCCTCCGACGACGGATCGTCCAGACCCTGCGGCAGCATCGTGCGCACGATGTGATCGACGACCGCCTCCGGATCATGGCGGCTCGCCCTGGGCACGCCCGCGGCGGCCGCGTGCAGCCGGGTGAAGGCGCGGTCCATGGGCTCGCCGGTGCGGTGCAGCAGCCCGTCGCTGTAGAGCAGCAGGGTCTCGCCGCCGGCCGGTTCGATCTCCACGCTCGGCGCTTCCCAGCAGGCGAGCATGCCCAGCGGCGCGGACAGCGAGGTCTCCACGAACTCGGTCCGCAGATCGCCGAGGATCAGCGGCGGGCAGTGGCCGGCCCCGGCCAGCAGCAGCTTGCGGGCGAAGGGGTCGGCGACGCCTCCCGGCAGCACCGGCGGCCCGCCCGGAGCGCCGGGCGGCGGCTCGGTGAAGGCGAACAGCGCGGTGGCGCTGCGAGCCGGCTCGGTCAGCCGGAGCAGCAGTTCGAGGTCCGAGAGGACCGCGACCGGGTCCTCGCCCTCCATGACGGCGTAGGCACGCAGGGACGCCCGCAGCCGCCCCATGGCCGCCACCGCGCTCGGCCCGGAGCCGGTCACCGAACCGACGGCCAGCCCCAGGGCGCCGTCGGGCAGCGGCAGCGCGTCGTACCAGTCGCCGCCGCCGCGCGGCCCGGTGCTGTGCCGCACCGCGAGGCGTACGCCGGGGATCCGCGGCAGCCGGTGGGGCAGCAGCTCCTCGCGGAGGGTTTCGGTGGCCCGCCGGCTGCGGTGGAGTTCGAGGAGGCGGGCGACGTGTTCGGCGGCGTGCGCGCGGTAGAGGCCGACGAGATGGCGCTGCCGTGCGGTGGGCTCGGCCGGTTCGTCGTAGAGCCAGACCGCGGCGCCGGTCCTGCCGAAGGGTTCACCGCAGAGCGGGACCGCATAACTCGCGGCGTACCCGAGGCGGGCGGCGACCTCGCGCAGGCGGGGGTCGAGGTCCTTCTCGCCGGGGATGTCGGGTTCGGCGATCTCGGTGCAGGGGCCCGCCGGAGCGTCGTTGCGGGGGCCGGCGGCACGGCTCTCGCCGCGCGTCGGGTGGCGGGTGTCGTCGAGCGGACCGGTCCGGGTGTCGTCGCCGGTGGCCCGCTCCGGGAGGCCGTCCAGTATCCGCGCGTACGACAGGGCGCGGCGCGGGATGGTCTCGATGTGCCCGATCTCGGCGTGGCCGAGGCCGAGGCCGACGGTGGTCTCCGGGCCGAGCCCGTCGGACGGCGCGAGGACGACCAGACCGCGGCGCGCGCCGACCAGGGAGGCGCCGGCGCGCAGCAGCTCGTGGAGGGCGTCCTCCAGCGTACGGGTGCGCGCGAGCCGTTCGGTCAGGTCGTGCAGGGTGCTGAGGTCGGAGATCCAGCCGGCCAGCCGGTCCTGGACCGCGGCGAGTTGGTCGACGACGGAGATGTCGGGGACGGCACCGGGCGCGGAGCCGGGCGCGGTGCCGGGCGCGGCACCCGGGGAGCCGCCCGCGGAGGCGTCGGACAAGCCGTCGGACGACCCGGCTGACGAGGCGTCGGAAGGGACGCCGGCAGCGGGTCCCGGGGGAGCTTTCGGCCCGTGCGGGTCGACAGTGTGCGCGGGGGCGGGAAGGGCTGGTTCGATTCCAGCCACTTTCGGCACGTGAGGGGCGGTCATGGCCGACGGCTATCGTCGTGCCTGGCATTTCCCCAGGTCAGGCCGCTCTTTGGTAGGGAGTGCGGCATTTTGTTGAGTGATGTTGTGCGGTAAGGTTGGCCGCTCAATTTCCTCAATAGCATCGCAAACCCCCATGTCATGCTGCTCCGCTATTAATGCCTCCACATGTACACGGAGCAGTGATGCGATGTCCAGCATTGTCCCCATGGGGTTTGTGGTGTCAACGAGGTCTGTAGATTGGCCTGAAAAAAGCCCCCCGAACGTCAATTTGCGGTCGACTGACGGCGATCAGCAGCGCGTCATCACCACAGTGGCGGGTACGTAATCGGAAAGGTGCGGGGTCAGTTGGCGCCGCACCGGAACTCTCCGGCGGGCACCGGCGTCTAACAAGCCGACGACCGCGACGCACTCCCAAGAGGCGGGGACTGCACCACGGAAGCGCAAGCGCCAACGCACGCCACCCCTCGCCACACTTCACGCCCGGCGTACGGCGTGATGCGCTGCTTTGTACACGCGGTGACAAGTGACCACGTGGCGTGATCGATGCCGATCGACCCCGGGCTCCCGGCCGGGCCGCAGGACACGCCCCACAACGGCATGAAGCGGCACGGCGCGAAACGATGGTGAACCCGGCATGTAGTGCCATGTAGTGCCATGCAGTGCGATGCAGTGCGATGGACAAAGCCCTCGGCGTTAACGGAAAGGAACGAGCGCTCATGCGCGAGATCCTCGGAAGGCGACGCAAGCTCCTGTTCCGGCGCGGCGGAAAGCCGGCGCAGCTCGGTGCGGCGCTCCACTACGCCACCGAGTGGCAGTGGCCCGTACTTCCCGGTGTGGGACTCCGGTCCGGCGGCCGGCAGCCGGCCGGCGCCCGGCTCGGCCTCGGCGAGCGGGTCACGCGTCGCTGCAGCTGCCCGGACCCCGACTGCGTGGTGCCCGGCGCGCACCCCTTCGACCCCGGCCTGCTCGCCGCCACCACCGATGCCCGGATGGTGCGTTGGTGGTGGACGAACCGCCCCGATGCCCCGGTCGTGCTGGCCACCGGCGGCGGCGCGCCCTGCGCGGTGAGCCTGCCCGCGGTCGCCGGGGCCCGCGCCCTGGCGGCGCTGGACCACTTCGGCGTGCGCCTGGGCCCCGTGGTGGCCACGCCCACCCGCTGGTCACTGCTCGTATCGCCCTACGGCCTGCCGGAGTTGGGCGAGCTGCTGCACTCCCAGGACTGGGTGCCCAGCTCGCTGCGGTTCCACGGCGAGGGTGGCTATGCGGTGCTCCCGCCCTCCCAGATCGGCTCCGGCCGGGTCCGCTGGGAACGGCCGCCGGCCGTCACCCCGGCCGCACCCTGGCTGCCGAAGGTGGCCACCATCGTGGACGCGCTGGTCACGGCGAGCACCGGTTCCCCCGACGGCGGCAGCCGGCTCGCCTACTGACTTACGCGGATGCTCCGGGCGCCCGACGTGTACTCGGGCGCCCTCGTGCTGCGCGGGCCTGCCGCGGACGGATGAGGGCGGACGGGCGGACCCGGGGCCGCGCCCGACGGGCGACGGCCGAGGGGTGGACGCGAGGGACGGTGGACGCGAGGGACGGACGCCAGGAATGCCCCTCGGCGGATCACCCGTACGGGTGTGTCCTGCCCCGATCTCTCGGGGAAACGGGCGTCCGGGTGCCCGGGCGCACCCCCGAGGGCCGATAGGTTCGGCCCACCGTCAAGCCGTGGTCAGCGGCATCTCAAGTGCAGGTGGGGCCCATGCAGCGTGCGCACAAGATCCGCATGATCGGGCTCGCCGGCTCGGCGGTGCTCGCCCTCGCCGTGCCGCTGGGCGCCGCGATGGCCGGCCCGGCCGGCACCTCGTCCCCGGGAGCGGGACCCGGGGAAGCAGCCAAGGCCGGAAATAGCCCCTCGGAGGAAAAGGGAAACAGGGGAAATAACGGCACCAAGCCGGGCAAGACCCCTTTCGTTACCACCGCCGGCTCCAGAAGGCAGGGCGGCTTCTCCGACCGCCCCGGCCTGCCACAGCTCTCCGGCCGTACCTCCCGCTGCGGCCCCGAACTCACCGCTCCCCAGGGGATCGCAGCCCAGACCTGCGTGCTCGCCGAGGACGGTGTCACCTGGGGGCGTACGTACTACCGCAACCGCACCGCCGGCCGGCTCCGCGCCGTACTGACGCTGCTGCGGCCCGACGGCAGGACCGTCCAGGTGAACTGCGAGGTGGCGGCGGGTGGTGCACCGGGCGTGTGCGAGACGCCGACCGCCCCGACCGTGCACCGGAGCCGGCCGCCGTACGCGGCCGTGGCGGAGATCGCCGACGCGGCGGGGAAGCGGCTGCTGCTGCGGTCCGGCAGCAACTCGTCCGCGGCGGGCAGCGGTTCGGGGCACTGAGGCCGCAGGCTGCCGAGGGGCCGGACGAGCCAAGCGGAATGCCTGGTTCCGGACATGGAAGCGCCCGGTCGCTGGCGACGGGGGATGCACCAGCGACCGGGCTTTTAGAACCGTAACAAGAGATCGGCGGTTCGCAAATTCGATCGTGGAATTCCGGACGCCTATTTACCGGCAGGTACGGGGAGTTGTGACAGGTGTCACGCCTGGGGTTCCCCGAGGCGTCCGGACCACGGTCGAGGACGGCGCGATCAGCTCAGGGTGACCTGACGGTTGGTGAGCCCGCCGCGCGCCCGGCGCTCCTCGGGCGTCAGCGGGGTGTCCGTCGCCAGCGCGTCGGCCAGCCGCTCGGCGAACGCCGCGGCCGGCTTGGCGACCTCGTCGGCGCCCATCTCCGAGGGCAGGTCCCAGACCGGGACGACCAGGCCGTGGGCGCGGAACGAGCCCACCAGACGGGTGCCTTCACCGAGCGAGGCGGCACCCGCCGCGTGCAGCCGGGCGAGCGCGTCCAGCAGCTGCTCCTCGGGGTGCGCGGTGACCCAGCGCAGGTGGTTCTTCTCCGGGGCCTCGCACCAGTACGCACCCTCCAGGCCGGGGATCCGGGCGGTCGGGATGGCCGCCGCGTTGGCCCGCTCCAGGGAGGCGGCGACCTCGCCGGTGGCGTTCTCGGCGTCCTCCACCCAGAACTCGAAGCCGGTGTGGACCGTCGGCTCAAAAGTGGCGTCCGGGTCGAGCAGATCCTGCAGCCGCGGACCGTCGGCGGAGTGCCGCTCGGCGGGGACCGGGTTGCCGGGGGCCGTGGCCAGCGCGCGCTGCAGGGTGTCCGCCAGGTCGCGGCTGAGGTCGCCGGAGGCGGTGTCGTTCTGCAGGCCGAGCAGTACCGCGCCGTTGTCGCGCCGCAGCGCGGGCCACGCCATCGGCAGCACGGTCGCCAGCGTCACGGACGGGACGCCCTCGGGCAGCCCGCCCTTCAGCGTCAACTCGGCGGTGGCGGCGGGCACCAGCTCGCGCAGGGCCACCCAGTCGCACTCACCGGGCAGGCCCTCGAAGGGGCGCTGCACGAGCTCGGTGGCGGCGTGCGCCGCCTGCCGCCCGTGACAGGCCTTGTACCGGCGGCCGGAGCCGCACGGGCAGGGCTCACGAGCGCCGACGACCGGCACCTCGCCGTCCTTGATCTGCGGTGCTGCGGCCTGGGGCTGGGGACGGCGCTTCTTGGCCATGGCGACGGGGTCTCCTGGTCGATCCTGGGCGTACGGACGCGTATCTGCGCGAGCCTAGAGGATCGCTTGCGCGGTCGCGCCCGGTTGCATACCGGGCCGTGTCATGCCCGCCGCCGCGGACGTCGGCGCATCCCGGCCGGACGCCGCCCCGTCGCGTCGCCCCGTCACCGCCAGGCCTCGGCGTGCCGCTGCCTGCCGCTATGTCAGATCGTCGAATTCCGGGAAGGCCGGCCCCAGCGGCAGTCCGTTGCGCACGCCCGCGCCCGTGGTGAGCGAGGGCGGCAGATCGGGCATCAGGTCCACGCGCGTAGCGAACGCGCCTTGCAGGGAGAGGGCCGCCCAGACCGTGACTTCGCCGGCGACCGTGTCGCGCACGCCCCAGTCCTTGGCGAGCGACCGGATGATCGCCAGTCCGCGGCCGCCGCGTGCCGTGACCGACGGAGTGGCCGGAAGGGGGCGGGTCGGACCGCCGCCGTCCGTGACCGCGACGGTCAGTCGGCCCTGCGCATCGATACGCCAGGATGCCCGCACGGATGCCGAAGGGGCGTCCTTTGTGTCGGGCGCGACGGATGCGCCGGGAGTTACGGAGCCCGGTGATCCGTTTTCGTATATCGGACGCGCATGGCGACACGAATTGCTCAACAGCTCCGACAGAACGAGCACCGCGTCATCGACGACGCTGTCCTGAACTCCACTTGCCAACAGCTCTTCACGCATGCGTCGCCTGGCCATACCCACACCCACTGGACCATGGGGTACGGCCATGATCGACGACGTCGGCACCTCTTGTGCCACCACCAACGCCACCCCCGAGACCTCCTTTGCCCCACGCCACGGGATGAATGCCCCAATGGACTGGACCGGAAACCGGCCAAGCGGCACACAGTGACGCACTGGACATAACCGAATACAGCCCGAATGCGCCGGTGCACACCCTGTGAGGAGCTTTAGCCAAGGCCGAGTTGCTTACGCACCTGTTTGGGACGGTTTGTAATGACCGCATCCACCCCCAATTCCCGGCACAGCTCGACATCTTCGGCGTCATTGACGGTCCAGACGTGCACCCGGTGGCCGGCCCGGTGCGCCCTGGCGACGTACTCGGGGTGCGCGCGGAGGATCCGCATCCCGGGGCCCGCGATGCCGACGCCGGGCGGAAGCCGGCCGTCGCGGTGCCGCGGAGTGAGGAATTGCATCAGGTAGACGCCGGGGATGTCCGGCGCAGCCGCCCGTACGCGGTGCAGCGAACGCGCCGAGAAGCTCATGACCCGGACCGGGGAGGTCCAGTCGGTGCGGGTGGCCGGTCCGGTGTGCCCGAACCGGGCGAGCAGCTCGACCAGCCGCTCCTCCACCTGCCCGGCCCAGCGGGTGGGGTGTTTGGTCTCGATGGCCAGCTCGACCCGGCGGTCGGCGTCGGCGACCAGCTCCAGCAGCCGCTCCAGCGTCAGTACGGAGGTCCGCTCGGGGTCCTCGTGCTGCCGGTCCGGTGCCTCGTTCGCGGACCCGTCGTCCTTCCAGGAGCCGAAGTCGAGCGTGGCCAGGTCGGCGAGCTCGAGGGCCGAGACCGAGCCGCGCCCGTTCGAGGTGCGGTTCACCCGCCGGTCGTGGACGCACACGAGGTGACCGTCCGCGGTGAGCCGGACGTCGCACTCCAGGGCGTCCGCGCCGTCCTCGATCGCTCTGCGATAGGCGGCGAGGGTGTGCTCCGGGGCGTCCTCGGAGGCACCGCGGTGGGCGACGACGGAAATGGCGGGAAGGCCCGGACGGCCGTCCTGAGCGGGGCGTGCATAGGTCACCGCGTTATCGTGCCATCCACCGTCGCCGGGCCGCCGGGCGCGTACCCCGAGGTGCGGAACCGGGGGTGCGCCGGTTTTGTCCGGCATAAAGGATGAGGTGACAGTCACAGCCTTGGCTTACGGCGCTCTGACGCGCGGTGGGAAAGGCTGTGAAGGGAGGCTCGCCCGTACCGTCCGGCCCGTAGTGCCCGGCCGGACCTGCGGCCGGGTCTCGCGACAGCCGGGATGTGCGGGCCGGGTCCGCGGATCATGGCCCGCGGACCCTGATCCGCGGACTGTGATCCGCGGACCGGGACTCGCCCGTACTGCCCGGATCCTTGATGCTGGAGTACCGGGTCCCCCGTCCGGCAAGGGGGAGCCGCACGACCGGAGGGCCCGCCGGGTCCGCCGGACCAAAAGAGAGGACCGGGAGGCCCAGGGGCCTCCCACCACACGAACCGCACCACCCGGCGGACCGCACGGCCCGCCGTACCGCACCACTCGGACGCACCCCAGGGTGCGGCCGAACCGCAAGCCCCGGAAGAAACGGCCCGCCCCGGACCCCGCACAGTTGGCTGAGGCACCGGGCGGAGGGGACACTCTCCCGCCAGGCCGTGGGCGCCGACAGTCGTGAAGCTGAGGAGAGAGCTGTGAGCACCGAGAACGAGGGAGCCGCCGTCCCGTCGGAGGCCAGGCCGCCGACCGGGCCGCAGCCGGACAGCGCCCCCGCGTCCGCCTCCGGCGCCCGGACTCCCGGCGTCCCGCCCGCGGCGCCCCCGCCGCCGGACTTCGCGCCCACCGTCACCTCGGCCGCCGGCGCCGGCTTCGACGAACCGGGCCGGATGCCGCCTTACAGCGACGGACGGCTCCCGCAGCCCGGCTACGGCAGGCCCGGCCACGGCCACCCCGGCGACGACCCGGCGGCCGACCGGACCAGCCAGTTCCCCACCTACTCGGCGGCCGGCCCCGGAGCCGGTGCCGGCGGCTGGGGCCAGCAGCCGCCCTACGGTGGCGGCGGCGACCCCTGGGGCACGACCGGCAGCCCCGCCCCCAAGCGGCGCAACGGCGGGCTGATCGCGGCCGTCCTGGTGGCCGCGCTGGTCGCGGGCGGTGTCGGCGGCGGCATCGGCTTCTGGGCCGCGGGCCAGAGCGACAGCGACTCGACGACGGTCTCCGCGTCCGGCGACCCCGGGGCGCTGAACCGCAAGCCCACCTCCGTCTCCGGGATAGCGCAGAAGGCGCTGCCCAGCGTCGTGACGATCGAGGCGCAGGGTGCCACCGGCGACGGCGGCACGGGCACCGGCTTCATCTACGACAAGCAGGGCCACATCCTCACCAACAACCACGTCGTCGCCAGCGCGGCCGACGGCGGCAAGCTCACCGCGACGTTCTCCAACGGCAAGAAGTACGACGCCGAGGTCGTCGGCCGTGCCCAGGGCTACGACGTCGCCGTGATCAAGCTCAAGAACACCTCCGGCGCCCCGCTCAACCCGCTCCCGCTCGGCAAGTCCTCCAACGTGCAGGTCGGCGACGCCACGATCGCCATCGGCGCGCCCTTCGGCCTGTCCGGCACGGTCACCACCGGCATCATCAGCGCCAAGGACCGCCCGGTGGCCTCCAGCGACGGCGGCGGCACCAGCGCCTCGTACATGAGCGCCCTGCAGACGGACGCCTCGATAAACCCCGGTAACTCCGGCGGCCCCCTGATGGACGCCGCAGGCAATGTCATCGGCATCAACTCCGCCATCCAGTCGGCCGGCAACGGCGGCGGACTGGGCGGCGAGTCCCAGCAGTCCGGCAGCATCGGCCTGGGCTTCGCCATCCCCATCGACCAGGCGCGGCGGGTGGCGCAGGACCTGATCAAGACCGGCAAGCCGGTCTACCCCCAGATCGGCGTCCAGGTCGGCATGCGGGACACCGGCAACGGCGCGACCATCGCCCGGACCGGCAACAACGGCTCCGATGCCGTCACCCCGAACGGCCCGGCCGACAAGGCGGGCCTCAAGCCCGGCGACACCATCACCAAGCTCGACGACACGGTGGTCGACAGCGGCCCCACCCTCATCAGCGAGATCTGGCAGCACAAGCCGGGCGACCAGGTCACCCTGACCTACAAGCGCGGCGGCAAGGAGCACACCACCCAGGTCACCCTGGGCCAGCGCACGGGCGACAAGTGACGCGCTAGTCTGATCCCGCGACACCCAAGCGCCCCGCGCGCCGCGGTGCCGCGGGGAGGCTTGCCCGAGCGGCCTAAGGGAACAGTCTTGAAAACTGTCGTGGCGGCAACGTCACCGTGGGTTCAAATCCCACAGCCTCCGCAGAGGTAGGAAAACATGCAGGTGGGCGGCGGTTCTGGAGCGATCCGGGGCCGTCGCCCACCCGCATGTTGTCTCACTCAGGGCCGCCCCGGCCCGCCGTGTATCAGCCCGTGTGGACGGGATGTGGACGAGGAACCCGGCCTACTCGGCTTCCCGGAGGGCCCGCTCAATCCGCTCGTTGGCCTGGTCCCGCTTGCCGTCGAGCACTTTGGCGTAGAAGCGGGAGAGCACGGCCACGCTGTGGCCGGCCCGGCGGGCGACCTCGGTCGGATCGACGCCGGAGGCGAGCCACAGGGATACCCCGGCGTGCCGAAGGGAGTACGGCACCGCGGCGAGCGGAGTCGCGGCCTGCTCTGGCGATAGGGCGGGTGTTCGCCGTCGGCCGGCCGAGGGTCGGCGGCGGACATCATCAGCGGGTCTCCGTCGGGCCGGGCGGCCGTCACCCGGCCCGGCGGGGGCCCGCCCTTTGCGGGGTTTTCTGGCCGGCGGAACGTGATTCTGAGAGGTGCGGACGCACGGGCGCGGGGCGGCGCATCGCACGGAGGCAGGAGAAGCCTCTGCAACTGGGTGCCCACGTGGGAGGGAAGGCCGGGCGGAAGAGCCGCTCGATGCGTCGGTGCCGCCCCCGCGCCGGACCTTCAAAAGATCAGCTGGAGATGGTCAAGGGGGCTTCCATGAAGCTTCAAAAGTACGTTCGTTTCTCACCGTGCGTCGGGGAGCCGGGTGCGGCTCGCCGTCGGGGCCACGGGCTGTCAGCTGGTCCGGTACAGGGCGATGTCGTGCGCCGAGGCGGTGCGTGGCCCGGGTCGGCTCCGGTCGGCACGTCGGATGGGCGCGTCGATGTGCCGCCATCAGGAGTCACGGCTTGGCCAAGGAGCGCAAAGGGGCGTGCTCTAGGTTGGCCGTTTGGCATCCGCCCGGAAGAAGGGATTGGCCTGATGGCCGAGAACGGCCAGTTCTCCGTGCACCCGGAGGACATGAAAAGTGTGGCGCCGACTTTCGGCACGCAGAGTGCGCACCTGAACAAGGCCTTGGGCACGTTGAAGCACACGCTCGAGGGTCTCGGGGCGCCGTGGGGCGATGACAAGCAAGGAAAGCAGTTCGCCCACTCCTATGGGCCCCATCGCGATGCCATCCTCAAGGCGCTCGGCGTCCTGGCCAAGGGCTTGGACAGCGTCCACGACGGACTGACGCATCATGCCGACAATCATGCCGAAGGGGATCGGCACGCCGCCGGGCACTTCCGGCGCTGACCTCAAAGTGACGTCAAACAGGGCAATATGAGGGGGCGCCAATGGGCGAGTCCACCACTGCAAAAATTGTGCAGAAGACCACAGGAATGTGGTGGCCTGATGCCGATTCGGACGGTCTTCGCCAAGCGGCTGATGCCTGGCGAGTGATGGCCACCGCCATCGATGACGTCAGAGGGCCCACCGGCAAGGCAGCCCACAGCGTGATCGATGGAAATCACGGGAAGGCCATTGACGCCTTTCACTCCTTTTGGAACCGCTACGACAGCAACGGCAAGGGCTGGTTGCCCCAGACGGCTCACGCCTGTCGGCAAATGGCCAAGGCGTTGGACGAATTCGCCGACGAGGTCGACAAGGCCGTACACAAGCTGGAAGAAGAAGCGGCGATAGTCGGTGCCACGCTGGTCGCCGGCACCGCGCTGGCCTTCTTCACCGCCGGTATCTCCGAAGCCGCGGCGGGCGCCGCCACGGCAGGGATCGTTGCAGCGGCGGAGACGGTGGGAGTCGCGGTCTCCGAGACGGTCGCCTCCATCGCCGCCACCACGCTGACGGGTGCGGCGTTCGGCGCCGTGGAATCGGTGGCGGTCGACGTCGCCGTCGCCCAGCCCGTCCGTATCGCCTTCGGCGACGGCGGATTCAGCGGAACCGAACTCCTCGACGCTGCCGAGACCGGCGGCCTGGGAGGCGGGCTGGGCGCCGGCGCAGGCGCCGGCGCGCGGGCGGTGGGCAAGGCGGCCACGGGTGCGGAAGGGACGTCCACGGTACTCGCCGGCATCGGCAAGATCTCCACGGGAATGGACACCATGCCCGGCAGGATGGTCACCGGTGCAGCGATGGGTGCCGGGCAGGATGCCCTGTTCAACGGCGGCCACGTCAATCCCCTGGACGTCGCCACGGGAGCGATCGGAGGCGCTGCCGGCCCCGGGGGTGAAAAGGGCCACGAGTTCGAACGGGCGGACACCACGCACTTCGCGAAGAGTTCACGTCTCGATGAAATCCGCACGCCCCTTCTCGACCGCTCCACCGAGGGCCTCAGGCCGATTCGCGCACTGGACCAGCACATGCTGGAGGAGGCCATGCCGAGGACATCGGACGGCAGCTTCGAGAAGCACGCCGATCCCACGAAGTCCTGGGTGCAGCACCAGAATGACGGCGGACCTCAGGTACCGGGGCGCAGCAACAACTGTGCGGACAGTACGCGTTCATTTCTGGAGACGTGGTACGGAAATCCTCGGGTATCCGCCGCACGTACCCCCGACCTGCTGCCGGACGGCACCCTGGACCGGGCCACGCCGGAGCACGACTCCGTGGGAAACATGGAGAAGTGGACCGGGGCCGGGCACAGTGAGGGCGGTTGGGGCTACGCCGGCTACAAGCCCGTCCATGACGATCTCATCGCGGGTGGGCACGGGTCGTCCGCGATGGTCGGCGTGAGCTGGCCCGGCGGCGGCGGACACGCCTTCGCCGCGGTCAACCACCACGGAACGGTCCACTGGGTGGACCCGCAATCGGGTGTGGTCGGCACTCACCCGATCCATCCCGGCGCCGAATACGTCCGCTACATCCCCCTCGGGCCGGACCGGACGCCCATGCGTCCCGGTACGCGGCTCGCCACATCATGAAGGAGTTTCGATGAACAATATGAACACCCCCGCACCAGTGGGCCCCAGGACTCCGGAGGAGGCCGTGGAGATGGCTCGCCCCCACTACGGCTGGCGTCGGCCCGACGGCAGTGCCGGGCAGCTGATCGCCCGGGAATTCAGCCACGGGTACATCATCCTGCCGGACCAGTTTCCGCCTGCCGCCTCGCCCTCGCAGCCGCCGCCCGCGGTGGGATGCGCTGTCATCGACAAGGAGGACGGTAGGATCACGCACCTCCCGTACATGGGAGTGGAGGGAACCGCCCAGTTCTACCTGCAGCGGCGCGGACCACGGGGCTGACGAACCGGGTGGAGCGAGCTCGTCGACGGTGTGGTCGCCGGGCCGGTGCACCCCGGTCTCCTTGATGAGGCCGGGTGTACCGTCCCGGCTCGTCGTCCCGGCTCGTCGTTCCGGCTCGTCGTCCCGGCCTGTCGTCCCGGCCTGTCGTCCCGGCCGGTCGCGTCCCGCCCGGTCCGTTCCTGCCGGAGACGTCGAGCGGCAGTTCGTTGGGGCTGCCCATCCGTCTGGGTAGGCGGCCGCTGACAGCCACCCTGGGGGGGGGTGTGGGGCGCCGCCCTCGGTCAGGCGGCCTGAGACGGTGATCAGCGAGGCCCGCGGCGAGGAGCGGCGGCACGGCGTAAATGTGCCGCCGGGTTCCCGTCCCGGAGCTCCGCGGAGGAACGGCCTCTGACCGGCGATCTCCCGGTCAGGGGCCGCTTCCTTTCCCCGGGGCAGTTGATCCGAGGCGGTCGGTCCTGCCAGGAGACGCCACAAAGGCAATATGGAGTTTGCGGGGTTTTCAAGGCGCCCGTTGAGATCTATCGGGATGTGTTCCAGTTGCGATATTTGCAGGGTTGGTAAAGGGGTGAAGGTGGATTTGTGGTGGAGTACGTCGGGATCCGCTTCAGTCAGTGGACAAGCTGATCTGACGTCTGGCGCTATGGGGGCTCGCCGGTGAGGCGTCCGATACAGCATGCGGTCGTCGGGACTGCCCTGTTGCTTGCGTGCGTTGCATGTACATCAGGGGAGGGTGAAGGTAATCGTTCCGGCCTCCCGTCATCCGCTTCCGCTTCCGCTTCCGCCGAGCCTTCGCGGTTGCTTCAGCTTCCAGTGGTCGATCTGCCGGACGATCCGTTGTCCGAGCGGGACGGGTCGAGCGGACCGGAGAAGCGGCGAGTGATCGGGGAGGTCCGCGATGGGGCCGACCGGATCATCCTTTACGTCACGGAGCGGAAATGCGGTCTGGCGACGACTCGTGGGGGCGACCAGAACAATCTCTCCATTCACGTGCTCGACACTTGGTCGAAAGAAGGCGCTCAAGATGCTGTCGCCCTTCCCTACGGGCCCTACTCGCATACTTCGGCTAATGGGTCGGGCGGCACCTGGGCATCCCTTTCCTGCGGGAGGGATGCGATGGTGGTGAAGCTCTCCTCCCCGAACGTATCCAAGACCGTGAAACATCGGGGTTCGCTTGATGTCGTCAAGCCGACGAGCGCGGAACGTTCTATGTCCATTGTCGTAGGGACAAGAGGGACCAGGGAGAAGGTCAGGGCTGCTCTTCAGGACCATTCGTGAGTCGTGGGGATACGTCGATGGACGTCGCCTGCTTCTCCTGGCGGGCTCATGCGTACGACTTCGGTCATATGATCGAGGGGGAGCACCGTCTTTCCTGGGAATTCTTCGATGTCTGATCCGCTGCCTCGCCCGCTCGACCAACGGCTGGACGCCCTTGCGCGGCATCCGTTTCGTGCGAAGTTTCATCTGCGCGGCCGCGAGCGGGCCACTGCCGAGTTGAGCGGCCCGGCGACGATGCGGTGGCACGCCTACGACCTCATTGCCAAGCGGCTGGCACCGGCCGAGCCGTACAAGGACGGCAAGCAGACCCCGTACCGCGGCCATCCGGTGTTCGTCGCTCAACATGCGACCGCGACATGCTGTCGTAATTGCCTCCAGCGCTGGCACCAGATCCCCAAGGGGCGGGAGTTGAGCCGTGCGGAGCGTGCGTATGTGGTGGGCGTGATCTGCCGCTGGATCGAGCGCGAGCTGGCGGGCTCGGGCTCCTCGGGGTCGGTCGACGAGTCCTGACGGTCATTCCGGATGCATTTCTGATGCATTCCTGGCGCATTCCTGGCGCATCTCTGAATTCTTTCTGATTCTGATGCGCTCCTCTCAGAGATGAAGGAATGGCGGGATTTTCTTGGCCTATTCGCTGCAGGGGGTTCTGGAGAGGTTGGTGCCAGGGATTTTCTCGTGCCGTAGAGTGGTGGTGGGGAATGGAATTTGGTGGTCGTCGAGATGTGGGAAGCGGGCAGATTCGCCGTGGGTGCGCGTAGGGCGGGGGCGGTCGGTGGGGCGTGGCGGGGGAACGTGGTGATCCGGCGGGCTGAGGAACGGGATGCGGGCCGGCTCACGCGGCTGGTGCGGAGATCTCGGGCTTATCAGGGGCCCTATTCCTCGATGGTCGAGGGGTATCGGGTGGGGCCGGATTACATCCTGGCGCATCGGGTCTTTGTCGCCGTGGAGGAGTTGACCGGCGAGGAGGGGGGCGGCGAGCGGGAGGTGGGGTTCTATTCGCTGATGGTGGAGCCGGCCGAGCTGGACTTGATGTTTGTGTCGGACCAGGCCCAGGGGTACGGCATCGGGCGCCGGCTGGTGGAGCACATGCGGGGGGAGGCGCGGAGTGCCGGTCTCGACAAGGTGCGGGTGGTTTCGCATCCGCCTGCCGAGGGCTTTTACCGCAGTGCGGGCGCCAGGTTGGTCGGAACGGTGCCCGCGAATCCGCCGGCGGTGAGGTGGGACCGGCCGGAGCTCGAATTCTTGGTGGTCGAGTAGAGGGAGAACGCGAGGAGAGGGGGAGGGGAATGAGGAAGCGGGTGCCGGGCCGGGGGGAGTAAATCGGTGGTCAGGTGGTTCCTTGGCAGTGAGGGTGTGGGGATGACGCGATCTTTTGAGGAGCTGGTGGCCGAGGCCGATGCCGTATCGGTCGAGGGATGGGACTTCTCGTGGCTGGCGGGGCGTGCCACGGAAGAGCGGCCCTCGTGGGGCTATCAGCGGGCGATGAGCGGGCGGTTGGCGCGGGCGTCGGCGGCACTGGACATCCAGACGGGCGGCGGGGAAGTGCTCGCCGGGGCGGCGAAGCTACCGCCGGTGATGGTGGCGACGGAGTCCTGGCCGCCGAATGTCGCCAAGGCCACGGAGCTGTTGCATCCGCTCGGCGCGGTCGTGGTGGCCGACGCGGATGAGCCGCCGCTGCCGTTCGGTGATGCGGCCTTCGATCTGGTGACGAGCCGTCATCCGGTGACCGTGTGGTGGGAAGAGATCGCCCGCGTGTTGCGGCCCGGGGGTACGTACCTCTCCCAGCAGGTCGGACCGGCGAGCGTGTTCGAGCTGGTCGAGTACTTTCTGGGGCCGCAGCCGGAGCACGTCCGGCGGGCCCGTCACCCCGAGGATGCCCGCCGGGAGGCGGAGGCGGCCGGCCTGGAAGTGGTCGATCTGCGTGCGGAGTCGCTGCGGACCGAGTTCTTCGACATCGGGGCGGTCATCTACTTCTTGCGCAAGGTGGTGTGGATGGTCCCCGGGTTCACTGTTGCGCAGTACCGGGAGCGTTTGCGGGAGTTGGATGAGCTGATCCGCGCGGAGGGGGCGTTCGTGGCGCATACGACCCGGTTCTTGATTGAGGCGCGTCAGGGCTGATCGTCCTGTTGGCTTGGCTTGGCTTGGCTTGGCTTGGCTTGGCTTGGCCTGCCTCTGCCTCTGCCTCTGCCTCTGCCTCTGCCTCGGAGCCTTTCCCTTCCCCTTTCCCTTTCCCTTCCCCTATCGACCCTCCGCCGCTTTTCCCTGCGGGCTCCCGTGCCTGCTTTTCCCTACGGGTTCCCGCGTCCGGCTTCCCCTACGGGTTCCGGGGCCCGGCCTCTTCCCCTACGGGTTCCCGCGTTCGCCGCTCACCTGCCGGTGGCGGGCTGCGGAGGCGATCGTGGCGCGCGCCTCCTGCGCTGACAGGCCGGTGTGGCGGGCGGCCTCCGTCAGCCGGGCGGCGAGTTCCTGGCCGAGGCCGGACTCGTCGGCGCGGCAGGCGGCCCAGAAGAGGCGGGCATTGCGCTGGCCGGCCGGGGCGGTGCGGACGAAGCGTACGAGGGCCGCGGCGGGCTGGGGCGGGACGCCGGGCGGGGGTGCGCGGCGGGCGGACGGGGGCGGAGCCGTGAGGAGTGCGAGCAGGGCGTCCGGTGCGGGGGCGGGGCGCTGTGTTGTGTCCGGCGCCAGGGCGTAGCGCCCGTGGACGGTGAGCGAGCCGGGGCCCACGAGGTAGCCGCCCGCGCCGCGGATATCGATGCCGGGCGCAAGCCGGCCGACCGAATTCGCGATGACGGGGGACGGCGGGCCGGTGAGCCAGAGGTGGCGGCCGCCGCTGGGGGTGAGGACCGTGATCGTGGGCGGGATCGGGAAGGCGTGCTGTTCGGCGAGGAAGCGGAGGGCGGTCAGGCCGTCGGCGCCGTGCTTGGTGTCGAGGTCGATGCCGATGAGGTGGTGCGGAGGCCGTCCGCAGGCGAGGCCGTAACCGGTGGCCCAAGGGGCGGCGGCGAACATGCGGCGGACGGTGAGCGGGTCGGTGCTCGCGTCGTGTACGCCGTGCCCGAGTCGGCCGCACTCGCCGCGGCAGGGCGGGACCTCGGGATGCCCGCGGTGCGGGGACCGGAGGGCCGGAAGTTTGTTGCGGGTGAGCGGGAAGACGGGGTAGCCGCGTTCGGCGGCAAGGAGGGCGTGGGCGAGGGCGGCGGCGTGCGCATCGGTGGGGCCGGTGGGACTGGTAGGGCCGGTGGGGTCGGTGGGGCTAGTGGGGCTGGTAGGGCTGGTGGGTTTGGTTGGGCGGAGGGTGAGGTGCGGCGGCTCGGGATGGTCTTCCGGCGGCGGCTCGGGTCCGATCTCCGTTGGCGCGTCGGGTCGGTCCTCCATCGGCGGGCCGGCTGGTATCCCGGTGTTCGGTGCGCAGGCCGGTGGCCCGGCGTTCGGCGGGGCGGTCGGTGTCCCGGTGTTCGGTGTAGAGGCCGGTGGCCCGGCGTTCGGCGGGCAGGCCGGTGTTCTACCGTCCGGCGGGGCGGTCGGTCTGCCGGACGGTGTTCCGGCGGGGCGTCCATGGCGGCGGTGCAAGGCCATGGATCTATTTTCGTACGAATGTTCGAGGAAGGGAAGGGGGGCGCGCGTGAACCGGCCCGCGCGCCGGTTGTGGCGGCCGGGCGTGTGGGGCGCGCGGGCATGGGGAGGGCGGGCCGTGGTGGGGTGCTGTGCTGCCGAGGGCTGCTGACGGGGAGGTCGTGCGCCGGCCGGGGTTTACCCGGGGTCCCTCATGCTTGCGGGGGAATCGCCTCTTCGCGGCGGGTTCGCCGGGGATTGATGGGCAAGCCTGAGTGCGCGACGTCGAAGCAAGCATCGTGGCGGTCGGCCAACTGCCCGGTGCGC
This sequence comes from Streptomyces sp. NPDC048516, assembly GCF_043199875.1. Lineage (NCBI taxonomy): Bacteria > Bacillati > Actinomycetota > Actinomycetes > Kitasatosporales > Streptomycetaceae > Streptomyces > Streptomyces sp. NPDC048516. The sequence continues at coordinate 394,675 of NZ_JBICWS010000006.1, read as the reverse complement.
AAGCGGAGTTCGAGTTCCCCCGATCCAAGTAGCCGAGCAGCACGACCGATCCAAACAGCACGACCGATCCAAACAGCACGACCGATCCAAACGGCACTGCCGATCCAAACAGCACGAGCGATCCAAGCAGCCAAGCAGCCCAAGCGATCCAAGCAGCACAAGCGATCCAAGCAGCACAAGCGATCCGCAAGCAGCCCGAACGATCCGAGCGACCGAGCGATCCGAGTGGTCCGGACGATCCAGGCAAGCCGACCGATCCAAGCGATCCAAGCGACCCAAGTGATCCAGCAGTCGTGTTCCGTAGGAGGAAGAGACATGGCAAGTACCCGTACCGCCCGCGTCATCGCCGTTGTTGCCGCACTGCCCTTTGCGGCCGCACTCTTCACGGGCGTGGCGCAGGCCGACAACGGCGGCTTTGCGACGGGTGGGTCGAGCTCGGCGGCGACGAGTCAGACGGGAACCGGTGTCGGGGGCAGTAACTTCGGTAACTCCACCACCGGTCAGCAGGTCGCCAATGGCGCCGGCGCCTCCAATCAGAACAACACCGCGAGCGTGAACGGCTCCGGCCCCACGCGTATCGACCAGACCAATGCCACCGTCAACTTCACCAACCTCTGGTGACCCGGCCCGCCGCAAGGGGAGGCGGCGGCTGACCGAGGGGTGATGCGTCAGGGGCGGCACGGAGAGAATGGGGCTTCTCCGGGGTTCACTGCGCCGGCCTTGACAGCGAGCGGGTTTCTGACGGACAGTCAGAAACCCGCTCGCTCGTCCGTACGCCGGGACCTCGTGTTCGTCCGCCGGGGCCCTGCGCACCGGACGTACGGCCACCAGAAGGGGAGCCGCCGACGTGCACCTCGCCCCCACCGCGCGCCAGGAGCAGCTGCGCACCGACCTCCGCTCGTACTTCCGTGAGGTGCTGCCGGACGGGCCGGTCGAGGACCCCGCCCAGCAGCGGGCGGTGCTCCGCCGGATCGGCGCCGACGGCATGCTGGGGCTGGGCTGGCCCACCGAGTACGGAGGGCAGGGCCGCGGCGCCGACGAACAGTTCGTCTTCTTCGACGAGGCGTACCGCGCGGGCGCGCCGGTCTCGATGGTCACCCTCAACACCGTCGGCCCGACCCTGATGAAATACGGCACCCGGCTCCAGAAGGACTACTTTCTGCCGCGGATCCTCAGTGGTGAGCTCGTCTTCGCGATCGGCTATACGGAACCCGAGGCCGGCACCGACCTCGCCGCGCTCCGCACTCGCGCGACGAAAGGCCCGACCAGCGGCCCGACCAGCGGCCCGACAAGCGGGTCCACCAACGGCCCGACCAGCGGGGCGACCAACGGCACGACCAGCGGCACGACCAGCGGGGCGATCGAAGAGGCGGGCGAAGAGGCGATCGAAGAGGCGGGCGAGGGCGACGACCGCTGGCTGATCAACGGCGCCAAGAGCTTCACCAGCAATGCCCATCGGGCCGACTGGATCTGGCTCGCCTGCCGCACCGACCCCGACGCCCCGCAACACCAGGGCATCTCGATCATCCTCGTGCCCACCGATGCCCCGGGTTTCTCCTGGACGCCGATCGAGACGGTCGGCGGGCTGACGACCACCGCCACCTACTACGACAACATCCGCGTCCCGGCCGGGAATCTCGTAGGGGAGGAGAACGCCGGCTGGCGGCTGATCACGCACCAACTCAACCATGAGCGCGTGGCGTTGGCGGCGATCGGTATGCAGGCCGAGGATGCCTTCGAGGCGGCGCTGGCTCATGCCCGTACGCCGGATGCGGTGACCGGTGAGCGGCCCGCCGACCGTCCATGGGTGCGGTCCCGGCTCGCCGAGGCGCATGCCCGGCTGGCCGCCACCCGACTGCTGAACTGGCGGTTGGTCGATGACGTGGGCGCCGGGACGCTCGGGCCCGGTGACGCCGCCGGCGTCAAGTTCGCCGGGACGGAGAGCGCCGTCGAGGTCTACCGGATGTGCCAGGAGGTGGTGGGCGACGCCGCCCTGGTGCGGACCGGTTCGCCGGGCGCCTTCGGGGGCGGCGAGCTGGAGCGGATGAACCGCGCGGCGCAGATCAACACCTTCGGGGGCGGAGTGAGCGAAGTCCAGCGGGAGATCGTCGCGTCGATGCGTCTGGGGATGCGGCTGGGGAAGCGGAGGGGACGGCGATGAGCCAGGCGCAGCTCACCCACGAGCAGCTCAAGGCCTACGAGGGGCGGCCGACCGGGACCGCCGGCGTGGGAAAGGACCTGGTCAACGAGCCGATGATCCGCCACTGGTGTGAGGCCGTGGGCGATGCCAACCCCTCCTACCGGGGGCCGGACGCCGTCGCCCCGCCGACCATGCTGCAGGCCTGGACGATGGGCGGCCTCTCCGGCCACACCGACCGCTCGGGGGCGTACGGCGAACTGTCCGAGCTGCTGGACGGCGCCGGGTACACCTCCATCGTCGCCACCGACTGCGAGCAGGAGTATCTGCGGCCGCTGCGCCCCGGTGACCGGATCACCTTCGACGCGGTGATCGAGTCGGTGTCGGCGCGCAAGACCACGAAGCTGGGGACCGGGCACTTCATCACGACGCGGATGGATATCCGCGCGAACGGCGAACCGGCCGGCACCCATCGCTTCCGGGTCCTCAAGTACGCCCCGGCGGTACGGGACGCCAAGACGGCCGAGCGCGCGCGGGCACAGTCACGGGCTCAGGCACGGGCACCTGAGCAGGCGCAGGCACCTCAGCAGGTGCAGGCGCCCCGGCAGGTGCAGGCGCCCCGGCAGGTGCAGGCGCCCCGGCAGGCGCAGGCGCCTCAGCCGGCGCAGGCACCCCAGCAGCGGCGTGCGCATCAGCAGGCGGAGGCGCCTCAGCAGCCCCGGGCCCGACGGCCCCGCCCCGTCGTCAACCGTGACAACGCCGGCTTCTGGGAAGGCGTCGCCGGACACCGGCTGCTGATCCAGCGCTGCACGGAGTGCCGGACGCTGCGTTTCCCCTGGTTGCCGGGGTGCAATGCCTGCGGGTCAGCGGAGTGGGACGCCGTCGAGGCGAGCGGCGCGGGAACGGTCTTCTCCTACGTCGTGATGCACCACCCGTCCTTCCCGGCTTTCACGGGGCCCGCTTTCACGGGGCCAGAGGTCACGGGACCCGAGTTCACGGGACCCGAGTTCACGGGACCCGAGTTCACGGTGCACGAGCACGGCGCGGACGGGCCCGGCCCCCAGACGGACGCCCCCGGCGGCCCCCGCACGGAAGCACCCGGCCCCTACGCGGTCGGGCTGATCGAGCTCGCGGAGGGGGTGCGGATCGTCAGCAATGTCGTGGGCGTCCCCGCCGACAAGGTGCGGATCGGGATGCCGGTACGGCTCGCATTCCTGCGCGTCGACGAGGAGTTGGAGCTTCCGGTCTTCCGCGCGGAAGAGGGCGGTGAGGGGTGACATGGACTTCACTCCCACGCCGGAGCAGGCGGCGGCCCGCGAGCTGGCGGCGCGGATATTCGGTGACCTGTCCACGCCTGGGCGGCTTGCCGTCTGCGGCGGTGGCACGGACGCCGCGCTGTGGAAGGCCCTGCGCGCGGCCGGCCTGCTGGGCGCGGTGGAGGAGACCGGCCTCCTCGGGCTCGTGCTGATGCTGGAGGAGCAGGGGCGTACGACGGCGCAGGTGCCGTTCGCGGCGACCTGTGTGTACGGACTGCTGGCGATCGGCGCGCAGGGTGACCCGGAACAGCGGGCGCGGCTGCTGCCCGCGCTGCGGGACGGCGACGCGATCGCCACCGGGGCGTTTCCGGCGCGGCGCGGCGGCGTACGGGCCGAGCGCACGGCGGACGGTACGGGGCGGCTGACCGGCACCGTCCCCGTGGTGCCGTGGCTGCGCGAGGCCACCCATGTACTGGTGCCGGACGGGACGGCGCGGACGCTGTGGCTCGTACGCACCGACGACTCCGGGGTGCGGCGGGGCCCGGTCGAGACCACCGCCCCGTGGTCGGCGGGCCGGCTCACTCTGGACGACGCCCCCGCCGAAGGCCTGCACGGGCGAGACGCTTCCCACCGGCCGGAGGCCACGTACGCCGGCACCCCCGCAGCCCCCGATGCCGCTCCCCGCCCCACCCCCTACGCCGACGTCCTCGCCCTGGCCCGTACTGCCTTCGCCGGCCTCCAGGCCGGGGTCTGCGCGGGCTCCCTGGCCCGGGCGGTCTCCCACACCACCACCCGTGAGCAGTTCGGCCGCCCGCTCGCCACGAACCAGGGGGTGCAGCTCCGCGCCGCCGACGCCTGTATGGACACCGAGGCCATCCGCGTCACCGCCTACGAGGCGGCCTGGCGCCGGGACGCGGGCCTGGACGCCGGGCCGCATGCGCTGACCGCCGCCTGGTGGGCCTCCGAGGCCGGCACCCGCGTGGTGCACACCGGCCAGCATCTGCACGGCGGCATCGGCGCCGACGTCGACCACCCCGTCCACCGGCATTTCCTGTGGGGCAGACAGCTGGCCGCGTATCTGGGTCCTGGGGCAGAAATCCTGGACGAATTGGGGGAGTTGCTGATCTCGCCACCCAGGGGTGGCGAAGCCCCGAGGAGACGACGACCGGAAGGCGACCGGAAGGCGACCGTAAGGAGACCGGATGAAGGCCGGTGACGAACTGCCGACGCTCACCATCCCCCTCACCCGCACCCTGATCGTCGCCGGGGCGATCGCCTCCCGCGACTACCAGGACGTGCATCACGACACCGAGGCGGCCCGGGAAAAGGGCTCCCCGGAGATCTTCATGAACATCCTGACCACCAACGGCCTCGTCGGCCGTTACATCACCGACCACTTCGGGCCGCGCTGCACCCTGCGCAAGGTCGCCATCCGCCTCGGCGCCCCCAACTACCCCGGAGACACCATGGTGTTGAGTGGCACCGTCACCGAGGTGACGGACGGTACGGCGGTGGTGCGGGTGGTCGGCGCGAACGGCATCGGCCACCACGTCACCGGCACGGTGACCGTCAGCCTCCCGGAGGGCACGGCATGAGCGTCCACCGCCCCGACACCCTCGGCGGCCGGGCCGCCATCGCCGGGATCGGCGCGACCGAGTTCTCCAAGGACTCCGGCCGCAGCGAACTGAAGCTCGCCGTCGAAGCCGTGCGCGCCGCCCTCGACGACGCCGGGCTGACCCCGTCGGACGTCGACGGCCTGGTCACCTTCACCATGGACACCAACCCCGAGATCACCGTCGCGCAGGCGGCCGGTATCGGCGAGCTGTCCTTCTTCTCCCGGGTCCACTACGGGGGCGGCGCGGCCTGTGCCACCGTCCAGCAGGCGGCCCTGGCGGTCGCCACCGGCCTCGCCGAAGTCGTCGTCTGCTACCGCGCGTTCAACGAGCGCTCGGGCCGCCGCTTCGGCTCCGGCGTCCAGCAGCGGGAGCCCACCGCGGAGGGTGCGGCGCTCGGCTGGAACCTCCCCTTCGGCCTGCTCACGCCCGCCTCCTGGGTCGCCATGGCCGCCCAGCGCTACCTCCACACCTACGGGCTGACCCCGGACGCCTTCGGCCCGGTCGCGGTCACCGACCGGCGCCACGCCGCCCGCAACCCGGCCGCGTACTTCTACCGCAAGCCCATCACCCTCGCCGACCACGCCGCCTCCCGCTGGATCGTCGAACCGCTGCGGCTGCTGGACTGCTGCCAGGAGACGGACGGCGCCCAGGCGATCGTGGTGACCTCACCCGAGCGGGCCCGCGCACTGCCCCACCCGCCGGCGCTGATCAGGGCCGCGGCGCAGGGCGCGGGCCGCGCCCAGGAGCAGATGACCAGCTTCTACCGCGACGACCTGACCGGCCTCCCCGAGATGAACGTGGTCGCCCGCCAGCTCTGGCGCACCGCCACCCTCACCCCCGCCGAGATCGACGTCGCGATCCTCTACGACCACTTCAGCCCCTTCGTGCTGATGCAGCTGGAGGAGTTCGGCTTCTGCGCCCCGGGCGAGGCCTCGGACTTCGTCGCCGCGGACACCCTCCCCCTGAACACCCACGGCGGCCAGCTCGGCGAGGCCTATCTGCACGGCATGAACGGCATCGCCGAGGCCGTCCGCCAGCTCCGCGGCACCTCCGTCAACCAGGCCGGCAGCCCCGCTCACGTCCTGGTCACGGCCGGGACCGGAGTCCCGACCTCGGGGCTGATCCTGGGAGCTGACTGCGGTGGCGGGGCGGCCCGGTCCTCCAGCGACAGGACCTAGGGGTCCGCCGGCCCCCGTCCCCCTGGAGTAGGTGGAGTCGGCTCCACCCCTACAACTTGAGAGGGATGGCGCTTCGGCACCTTGGGGCGATCCGCTCGCCCACCCTTCGCTTCTAGCGTGGTTCCCATGACCACGCCAGTGTGCACCAGCGCTTCGACCGTCGCTGTGTTCCCGACGTTTTCGTCCTATGTACGGGCCCGGGGGCCGGTCCTGCTGCGCGCCGCGCGGTCGCTGTCCACCAACCCGAACGACGCCGAGGACCTTCTCCAGACCGCCCTGACCAAGACCTTCGTGGCCTGGGACCGGATAGAGGACCACCGCGCACTGGACGGCTATGTCCGCCGCGCGCTGATCAACACCCGCACCTCCCAGTGGCGCAAGCGCAAGGTCGACGAATTCGCCGTCGACGAGATGCCGGAGCCGGACCCGCTGCCCGCCCCCGACCCGGCCGAGCTCCAGGGCCTGCGCGACGCGATGTGGCGCGCGGTGATGCGACTGCCCGCCCGCCAGCGTGCCATGGTCGTCCTCAGGTACTACGAGGACCTGAGCGAGGCCCAGACCGCCGAGGTCATGGAGGTCTCGATCGGCACGGTCAAGAGCGCCGTCTCCCGCGCCCTGGCCAAACTCCGGGAAGACCCGGAGCTGGCCATGATCTCGGGCTGAGGCCTCGCCTCGGGGGAGCGCATCCCGACAGCAGCCGGGCCGCCCGAACCCCACCGCGGCCGACTCCACCACCGCGGCCGACTCCCCCACCGTGGCCGCAGCAGGCTCGTTGACCTCTCATCCGACGCCCGGCGAAGCAATCGGCAGAGCCGGTTGCTGGACCCTTGGCCATCCCCCTGCAAAAAGCCAGCTCGTGTGCCGTGCTCGTGATCAGGCCTGGCGCCGTACACCGTCAGGCATGCGGATCGATCGCATCAACCAGGGGGAACTGCACATGAACACACGCAAATTGGCCGGCGTCGGCATCATTACTACTGCCCTGATCGGCACCGCCCTGACCAGTGGTGCCGTCACCGCCACCGAGCGACAGCTCCAGCCATGTGGCCTCCGTCCGCCCCTGTAGCGGCAGCGCCTACCAGAAGTGGGACTGGGTGCCGGGCATGGGCGCGTATGACTTGCTCCAGAACAAGGCAACCCACCGCTGCCTCCGGAGCGTGCTCCACACACCCGAGGCCAAGGTCACCACGGTCAAGTGCAACAAGAAGTCGGAAGGGGTGCTCTGGGGGTGGGACGCAAAGTTCGGCATGATTGACGGCGTGTCGAACCAGACCGGGATGCGTACGATTCTGGTCACGAAGAAGAAGGGCAGCCGCGCCGTCTTCGCACTCGGCCAGAACAACCCTGCCGGGTCCCACGGTCTGCACTGGTCCCACCCCAACTGACGCCCGGCAGCCGGACGACGTGTAGCGCCGGCCCCTGGCAGGCCGGCGCTCCGCACACCTGCCGAGCACTACGCCGCTTTCACCAGCATTGCCTGCACCGGCATCGCCTCCACCCGCATTGCCTGCGGCCTTCAGCTGCTGCCGCAGGCTCGGTGACGGCCTTCAGGACGGGGGCGGCCGTAGCCCGGTCGCATAGCGGGCCGGTGTGGTGCCCACATGGCGGGTGAAGTGCCGGTTCAGATGCGCCTGGTCATGGAAGCCCACGGCGGCCGCAACCGTCGCCGGACGCCTGCCGTCGAGCAGCAGCCCACGGGCCCGCTCGATGCGCTTGCCGGTCAGGTAGGCGTGCGGCGGCAGGCCGTAGGTCTGCTTGAAGCAGCGGATCAAATGGGTGGGGTGGGCGTGCAGGACGATGGCGGCCTCCTGCAGGGACAGGCCGGTCGGCAGACGGGCATCCAGCAGCTCCCGTAAGGCGGCAGCCAGGCGATTCGCCTCGCGCCCCGGCGTACGAGAGGGCGGCAAGGCGTCCAGGTGGAAGCGCAGCCGTTCCCGTATGAAGGACAGCCGGGACTCGGCCTCGAAGCCGTCGCCCGGGTGACCGAGGGACCTGTGCAGCAGGTGGATGCGATGGCGCAGCACCTCATCGCCGAAGACCGGACCGTCCACGGCGCGGCCGGTCAGCCCCTCGGGGAGCACGGTCGTGTCGAGGTAGATCACGCGCTTGCGGAAGCCCACCGCCGTGACCGTCCTGCCGTCATGGGCGACCCCGGGAGGCAGCAGAACGACCGTGCCGGTCCCGGTCACGCCATGACGGTGGCGGTCACAGGCGAAGTCGACCGCCCCGTCACTGAGGATCATCAGTGCCCAGGTGTCATGGGTGTGGGACGGGTACGCGTGCTCGGTGAAGTGCGCGTGGAAGACCTCGGCTATGCCCGGGACGGGCGGCCGCCAGGCACTGATCGTCGTACGGGGCAGGCCATTCGTCGTACGGGGCGGGCCGATCGCCGTACGGGGCGGGCCGTCTGTCATGCCAGGAACGTACAAGACCGCCGGAGCACGGGCACGGCAATCTCAGGGCATGACCAATACTCCCGCTCCCGTCAATCTCACCGACAAGCTCGCGCAGTTCAGCGACCTGTGGTCGCAGAAGAAGATCGCTGACATCAACGACTACGAGGTCAAACTCGCGAAGCTGAAGGGGGAGTTCGTCTGGCACACGCACGACGAGACCGACGAACTGATGATGGTCGTCAGTGGCCGGCTCATTCTCCAGCTCAGGGACGGCGAGGTGGAGCTCGGACCCGGCGAGCTGTACGTCGTCCCCCGAGGCGTCGAGCACTGCCCGGTGGCCGAGGAGGAGACCGCCATCCTCCTGCTCGAACCGGCGGGCACGCTCAACACGGGTGACGCGGGCGGGCCCAGGAGCAAAGCACCCGAGGCCCTTTGACTCGTCAGCGCCCCTCCGCGGCGTACGCGACGAAGTCGGCCCGGGCGGCGCAACGACATCGCCTGCCAACTGCGGCCCCTGGCTGGGGTTCGCCTCTGGCCAGGCCTCCTGGCGGCCGCTGGAGCGGCGGCCGCCGCAGCCGTGCGAGCCATCCTGGGGCCCCGGTCACGGAAACGCCGTGACCGGGGCCCAGGATCAGCCACCGCGAAGGGGGCCGACCGCCGCTAGTTCCGGTACCGGAACACGATCCGGCCGCGCGTCAGGTCGTACGGCGGGAGCTCCACCAGCACCCGGTCTTCCAGCATGATCTTGATGTAGTTCTTGCGGATCTTCCCGCTGATGTGCGCGAGCACCTGGTGGCCGTTCTCGAGCTCCACGGTGAACATGGCGCTGCGCAGGCACTCGACGACCTTGCCCTCGACCTCGATGACATTCTTGTTCTTCGTCATCGCACCAGCTCCAGATTGCTGCTCATCGGCCGGGCGCCGATGCCCTCGAACAGCGACGAGGCTGCTTGGTTGGACTCGTGGACTTCGGTCCAGGCCGCGGCGGACCCGGAGCGGTGCAGCGTCCCCAGCGTGTGGGCCAGCAGCGCCCGCGCGATGCCGCGGCGCCGCTCGCCGGCCCGGACCGCGATCAGACCGATGCGCGGCCGGTTCACCGTCACCACGCGGATCAGACCCAGGTAGCGGTCCGGCGCCGCGGCCACCGCGTACTTCGACGGGTCGACGATGGTGTCGCCTTCGGGGCGGGGAATTACCTCCGCGGGCATCGACTGCCACCCGACGGTCGCCTCGACTTCGTCACGGATCGCGCGGTCCACCGCCCGCAGCAGACTCTCGTCCGCCTGACCGGCGGGCACGACCGTCACGCCCGAAGGCGGCAGGGCTGCTTCGAGCCCTGTGACCTGCGGGTCGGTCGGCACGACGTACTCCCACTCGCGGCGCCGGACCGTGAAACCGGCCCGCCGCCAGCCGGCCGTCAGCTCGATGTCGGCTTCGTCGACCACCGTGTACAGCGGCGCCGGCAGTTCCGCCGGCATCGCCTCGGCGAGCCGGTCGAAGACGGCGTCGTGCCAGGCGTCGATGCTGACGAACAAGCGGCCGTCGGGCCGGTGCTCCGCATGTCCGCGGCCGACCACCAGGTCGTCATCCAGTGCATGCCATTGCCTGTCCGCAACGCGCGTGATCACCACCGCGTTCCCGCTCAGGCCGGATGTGAAGGGCTTCGTGTTCATCGGAGTCTCCTTCCAGGAGTGCCTCGGTCTCAGGCGCTCCTGGCGGCACCGAACGTCAGCCGCCGGACCGTGACGGGTTGAGGGAGCACCCACGGGTAACTGTGTTCACGGGGGCTCACCTCCCTACGACGACTTCACGGTCCACCGCGAAAGTAGCAGCGGGGCGCCGCCGCACTCAACGCATTTCCTATGAGCTCGTAACGCGATCAGGATCCGGTCTTCTTGAGGCGTCTCCAGCAGATGAGGCTGCAAGCCAACGAGAGGAAGGGGTATACACAGCAGGCTCCCGGGACCAGGTCCCGGGAGCCTGCTGCTGGAGGACGAACGTGCGGGCTGATGGTCTTGTCAGCGTTGTCGTCCTGCTCGGGCCGGAGCATCGCGCCCCGCGGAGCTCACCGCCGTCCGCCCTTCGCCGTACTCCTGGCCGAGGCCGGAGTATGTCGGCGTCACGTCAGCCATGAAGCCGATCTGCGCTTCTTACGCCAGGTCGCAGGCCTTGATTGCGTACGCCTCCTTGACGTGGAGGTCCAGCAGCTCCCGCCAACATGCGTCGCTGCCCACCGGGCCTGGGACGGTTCCAGCGGCACATGCATGCTTCACCCCGGGGCCGACCTTGTAGCCCCTCCCGGCCAGGTATGCAGTGCAGTCTGACTGGGACGCCGAGGCCGGCGTCGCAAGCGCCACAGGCACAGCCGCTGCGATCAGGGTCAGAGACGCGGCGGCAGCTGCACGACGCAGCGCTCCCCGGTGGTTCGTACGAACTTTGTCGCGCATGGAACTTCCCCTCGTTTCCTGCATGGAGCTTTCCCCAGTTGCATCTTCTTGGCGCGGCCTTCCTCACCGAGTGCGCGCCGGTCATGCGCGCACTCGGCAACGTCGGCTGACGGGCACCGGGATACGAGAACACTCACCGGAGAGTGCCGCATCGGCGATACGGAGGTTCCGGGTATGGCGCTCTCGCGCCTCGCTGCCCTGCCAACGTGCGCCAGTCGAACAGATGATCACGATACCTGCGCGTCTCACACGCCGCCCGGGTTTTCGAAAGCCTCGCTCTGACGCGGCGGTACGGCTGGATCGCGCCGGGTGCGTCGGCTTCGGCGTCCGATCTGTCCGTCAAGTCCGCTCAGGTGAGCCCACCCACGGCAGCAGCCGTGCGCTCAACCCCCTTCGACGGCAAACGCGACGAAGTCGGCCCAGGCCGCCGGCTGGAGGTGCAGCCGCGGGCCCTGAGGGTTCTTGGAGTCGCGGATGTGGATGGTGTCGGGGGTGGTGGCGACCTCGATGCACTCGTTGCTGTTGCTGTCGCCGCTATAGCTGCTCTTCCGCCAGGCGACCTCGATGCAGTCGTTCCCGTTACTGCTGTCGCTGTAGCTGCTCTTCGTCCGCTCCAGCACGGAAGCGTTCACCGCAGAGGGCTTGAGGGTCATGTCTCTCCCAGCACTTTCTCGATGAAGGCCAGTGACTCCCGGGGCGTGAGAGCCTGGGCCCGGATGATGCCATAACGCAGCTCAAGGACCTGGATCTCCTTTGGGTGGGAGACGCGGCGATTGCCGTATTGCCCCTCGGAGTGACCTACAACTGAGCCCTCGCCGAACTTGAGTAGCTGGATCCGGCCGCCCATACCTGCGTGGTCCTCGCGGTCCGTCGGCATCACCTGGATCTCGACGTTCCGCAACTTGCCCACCTCCAACAATCGTTCGAGCTGCGGACGCAAGACCATTGTGCCTCCGAGAGGACGGCGAAGTGTCACCTCTTCCTGGACGAATGTGAGCGCCGGGGCGGGGGTGCGGTCGAAGATCGACCGTCGGGCCATGCGGGCGGCGACCTCGCGGTCTACCTTGTCTTGCGTCCATGCAGGCCGCCGCATCTCGAAGAGCGCCCGCGCATACTCCTCGGTCTGCAACAAGCCATGCAGGTTGTGGTTTTCGTACGAGCCCAGCTCGACGGTCTCGGACTCCCACCGCGTCAGGTCCCTTACCTTCTTCGGATATCGGGCCTGCTCCACGTCCTTCTTCATGGCGGCGACCTTGCCGTCCGCGCCTAAGACCTCATCTGCCTTGTCGAGGAACTCCGGGCGTGGGATGCGGGCGCCGCGCTCGATCTTGTAGATCAGGTTCTCTCCGTAGCCGACGGCCGCCGCGAACTCGGCCGGGCGTAGCCCCGCCGCCTCCCGCCACAGCTTCAGCTGGCGCCCGACCGTCTCGACGGTCGCCTGTGCGTCGTCTTCCGGGTCAAGTTCCCAACCCCCGTCTTCCACAGCGTCAACATTCATCCACTTCCACCTCCTGGACAGCGGGGACGCCTCTGGACAACCCGTGGACATCACCATGAGTACTGGCGCCATCACTATTCAGCGTAAGCACCCACGACCACGCTGAGTGACATGAATCAGGAAATCGCCGAGTACAAGCTCCAGTTCAAGGTTCAACTCTCCGCGACCCGTCGGGGCGCGCGCCTCGCGCGCCTGCTTGCCACTGAACAACTCCGCTCGTGGGGCCTGCCGTTCGAGTCCACGGCTCATGTGATCGCCGAGCTGGCCGCGAATGCCGCCACGCATGGGCGCGTACCGGGGCGCGATTTCCGCCTCGCCGTCCTGGCTGACGCGGACACGCTCCGTATCGAGGTGACGGACGCGCGCGGTGACCGGCTTCCGGTCCTGCAGTCGTCAGGGCTACGGGAATCGGGTCGCGGGCTGGTCCTTGTCGATGCGCTCGCCGACCGGTGGGGCACCTGCCGGGGGCCGGTCCCGTGCAAAACGGTGTGGGCGGAATTCGACCTTCCGATGTGGGGTCGATGAGACCGCGGGTGAGGAGACCGGCCGCCCGCCGACCGGAGGCCGGGAAACCGGGCGCCGGTCCGCCGCGGGCCGGGGTTTGGGCCGGTAAAAGACCCATAACCGCAGGTAGAGAAACCCATCCAACCCAGCCCGACCCAGCCTGACGCCACCCCGGTGCGCCCCCCGCCGTCACTCGCGCGGGTGATCCATGACCGGAAGACTCGCTTCCGCGGCCCTCGCCCCGGCACTCTCGGTAACGACACCCCCGCAATCCCGCACCCACCCGCACACATGCGACGGCCCCCGGCCGGGACTGGCATCCCGATCGAGGGCCTGACCACCGAGGAAGAGAAGACCTTCCTGATGGCTCAACAGAAGTCTAATGCGCCTGCGCGCGCCCAGCACGAGATTCGACGATCCCCGGCCGGCGTCCGCAAAGTCACCGAGTACCAGGACCCCGGCTACACGATCGTCGGCAACTGCCTCACCCAGCACCGCTCCCTGTCCGGCCTGGCGATCGGGCTCGCCGCCCACATCCAGTCGCTGCCCGAGGGAGCGCCGGTCGACATCCGTACGCTGGCCAAGCGCTTCCCCGAGGGAAGGGGCAGGATCGCCGCCGCCTTACGGGAGTTGGAGGCGTACGGCTATCTCGAACGGGTCCGGCGGCGCACCGACGACGGCCGGGTGGTCACGCTCACGATCTCGTACAACAACCCGGAGGCCACCCGCGCCCGTCGTGCGCGCGACGCCGCCGAGCAGGCCAAACGCCGTACGGCCGTCGAACCGCCGCCTCCCGCGCCGGTCCCGAACCCGGCGCTGGCCCCGGTCCTGGCTCCGGCCCCCGTAAGGCAACCCCCGCAGCCTGCCCGCACGGCGCAGCCCTCTCCCGTACCCGAGCCTTCGCCCGCGGCTCCGCCTTCGCCCGCACCGCAGCCATCCCCCGCATCACGCTCACCGGAGCCCGTGCCCCGCGCGCACCTCCGCCGCGACGACGCCCGCCTGCTGCTCTCCGTACAGGACATTCACCGCCTCACCCCGCCCGTCGCCGCCTGGCTGGAACGCGGCGTCGCCCCGGACGCCGTACGCAGCGCCCTGACCGCAGGCCTCCCACCCACGCTCCGCCACCCGGCGGCCCTGCTCGCCCACCGGCTTGCGGTGCTCCTTCCTCTGCCCCTCCCGGCGGCGCCTCCCTCCGCCCCCCAACCACAGGCGCCACCCCCGCTCCAGACCTGCGACGGCTGCGAACGCGCCTTCCGCGCCCCGGCCCCGGGCCTGTGCCGCGATTGCCGCCCCCGGCCGCGTCCGTAACGGAACAGCGGGCCGCTTCCTGACCCCCTGCGGGCCGCTTCCTCACTCCCTACGGAAGGGAACGGGACAGCGCAGAACCTTCATGAGGACGTCGACCGTCGCGCAGGCCGACCCTGCGCATCATGGGGGAACTGCGGGGCGGAGCCCTGGGTTTCGCCCCTTGCCGCAGCGGCGCGACGGCATGTCCTCCAGCGTGCTGCAGCAGCGCCTCACCGAACTGCAGGAAGGCCGACTCGTGGAACGCGATACCGAGGAGGGCTATCGCCTCACCGCGCTGGGCAGGGGTGCATCCGACGAATTGCGGGGGCTGCACCGGTGGTCCGAACACTGGGCGGCCTAACTCGATGACGTGTCCGCCGAGGGGGCGAACGCCGAGTGAACCATGCGCGGCTCGCAGGGAGTTGACGGTTCCTGCCTCGCCTTTCGCGGCGTTCCCCGCTGCTGCGGATAGCCGGACATTGAGTTATCAGTCGGCTGAAACACCGCGATGGACTGCCACGTGCGAGTTTCACAGAATCCGCAAGCTCAAGAAGTGTCAAGATCCGCTCAACCGGGTTCCCGGTGGAGATGCGGACTAGTACGTTCGTGGGTGACCAAGAACGGGCGCGGTATCTGACCCATACCGCCCTGTGTGAAAAGTTGAATGGGGAAATTCAATGAAGAGCCTTGCCGCGGGTGCGGTGTCGGGTGGGGCCGGGGCGCTGGTCGTCGGCCGGTACGTCAGCAGGGGCGCCGCCTCGGACAACGCGAAGAAGACGGTTGCGGGCGGCGTCACCGCCTGCCTCTCGCCGCTCGCCTGAAGGCTTAGGAAATCCTGATGGGCAAGATTGTATTCACTGTTCTCTGGGCCGGTGTGCTCCTCGCGGTGGACAGGGTGCTGGAGGGATTCACCTGGGCTCAGTATCTGGCGATATTCGCCCTGGCGGGAATTTACGCCTTTACCGTTGACAAGGTACCGGGGCCTCGCGGAAAGAGCTCCCGAGAAGGCTCCAAGGTTTAACTTTCCCGGCGTCAGTGGTTCCGGCCCTTGAGAGGTTTCACGTCCCCCGGGTGACCATCAACCGGCCCACCGCCTCCTCCAGTTCGGCGATGCGGTCGGCAAGACGCTCCTTGTCGGAACCTTTTGCGTCGCGCAGGAGGAGTTCCACCTCGGCGAGCTGGCCGGCGACTTCCGCGAGCCGGGACGCGTCGCCGGCGGCGGGCGCCGCGGCCGGCGTCGGCGAAGGGGGAGGCTCGGGAGACGCCGGGGCGCCGGGGCCTTCCGGCGGGATGGGCGGGTGCCCGGCCGGCCTCGTGGGCGAGGGGGCGGGCCGGTGTGAGGCCGAGTCCGTTCCGGCTGTGTCCGCTTCGGCCGTGCCCGTTCCGGCCGTGCCCGTTCCGGCGGTATCCGTTCTGGCCGTGGGCGCGGCCGGGGCCGTGGTCGTCGTGGTCGTGGCGGGCGGCGGGCCCTCGCCCCCGGCCTGAGCGTCCGAGGTCAGCAGACGCTTCAACTGTTCCGCCTGGGCGGCCAGTTGGCGGTTCTTGCGGTGGAGGTCGAGGAAGACGTTCACCTTGGTGCGCAGCAGCCAGGGGTCGAAGGGCTTGATGAGGAAGTCGGCGGCGCCGACCGTGTAGCCGCGGTAGGCGTAGTTCGGGTCGACCGAGGCACCGGTGAGGAGAATGATCGGGACGTCCTTGGTCTGGTCCAGACCCTTGATGTTGGCGGCGGTCTCGAAGCCGTTCATGCCCGGCATCAGCACATCGATGAGGACGACCGCGAATTCCTCGCGGAGCATGGCCTTCAGGGCCTCCTCGCCGGATCGCGCACGGACCACCTTCTGGGTGAGCGAGCCCAGTACGGCTTCCAGTGCGACGAGGTTTTCCTCCATGTCGTCGACGATGAGGATGCTGGATGAGGTGTCCGGTGCGGTCGTCATGAGGGCTCTCCCGCCGTTCCCGTTCCCCGGCCGTTCTCGGGGCTGTCGTCCTCGGAGCTGACGAACTCGGGGCTGGCGCCCTCGGGGTTGCGGCCCTCGGGGTTGCCGTCCTCGGGACTGATGACCTCGGCAGTGGCGCCCTCGGGGCTGACGGCCTCCGGGTGCGGGGCCGGATCGCCGTTGTGCGGGTCCAGGAGGCCGCAGATCACCGACAGCAGGCGGTCCACATCCACCGGCTTGGGGATGTAGTCATTGGCCCCGCTGTCGATCGCCCTTTCGCGGTCGCCCGGCATGGCCTTCGCGGTGAGCGCGATGACCGGCAGGGCCGCGAATCGAGGCGCTTGTCGGATCGCCTTGATCATCTCGTAACCATCCATTTCGGGCATCATGATGTCCATCAGCACCAGCGAGACGTCCGGTGTCCGGTCCAGGACCTCCAGCCCCTCGCGGCCGTTC
Organism: Streptomyces sp. NPDC048516; assembly: GCF_043199875.1. Lineage (NCBI taxonomy): Bacteria > Bacillati > Actinomycetota > Actinomycetes > Kitasatosporales > Streptomycetaceae > Streptomyces > Streptomyces sp. NPDC048516. The sequence continues at coordinate 377,963 of NZ_JBICWS010000006.1, read as the reverse complement.
TCGGCGTATTTGACGCTGATGCCGACCCGGCCCAGTACGTGGGTGAGCGCGAAGACATTGCGGATGTCGTCGTCGACGATGAGGATCCGGCGGTCGGCCAGGACCTCGCCGGGGCGTCCGCTGAGCCAGTCCCTGAGACGGGTGGTCTCCGGCCAGGTGACATCGCTGCCGTCGGGGGAGGAGGCGCCCAGGTGCGGCGCCTGATCCTGTTCCGGCTTGGTGGGGAAGACGTCGCCGACCTCACTGGCCTCACGGGAAGGGCTGCTCCGCGCGGTGAGGGCGGCCGGGCCGGGCGGCGTGGCCGTGAGCTGTTCGGCCAGGACGGGGCGGTCGGGGCCGGCCCGTGCGGTGCTGTCCGCGGGACGGGTGGCGGCGGTGGGGCTCGGTGCGGGGAAGGGGCCGGTGTAGCGCGCGGGCACGTACAGGGTGAAGGTCGAGCCGACGCCCGGTTCGCTCTCGGCGATGATCCGGCCGCCGAGCAGCGCGGCCATATCGCGGCTGATGGACAGGCCGAGGCCGGTGCCGCCGTATTTGCGGTTGGTGGTGCCGTCGGACTGCTGGAACGCCTCGAAGATGCCGTCGAGTTTTTCCGGTGAGATACCGATGCCGGTGTCCTTGACGGAGAGGGCGATGACGTCGTCGGCGGTACGGAGGGATTCCTCCTCGAATTCCGTGCCCGGTACGCGCTGGACGATGAGTTCCACGCTGCCGGAGGAGGTGAACTTCACGGCGTTGGACAGGAGGTTGCGGAGGATCTGCTGGAGGCGCTGCTCGTCGGAGAAGAGTTCCTTGGGGACGTTCTCGCCGACCTTGACGTCGAAGGTGAGACCGCGGTCGACGGTGAGCGGCCGGAAGGTGGCGCGGACGTAGTCGAGCAGCTTGATCAGCGGCAGGGCCTTGGGGTGGACGTCCATCCGGCCGGCCTCGATCTTCGACAGATCGAGGATGTCGTTGATGAGCTGGAGGAGGTCGGAGCCCGCGCGGTGGATGGTGACGGCGAACTCCACCTCCTGGGCGGAGAGCCGGCCGTCGGGGTTGTCGGCGAGGAGCCGGGAGAGCACCAGCAGGGAGTTCAGCGGGGTGCGCAGCTCGTGCGACATATTCGCCAGGAACTCCGACTTGTACTGGGAGGAGGTGGCGAGGAGGGCTGCCTTCTCCTCCAACTCGGCGTTCGTCAGCTGGAGTTCGTCGGAACGCTGGCGCAGCTCGGCGGTCAGGCGCTGGGACTCCGACAGCAGGGACTCGGTACGGGCGTTGGCGATGATGGTGTTGATCGAGACGCCGATGGTGTTCACGAACTGGTCGATGAAGGCGAGGTGGACCTCGCTGAACCGGCTGAAGGAGGCCAGCTCGATGACGCCGAGCACCTGGTCCTCGAAGAGAACCGGGAGGATGACGATGTTGGCCGGGGCCGCGGCGCCGAGCCCGGAGCTGATGGTGATGTAGTCGGGCGGGACGGCGTCGACGACGATGCGCTTCTTCTCCATGGCGGCCTGGGTGATCAGGCCCCAGCCGGGGGTGCCCAGCCGCAGCCGCGGCAGCGAGCGGCGGCCCTCGGGCTGGCCGGTGCCGTAACCGGCGATCAGCTCCAGGCCCTCGCCGGGTTCGGCGCCCGCCTCGGCCAGGAAGAACGCGCCGAACTGCGCGTTCACCAGCGGGGTCAGCTCGCGCAGGATCAGATCGGCGACCTCGACCAGGTCGCGGTGGCCCTGCATCAGGCTGGCGATACGGGCGAGGTTGGACTCCAGCCAGTCCTTGGCGCGGGTGGTCTCGCGGAGGTTGGCGACCATCAGGTTGACGTTGTTCTTCAGGGCGGCGACCTCGCCCTGGGCGTCCACGGTGATCGAGCCGGACATGTCGCCCTGGGTGACCGCGCTGGCCACCTCGGCGATCGCCCGGACCTGGGTGGTCAGGTTCAGCGCCAGCTCGTTGACGCTGGTGGTCAGCCGCTTCCAGGTGCCGTAGACGCCCTCGACCCGGGCCTGGCCGCCGAGCTGGCCCTCGCTGCCGACCTCACGGGCCACCCGGGTCACCTCGGACGAGAACGACGACAGGGTGTCGACCATCGTGTTGATCGTCGTCTTCAGCTCCAGGATCTCGCCGCGGGCGTCGACGTCGATCTTCTTGGACAGGTCGCCCTTGGCGACGGCGGTGGCGACCTGGGCGATGTTGCGGACCTGGGACGTCAGGTTGTCGGCCATGGAGTTGACGTTGTCGGTGAGGTTCTTCCACACGCCGGAGACGCCGTGGACCTGGGCCCGGCCGCCGAGCCGGCCCTCGGTGCCGACCTCGCGGGCGACGCGGGTGACCTCGTCCGCGAACGCCCGCAGCTGCTGGACCATCGTGTTGACGGTGTCCTTCAGCTCCAGGATCTCGCCGCGGGCGTCGACGTCGATCTTCTTGGACAGGTCACCGTTGGCCACGGCCGTGGTGACCTGGGCGATGTTGCGGACCTGGGACGTCAGGTTGAGCGCCATGAAGTTGACGTTGTCGGTGAGGTCCTTCCAGACCCCGGAGACGTCCCTGACCTGTGCCTGACCGCCCAGGTTTCCTTCGGTGCCGACCTCGCGGGCGACGCGGGTGACCTCGTCGGCGAAGGCGGAGAGCTGGTCGACCATCGTGTTGATCGTCGTCTTGAGCTCCAGGATCTCGCCCTTGGCCTCCACGGTGATCGTCTTGCCGAGGTCGCCCTGAGCGACGGCGGTGGCGACCAGGGCGATGTTGCGGACCTGGGACGTCAGGTTGTCCGCCATGAAGTTGACGCTCTCGGTGAGGTCCCGCCAGACCCCGGATACGCCCCTGACCTGTGCCCGGCCACCCAGCCGCCCTTCGGTGCCGACCTCGCGGGCGACGCGGGTGACCTCGTCGGCGAAGGCGGAGAGCTGGTCGACCATCGTGTTGATCGTCGACTTCAGCTCCAGGATCTCGCCCCGCGCGTCCACGGTGATCTTCTGGCTCAGGTCGCCGTTGGCCACGGCCGTGGTGACCTGGGCGATGTTGCGGACCTGCCAGGTCAGGTTGGACGCCATGAAGTTGACGTTGTCGGTGAGGTCCTTCCAGACCCCGGATACGCCCCTGACCTGCGCCCGGCCACCGAGCTGGCCCTCGGTGCCGACCTCGCGGGCCACCCGGGTGACCTCGTCGGCGAAGGCCCGCAGCTGGTCGACCATCTTGTTGACGGTCAGCTTCAGCTCCAGCAGCTCGCCGGTCGCCTCGACCGTCACCTGTTGGGTCAGGTCGCCGGTGGCCACCGCGGTGGTGACCACGGCGATGTCCCGGACCTGCGCGGTCAGCCGCGACGCCATGGTGTTGACCGCCTCGGTCACATGCAGCCAGTCGCCGGACAGCCCCTGGACCTTGGCACGGCCGCCCAGCCGGCCCTCGGTGCCGACCTCGCGGGCGACCCGGGTGACCTCGCCGGTGAACAGCGACAGCTGGTCGACCATGCGGTTCACCCCGCTGCCCAGCCGGCGCAAATCGCCGCGCAGGGCACGGTTGCCGTCGTGCAGATCGACCCGCTGGGTCAGGTCGCCGTCGGCCACCGCGTCCAGCACCCGGGTGGCTTTGGCGAGCGGGACCACCAGCGCCTGGAGCACGGTGTTGGCCGCCTCGATGTTCGTCGTCCAGGTCCCCTGCCCGGGGCTGGCGGAGATCCGCTCGTCCAGCCGGCCCTGCCGGATGACCTCGCTGCGTACGCGTTGCAGCTCGGAGGCCAGGTGGGCGTTGCGGGCGGCGATCTGGTTGAAGACGCCCGTCATGTCGGCCACCACGCCATCCGTGGAGGAGCCGTCCTGCGGGATATCCACGCGGGCGGTGAAATCCCCGTCCCGCAGCGCAATCATCGCCGCGAGGAGAGGCCGTAGCTCACTGGTCCGTACCCACTGCCCGTCGTGCCGGGGGACGGGGGGCTGCGGGGGCTCAGTGGGCTCGGGAGGCTCCGGGGGCGAAGAAGCAGACTCGGGCCGGACCGGGTCGAGCGCCATGGCACACCATCCCCCCAATGATCGTTGCGGAGAGAGTCGGTCGAGCGGGGTGATCCATTTGGGCAGATATGACATAGTATAAAGCGCTTGTAATCAGTTTTTCCCGGCATATTCAGGGGGCGCAGTGGTAGCGCTGTCCTCCCCGTACGCGACGGAATCCGTGTCCCGGAAAGGGCTGCCCGCGAACCAGCTCGCGGCCGCCGGGGCGCGTAAATTCGTGCGCGCGCTGCTCACCGAACGGGCGATGGCCCCGCCCGCCACGGCAGGGCCCGGTGCGGCGGCGATCAGTGCCGAGCTCATCCACGATGCCGTGCTGCTCACCAGCGAGCTGGTCACCAATGCCGTGATGTACGCCGGCACCGATATCGATGTGGCCTGCCGCCTGGAGCACGACGGACCGGCGGCCGCCGAGGGCGACGGGGAGCGCCGCCCGGCCAAAGTGGGCGTCGTGGTGGAGGTCTCCGACCGCCACCCCGCCCGGGGCGTACGCGGCGGGGTCGATGCCCGCACCGGAGAGCCGGGATTCGGACTCCAGCTGGTGGGCGCGCTGGCGGAGTCCTGGGGCGTGACCTACCGCCATGCGGTGAAGACGGTCTGGTTCCGCCTGGAGGCCACCGAGGGCGAGCCGCTGCGCGCCCGCGCCGCGCCCGCCGCGCCCCGCCGCGAATCGCCCGGCCCCGAGCCTCCCGTACGCCTGGGCCACCCCCCGCCCACGCCCGGCCGCCCGCACGGGTTCGCCGCCGAATGGGCCGACCGCGGTGGCCCGTCCTTCCTCGCCGAGACCAGCGAACTGCTGGCCGGGCAGCTCGACCAGGACATGGTCACCGCGCTCGCCGCCCAGCTGCTGGTGCCCCGGCTCGCCGACTGGTGCGCCATCTGGCTGACCACGGAGGGCGGCGGGGTGCAGCTGTCGCGGGTCTGGCACGTCGACGAGCGGCGGATCACCCCCCTCCGCGCGGAACTGGAACGGGACCCGCCGTCCGACATCATCCGCACCGCCGGCACCCCCTGGCCCTGGCCGGAATGTGCCGGTGCGGCCCCCTCGGGCGGTTCCGCGCTCGCCTTTCCCCTGGTCGCCCGCGACACCGATCAGGGCATGCTGCTGCTCGGCCGGGCGGGGCACCTCCAGATGACCGACACCGTGGTGCGGATGGTCGAGGACGTGGCACGCCGGGTCGCACAGGCCGTGTTCACCGCCCGCCAGTACACCCGGCAGACCACGATCAGCCTGGCGCTCCAGCGCCGGCAGCTGCCCGCGACGCTCGCCAGCATCCCCGGCGTCGACACCGCGATCGTCTATGAGCCGCACGGCGAGGGGCAGACCGTCGGCGGCGACTTCTACGACGTTTTCCCGATGGGCGACCGCCGCTGGTGCTTCCTGCTCGGGGACGTACAGGGCAAGGACCCCGAGGCGATGTCCGTCACCGGACTGGCGCGCCATCTGGTGCGGCTGCTGGCCCGCGAGGGGCATGGCGTCGAGTCGGTGCTCGGCAGGCTGAATCTGGCCATGGCCGAGGAGAGCGCGGAGGCGGTGGAACTGGGCGGCGAGCAGGCCACCTCCCGCTTCCTGAGCCTGCTGTACGGGGAGCTGGAGGTCGATCGGGGCGTCCCCGGGGCGCGCTGTACGGTCGCCAGCGCCGGCCACCCGCCACCGCTGCACATGTTCGTCGACGGTGCCGTGGAGCCGGCCTCCGACCCCCAGATGCTGCTCGGCATCGACGAGGGCACCGAATTCCACGCCAGTTCCTTCGCTCTCGCGCCGGGCGAGACGCTGCTGTGCGTCACCGACGGCGTCACCGAACGCCGGTGCGGCAACTGGCAGTTGGACGACAACGACGGCCTGATCGAGGTGATGCGTGACGGCATGGGCCTGGGTGCCAAGGCCCTCGCCGAACACGTACGGCGCGCCGCCCACGACTTCGGCACCGGCCCGGTCGAGGACGATCTGTCGGTGCTGGTCCTCCAGGCGGCGACGCCGGCGGCGGAGCGGAGGCCGTGAGGGGCGGCGCGGTTGCCCGGGGAGGGGCGGGCGGGCTGTCCGGGGCGGTGGCCCGACCGCCGGAGACGGGTGGCCGGGCCCGGGAGGCAGCCGGCCGGCGCCGCGGTCTCAGGCCCTGCCGCCGGCCTGGGTGGACACCGGCCTCCCACCGCCGGAGATCACCCCTCCGCCCATACCGGCGACGGGATCGAACTGCCCGCCGAAGAGCGGCCGCACGAGTGACGGGCCGTCGCCGGAAGGCCGCTGTGCCGGTGCGGCCTGCGGCGCCGCCTGAGCGGTACCGCACGCGAGCGCGCTGACGCCGCCGAGGGCGGCAACGACGAGGAAGCGGCGGAGGTGGGGGCGCATGTGATGCTCCTTCAGGAGGGGGCGGGTAGCCGAATAACCGAGTGACGGGGTGCCGGGTAACGACTGTGCGGGCGACCGGGGCACGTCTTCCGGATCGGTCCGGCCTCATCGGCGGCGCGAGGGGGGCGGGCAGGCGCGCAACACCACGAGGGGCGTGCGACGGACCCCCGTGCTCCGGATGCGACCCGCTCATGGCCGCATTCCGGCACGAGAGGGTAAGAACACACCTCGGAGGGCGTGACATACCGATCGGTATGCGCTGACAATCTCAGCACCACTACCCGCCCGTAACAAAGCGGAGGCACCCGGTGCTCAGCACGATGCAGGACGTACCGCTCACCGTCTCGCGAATCCTGGCCCATGGGGCGACGGTTCACGGCGAGTCGCAGGTCATCACCTGGACCGAGGGAGATCCGCACCGGCGCACCTTTGCCGAGGTCGGCCGCCGGGCCGCGCAGCTGGCCCAGGCGCTGCGCGAGGAGCTGTCCGTCGCCGAGGAGGAACGGGTCGGCACCCTCATGTGGAACAACGCGGAGCACCTGGAGGCCTATCTCGCGATCCCCTCCATGGGGGCGGTGCTGCACACGCTCAATCTGCGGCTGCCCGCCGAGCAGCTGGTGTGGATCATCAACCACGCCGAGGACCGGGTCGTGCTCGCCAACGGCAGCCTGCTGCCGCTGCTCGCCCCGTTGCTGCCCCGGTTGCCGAACGTCGAGCACATCGTCGTCGTCGGCCCCGGTGACCACTCCCTGGTGGCGGGCGGCCCGGCGCGGGTGCACGACTACGAAGAGCTGATCGCCGGGCGGCCGGAGAGCTACGACTGGCCCCGGATCGACGAGCGGGAGGCCGCCGCCCTCTGCTACACCTCCGGGACCACCGGCGACCCCAAGGGCGTGCTCTACAGCCACCGCTCCCTGTATCTGCACTCGATGCAGGTCAACACCGCCGAGGCGTTCGCGCTCAGCTCGCGTGACATCACGTTGCCCGTCGTGCCCATGTTCCACGTCAACGCCTGGGGCCTGCCGCACGCCGCCTTCATGGCCGGTGCCTCGCTGCTGATGCCGGACCGCTTCCTGCAGCCCGCGCCGCTCGCCGAGATGATCGAGACCGTACGGCCCACCATCGGCGCCGCCGTGCCCACGATCTGGCAGGGCCTGCTCGCCGAACTCGATGCGACCCAGCGCGATGTGGCCTGTCTGCAGACCGTCGTCATCGGCGGCTCCGCCTGCCCGCCCGCCCTGATGCGCGGCTTCGAGGAGCGGCACGGCATCCGCGTCGTGCACGCCTGGGGCATGACCGAGACCTCCCCGCTGGGCAGCGTCGCCCACCCGCCGGCCGGAGTCAGCGGCGACGACGAGTGGGCCTACCGCGCCACCCAGGGCCGCTTCCCCGCCTCCGTCGAGGCGCGGCTGATCGGCCCCAACGGTGAGCGGCTTCCCTGCGACGGCACGGCCGCGGGCGAACTGGAGGTCCGCGGCCCGTGGATCGCCGGCGCCTACTACGGCGGTGCGCAGAGCGGACCGCTCCGCCCCGAGGACAAGTTCAGCTCTGACGGCTGGCTGCGCACCGGCGATGTCGGCACCATCACCCCGAACGGCTATCTGACGCTGACCGACCGGGCCAAGGACGTCATCAAGTCCGGCGGCGAATGGATCTCCTCGGTCGAGCTGGAGAACCATCTGATGGCGCATCCGCATGTCGCGGAGGCAGCCGTGGTCGCCGTACCGGACGACAAGTGGGGTGAGCGGCCGCTGGCGACGGTGGTGCTCATCCAGGGCGCGACCATCGGGTACGAGGAGCTGAAGGCGTTCCTCGGTGAGCGCATCGCGCGCTGGCAGCTGCCGGAGCGCTGGGCGGTGATTCCGGCGGTGCCCAAGACGAGCGTGGGGAAGTTCGACAAGAAGGTGCTGCGCCGGCAGTACGCGGAGGGGGAGCTGGACGTGACGTTGCTGGCGTGAGCCGGCGGCGGCCCGGGCGCCGGCGGCAGGGCGCCGGGCCGGTGCCGGGTCGGGCCGGTGCCGGGCCGTGCCGCCGCCCACCGCGCTCAACTCGGTTCAGTCCAGCTGAGTACGACTCGACCCAGCTCCAGCTCAGCTCAGCTCCAGCTCAGCTCAGCTCCAGCTCAGCTCCAGCTCAGCTCAGCTCCAGCTCAGCTCAGCTCAGTTCGTGCCGATCTTGGCGAGCAGGTCGACGATCCGGGCCTGCACCTCGGCGCTCGTGGAGCGCTCCGCGAGGAAGAGCACCGTCTCACCGGCCGCCAGCCGCGGCAGCTGCGCCGGGTCCATGTCGGCGGAGGTGTAGACGACCAGCGGCGTGTGGTCGAGCAGGCCGTTGGCGCGCAGCCAGTCGACGACCCCGGCCCGCCGGCGGCGTACCTGCATCAGGTCCATCACGACCAGATTCGGCCGCATCTGCGTCGCGAGGGTGACCGCGTCGGCGTCGCCGCCGGCCCGTGCGACCTGCATCCCGCGCCGCTCCAGCGAGGTGGTGAGGGCGCCCGCGATGGCGTCGTTCTCCTCGATCAGCAGCACCCGGGGCGGGTGGACCTCGCTGTCGCGCGGCGCCAGCGCCTTGAGCAGGACGGCCGGGTCGGCGCCGTACGCGGCCTCCCGGGTGGCCTGCCCCAGGCCGGCGGTCACCAGCACCGGGACCTCGGCCGCACCCGCCGCCTGGCGCAGTGACTGCAGTGCGGTGCGGGTGATCGGCCCGGTCAGCGGGTCGACGAAGAGCGCCGCCGGGTACGCGGCGATCTGGGAGTCCACCTCTTCGCGGGAGTTGACGATGACGGGGCGGTAGCCGCGGTCGCTGAGCGCCTGCTGGGTGGCGACGTCCGGCGCCGGCCAGACCAGCAGCCGGCGCGGATTGTCCAGCGGCTCCGGCGGCAGCTCGTCATCCATCGGCATGGGCTGGCGGTCCATCACCTCTATGGCGCCGTTCGGGCCGTCCAGCGGCTCGGGGCCCTCGCTGCCCTCGTCGGGCGCGGAGATGGCAAAGGCCCGCCCCTCGCCGGCGTCCATCAGATGCGGCTGAGGCTGCGGCTGCGGCGGGGCGGGGGCCTGGTGCGGAGCCGGCGGTCTGGGCTGCTGTTGCTGAGGCTGCGGTGCACCGGGGTGCGCACGCGTCTCGGCCGGCATCGACCCGGCGGCCGCGCCCTCCTGCGGCGGCGCGGCGAGCTTACGGCGGCGGCCCGAACCTGCGGACGTACCGCCGGGGGGTGTGCTGCCGGGCGGCGGGGTGCCCGGGGGCGTGCTGGCCGGGGGCACCTGCGGGCGCTGCTGGTCGGCGATCTGCTGGGTGAACGGCACGCCCTGCCCGAGCGTGCGCACGCTGAACGCCCGCCCGTGGGAGTGTCCCGCGGCGTGCGCGTCGTCCTCGGCGGCGGGCGGCAGCGGCTGACGGTGCGGGGCGGCGGCGGGGCCGCTTTGCGGGGGTACGGGCGGCTGCCCCGCGGCCTCTTCGGCAGGGCTGGGGCGACCGCGCCGCCGGCCGGTGGGGGCGGGAGCGCCGGGCGCCTGGGGGTTCTGGGGATCGTGGGGGGCGGCGGGCGCGTCGGGCGGCTGAGGCGCACTCGCGTCCGGGGCCGGGGCCGTGGCCGGTGTCTGGGCCTGGGCCTGGGCCTGGGCGATCCCGGGCGCCGTGCCGGTGACCGTACCCGTCGCCTCCGCCGGCCCGGTGTGCTGCGCCACGAGCCCTTCCGGGCCCGCCACGAACGTGCCGGACGACTCGGAATCGGCCATGGCGGCCGCCGCCCGCTCCTCGGCAGCGGCCCGTCTCGCCCGCCGCCGGCCGGTCGGCTCGCCGTCCCACTCGCCCTGTGCCGCACCGGCGTTGACGGCCGCTTCCAGCTCGTATCCCGGCTGTCCGCCGGACGTCGCCTGCTCCGGCCCGTTGGCCACCGGCCGGCGCGCCCGACGGCGTCCCGTGCCGGCGGCCTCCTGAAGGCCGGCGGCCTCCTGCGGACCGGCCTGTGCGGGCACCTGGTCCCCGGTCGAGGGCAGCGACTGCGGGGTACGGTCCGCCGCGGCGGGCGGCAGCGCGAAGGCGGTACGCGCACCGGCCTGCTGCTGCCCCCCGGAGGCGGCGGCCGCCGATGCCCGCTCCCGGTCACCCTGCGCGGACCGCTCGGGTGCCTCGGCCAGCGCCCGGCGCGCCCGCCGGCCGCTCGGCTGTACGGGACCGAGGCCCTGCGGCCCGCCCGGAGCCGGTGCCTGACCGGGAACATGCGGCTGCCCGGGAGCCGGGGTCCGGCCCGGAGCCGGGGTCTGTCCCGGGACCGACACCTGCCCCGACGCCGAGGCCTGCCCGGGAATCTGCGGACGGGCAGGAGCCGGAGACGAGCCCGGAGCGGGGACCGGAGCGGACGCCTGCCCGTGGGCCGACGGCGTCGCCGCGGGCCCCTGGGTACCGGCCGCCGGCCCACCCTGTGCGCCAGCCACCGGGCCGTGTCCCGGCTGCTGCACCGATCCCGATGTCTGGCCCGATCCCGACGTGTGGCCCGATCCCGACGTGTGGCCCGTCCCGGAAGGGAGCGCGGGCAGCCCGCCGCCCTCCGTGGTGTCCTGCCGTGCCCGGCGCCGCCCGGTCGGCGGTACGGACTCGGCACCCGTCATGCCCGGCGGCAGCCCCGTACCGGCTGCCGGCCGGCCGCCCTGCGTACCCCGCGCGACGTCACCGTGCGGCGGATGCGCCCCGCGGCCGCCCTCGGCCGTCCCGGGACCCGTTTCGCCCGTCCTCGTCCCACCGTCGTCCATGGCACCGTGCGCCCCACCGGCCCCCGGCGCCGTGCCCGCCCCCATGGCCGGACCGCCCGGGTGCGTGCCGTGCTCCGCGTCCTGCTCCGCGCCCGAGTGCCGCGCACGGCGACGGCCCGTCGGCTGTGCCCCGCGCGCCTGGTCCGGCACCACGGCGCCGCGCTCCGCGCCACCGCCATTGCCACCGCCACCGAGAGGCCCACCGGACCCGCCACCGGTCCCACCGGTCCCACCGGACCCGCCGGAACCACCCGACCCGCCCTCGTCGCCGCCCTCGTGGCCCTCGCCGCCCGGCCCCTGATCGCCCTTGCCCGAGCCGTTCCCCGAGCCGTTGCCCGCGCCCTCGCCCGAGTCCGCGGCATTGCCCCGGGTGCCGCGCGCATGGGCAGCCGGTACCGGCATCACCGTCGTCTCGTTGCCGGTCGGCCCGTCCGCCCGGTCCGCGCCGCCCGTCGCGCCGTCCACCGTCGTGCCGTCCGCCACCACCGGCAGCTCCAGCACATACGCACTGCCGCCCGCGCCGGGCCCGCCGCCGGGCACCTCGTGCGTCTGCATCAGCCCGCCGTGCTTCCGCACGATCCCGCGGACGATCGGCTCATGGACCGGGTCGCCGCCGTCGAACGGGCCGCGCACCTCGATCCGTACGACATCACCGCGCTTGGCCGCCGCCACCACGATCGTCGAATCGCCGGGGATCGGCCCCGAACGCCCGCCGACGGCAGCCTCACCGGCCGACATCCGGCCCGTCGAATCCACCCCCGCGACATCCGCGATCAGGTGGGAGAGCGCCTGGGCGATCCGTTCCGCGTCGACCGTCGCCTCTATCGGCGGCGCATGCACCGCGAACTGCGCCCGGCCGGGACCGATCAGCTCGATCGCGCCCTCCACGCCGGCCGCGACCACACCGTCCAGGGAAACCTTCGTGCGGTTGAGCTTTTCCTTGCCGGAGTCCAGCCGCTGGTAGCTCAGGACGTTGTCGACCAGGGTCGTCATCCGGGCGTGGCCGGCCGCGAGGTGATGCAGGATCTGGTTCGCCTCGGGCCAGAGCTGGCCTGCCGGGTCGGAGGCGAGCGTGCCCAGCTCGCCCTTCAGCTCCTCCAGCGGCCCGCGCAGTGCCTGGTCGAGCACCGCAAGCAGCTGGGTGTGCCGGGCCGCCAGCGAGTCGAACGCACGGCGGTCGGTGAAGGTCATCACCGCACCGACGAGCTGATCGCCGTCCCGCACCGGCGCCGTCGTCAGATCGACGGGCACCGCCCGCCCGTCCTTCGACCACAGCGCCTGCCCGCGCACCCGGTGCTTGCGCCCGGACTTGAGCGTGTCGGCCAGCGGGGTGTCCTCCCACGGCAGCGCCGAGCCGTCCGCCCGCGAATGGTGGATCAGCGGGTGCAGCTCCTTGCCGCCGAGCTCGCTCGCCCGGAACCCCAGGATCTGCGCGGCGGACGGATTGACCAGGACGACCTTGCCCTCGGCGTCCACACCGACCACACCTTCGGCCGCGGCCCGCAGGATCATCTCGGTCTGCCGCTGCTGGCGGGCCAGCTCGGTCTCGGTGTCCAGCGTGCCGGTCAGGTCACGGACGACGAGCATCAGCAGCTCATTGCCCGTGTAGCCATTGCGGTGATCGGCGTACGCGGCCTCGAAGGCGGACTCGTACGGGGTGCGCCCGTCCTCCAGGTTGGCGCTGGTCACCTCGACCAGCAGCTCGGTCCCGTCCGTCCGCCGCGCGACCATGCGGGTCGGCTTCGTCCGGCCGCCCTCGGTGTCCTCGTCCCGGCGCCGCATGGAGCCGGGGATGCGCTTGGAGTCGAAGGAGGGCAGCAGATCGAGCAGCCCGCGCCCCACCAGGGCCGTGCCCGGCGCCTCGAAGGTCTCCAGCGCGATGGAGTTGGCGTTGACGACCGTGCCGTTGCAGTTGACGAGCAACAGCGCGTCGGGGAGGGCGTCGAGTATGGCTGCGAGGCGAGCAGCGCCTCGGGATGGCCTGCTGCTCACGACGACGCTTCCTCCCTGTTACCGCACCTTGCCGACCCACCGTGGCGGGTCGCTGGAATGGAGTCTACGGGCACTTGCCCCAGGCGCGGAGGCGGATGACGAGGAGGTAATGCCACGGCCTTGTGCGACTCACCGCACGCCCGACATGTGCCCCTCGTCCTGACCTGGCGCGCTACTAGGGCACGAACCGGGTCAGGAACTGGTCGACGGGAGCAGGGGTTCGAACCGGCCCCAGCGGCTGATCTCACACCCATTGGTGCGCCGGAAATCCGCGTTGACGGGACGCCCCGCCCAGGTCCCGGTGACATGCGCGGTGGCCGGGCCGCCGTACATCATCGTGCAGTTCACGCCCTGCGGTACGGGGGCGAACGGGTCTTTGCCCCACTTCGTCATCCCGTCCAGCTTGGCGCAGGCGCCCTTGATGTGGCGGTGGTTGCCCCCGCCCGGGTGGCAGTACAGCTCGAAGGTGCCATTGGTGGCCGCCGAACCGGAGCCGTGGACGGTGACGGTGAGGTGGTCGGCGGGGGTGCGGCGGGAAGCGGGTGTGCCGTGGCGGGGGGACGCGTCGCGGCCGGGGGGCGCGTCGTGGCCGGCGGGTGTGCCGTGGCCGAGGAGCGCGTCGTGGCCGGCAGGTGTGCCATGGCCGAGGAGCACGTCGTGACGAGCGGGTGTGGGGACGCGGTGATCGACGGATGCCGCGTGACCGGCGGGGGTGCGGTGATCGAGAGGCGCGCCGTCTTCAACGGGTCTGCCGTGATCAACGGGCCTGCCGTGATCAACGGGTCTGTCGTGCTCGGTGCGGCCGGGGTGAGCGGCGGCCGCGTGGTGCCCCGCGCCCGTGATGCCGCCCCCGGACCAGTGGTGCCGCAGCGGGATCGGGGCGGCCGACGCGGCAGGCGCCGCCAGGACCAGCGCGGCGCTGACGGAGACGACGGACACGGCGACGGCGGAGACGCGGCCCGCGGCGGCAGCGGTGGCGGTCAGGCGGGTCACGGCCGTGGTGGCGGCGCCGGCGGCCGCGGCGAAGAGGGATGACGTCTGGCGGTGCGGCATCACAGGCTCCAGGGAGGCGAGTGCGGGGCGGTACGCGGTACGTACACGCCGGGGGCGCACGACGACGCCAGCCGCCACGGCCCCGATACCTCTAACGCGCTGCCGCCCCCGACGTTGCGCTGCAGGAACGTCTTTGCTCGCCGACCCGCTCGCCTAGTACCGTAGGGGGCGATTGGTGACAGCCCCGGGGGCTGTGCCATCATCTGGACACACCACAGCGTGCCTGCACGCGTGGAGTGTGTGGAGGCGTCGCCTAGTCCGGTCTATGGCGCCGCACTGCTAATGCGGTTTGGGGCTTACCCCCCATCGAGGGTTCAAATCCCTCCGCCTCCGCTCTTCTTCGTTCAGGCCCTAGTCCTCACCGACCGGGGCCTGAACGCTTTTGTGCGCTTCCGAAGCGATCTTCCCTCTCCGCCCCGGTGAAGCGATCTTTCCCCCCACGGGCAATCTGCTCCCCGGCTCCCCACACCCGCGGAGTGATGCGGAGTGATCTTGCCTTCCCCGCGCCCCCTTCACGCAGCCCCTTCACGCGGCACCGGATTCACCCATCCGGGGCGACCCACGCCCCGCCATGCCGTCCATGGGCACCATCCAGGCCAACCGGATCCCGCATCCAGGCCAACCGGCTCCCGCGTACTGGGCGACGGTCACCCATCCACGCGACCCTGGACGCATGACACCTCAAGACCGCTCACCCTCGTCGGCGACCGACTACGCCATCGGGGGCATCCCGCTCCCCGACAGCCGGCTGGCCCGGGAAGCCACCGAGCTGATCCGCGATGTCACCGACGACCTCATCTACCACCACTCCCGCCGCGTCTACCTCTTCGGCGCCCATCACGGTCGCCGGCACGGCCTGGCCTTCGACCCGGAGCTGCTGTACGTAGGGGCGCTCTTCCACGACCTCGGTCTCACCGAGAAGTTCCGCACCTCCCAGCAGCGCTTCGAGCTCGACGGCGCCGACGAGGCCCGAGCTTTCCTGACCGCCCGCGGTATCCCCGCGGACCGCGCCCGCCTGGTGTGGGAGGGCATCGCCCTGCACACCACCCCGGAAATCCCGCACCACATGGCCCCGGAAGTGGCGCTCGTCACAGCCGGCGTCGAACTCGACGTCCTCGGCGTCGGCTACGACACCCTCCCCCCGGAGACCCGCGAGGCCGTTGTCGCCGCGCACCCGCGCCCCGACTTCAAGCACCGCATCCTCCACGCCTTCCACGCCGGCCTGGCTCACCGCCCCCAGACCACCTTCGGCAATGTGAAGGCCGACGTCCTGGACCGCTTCGAAGAGGGCTACACCCGCCCGAACTTCGTCCGGATCATCGAGGACTCCCCCTGGCCCGAATAGCCCACCGAACCTCCCCAGAGGTTCGTTTCCGCAGGTCAGAGGTGCTGCGAGCAATGGATTTCGCCTCACGGCGCAGGTCATGTAATGTTGTTCCCGCAACGCCGACCGGCAAGAAAAACCGCCGGAAAGCCAAGCGCTCGTAGCTTAACGGATAGAGCATCTGACTACGGATCAGAAGGTTGCAGGTTCGAATCCTGCCGAGCGCACAGCAGGCCAGAGGCCCCGTTCAATATCGAACGGGGCCTCTGGTGTTTCTCTTGACGGCAGTGATTGACGGCAACCGCCTCAGCAGTCGGTGCGAGGTCGATCAGATGGCTACCGGAACGCCGGCCGTGCCGTCGTCATCATCCGGAGGGTTGCCGTCACCCCTCAACACTTCCCCCATGCGGTCGAAGGCGGAGCGCTGGGAGTCGAGCCGCACGAACGTGTAGATGTCCATGGTCACGCGGATCGAGCTGTGGCCCAGCACTTCCATGATCATGCGGGCATCGGCGCCCTGCTCGTGGAGCAGTGACGCGCACGTGTGACGCAGGTCATGAAAGCGCACCCGGCGGACCTCTGCACGGGCGCACAGAACTTCGAAGGACCGGTTCAGGTTGCGCGGCTCGATGGGGGTTCCGTTCTTCGTGGTGAAGACCAGGTCGTGCCCCGCTCCCTTCCAGGTGTCGCCCGCCGCCTTCCTGTCGGCGATCTGTTGGGCGCGCTGGGCACGGAGAGCCGTCACACACTCGGATGGCAGCGCCACACGACGGGCCGAGCGCTGCGTCTTCGGTGCGACGATTAGCAGCTCCCCGCCGACCCGCTGAAGCGCCTGCCGGACGGTGACGACGCCTTCGTACAGGTCCACGTCCGACCAGCGCAGGCCCAACACCTCACCACGTCGCAGGCCGATGCGGACCGCGAGTTCGTACGCGGCCCACAGCCGGTTGGGCCGAGCCGCAGCCAGGAGTCGGCGCCCTTCCTCTGCCGTCAGCGGTTCGATCTCGCGCTTCGTGCCCATGCTCAGCTCGACGTTTCGGGCGACGTTGCGCGGCAGCTCGTCCTCACGCACCGCGTGCTGGAGGGCGGCGCGCAGGAGCACCAACAGGAAGCGCACGGTCCGGTCAGACGGGAGCTTCTTGCAGCACTTCCCGAGGGCACAGCAGCGCTGCTTGTGCTCCGGACGGCTCTTGTCCTTGCCCTGCGCGCAGCACTGGCAGGTGGCAGCCGTCTTGGTGAGGAACGCGCGGATGTCGCGGGCGGTGAGCCGCGCCAGCTTCTTCCTGCCGAAGTCCGCGGTGACGTAGTTGCGGACCAGCGACTCGTAGTTGACGTAAGTCGTCCTGCGGACCTTGCCCTTGGCGACGCTCGACAGCCAGTACGTCAGGTACGCGCTCAGCGTCATCTTGCTGGTCGCGACCGGGAGACCGTTCAGGGAGTCGGCCTTGAGCCTGGTCAGCTTCTCGTGCGCGTCGTCCCCCCAGGTCCTGCCGTAGACGCTGCGCCGCTTGTACGTGCCGTCGTTGGTGAGTACGTACGCGCTGCCCTCCCAGCGGCCGTCCTTGCGCTGGTAGATGGTGCCCTCATTGTTGGCGTTCTTCTTCGGCTTGGAGGCCATCAGGCAGCTTCCTGTTCTGTGCGGAGGGATATGTAGGCGTCCAGGGCGGCCTCATTGATGCGACGGCACCGGCCGATGGTCAGGGAATTCAGCTCACGGGAGCGGATGAGGTTGTAGACCGTCCAACGGCTCACGCAGAGCCGTGCAGCTACCTGGTCAACGGTCAGCAGCGCACTCGGCACTGAGGTCACCTTCCTCCTGGCGGAACCGGAGTTCTTGTTTGTTCTCGTAGCGGACTTGAGCAGCGAGAAGTTCTTCGCCGGGGCGGTAGCCGGAGGCGAGGTAGGACCAGGAGGATTCGGTGACGAGGGTGCTGCTCTCGTCCGGAGCGTGCAGGCCGGCGCGGGCACGTGCCTGCTCCACCCGCCAGGCCCTGCGCACATCGCGGAGGGCGCCGAGGGTGGTGGAGTAGCGGCGGGATTTGGTGGAGAAGTGGCCGCGGAATCCGAGCATGTGCGCCCACTTGGAGAGCTTGAGGTCAGCGAACTCGGGGAACTGGCCGAGTTCCCACGCCGTGCTGATCATGCGGCGGACGTGATCCTGTACGGGCAGGCTCTCGATGGGCTCGGTCTGTCCTGTGCCTTCGCAGTGATGGCACAGGTCGCGGAAGCGGCCAGGCGGAATGTCGAGGCGTGGGCGGTTGCCGTCGGGGTTCCTGGGGGTGTCGGCCCGCTTCCATAGGCGCTCGCGGCGGTACCCATCGGGCCCCATCTGGTAGCCGCGCCCACCGCAGGGGGCGCAGATCAGCGAGCGGTCGACGGCGCCGGAGTCTTCGGCGCTTTTGGTGGCGTACTTGGCGACGTATCCGGCGACGGCCTTGTCAGTGAGTTCGCCGTCGCCGAGTGCCGTGATCTCACGGACGTCGAGGCGGGCACCCCAGCGGATCTCGCGGTCTCCGGTGTGGGCGGAGGTCACCGTGAGACGGGCGCGGGTATCCCTCCCGTGGGATTCCGCTGCGTTCTTGATCGTGGCGCTCTCGATAGCGGTCTTCAGGGCATCGACGGTGGCCCAAGTGGGCGGGGGCTGGTTGCTGCCCTTGGGCCCATCGAGGCGGATGACGGCGTGGAAGTGGACCAAGCCGCGCTTTTGGTACTCGGCGACCTTGGCGAAGGAGATCCGCAGTGCGGCGTTCAGAGCCTTTTGGGTCATGCCGAGGTGCGCAGCGAGGGCACGGCGAATGTAGGTGGTGGTCCGGGCCCACAGGGCGCCCGCGTGGGCGTTCCAGAGGACGGCGCCGGTGTAGTCATAGGTGGACGGGCGCAGCGGTGTACCCAACTCAGGTGATTCTTCCGCATGTTGGGCACCGCAGGCACAGCGAGGCTTGTCGGTGGGGCGATTGTGGACGGGGCCGAAGGAGGGGGCGGTGAGGGTGGCGAAGACGCGGGGGTGGGTGCGGACGGTTTCGGGGACGGTCTTGCCACCGGAGAGTCCGGCTTTGATCAGGTGGTAGGTGTCGGCGGCGTAGACGCGTGAGCAGGAGGGGCAGCGCGAGGCGCGGCGGTTGCCGCAGGTGGTCAGCAGGCGGCCGGTCGGTTCTTCGGTGGTGCTGTAGGAGCGCAGGACGGTACGGGTGGTGGCGTCGAGGGTGGTGGTCTGGCGACGAGGTTGACGGGCCGGGTGCATCCGGCGACTTGGCGGACCTGTTCGTTGACGCGGTCGAAGTCGTCGAGGTTGGCCAGCTCGATCAGGTCCCGCACGGCGAGGCTCTTCACGTGGCTCAGGTCGAGCATGCGGGGCATTGAGGCTGTCCTTTCCGTTGGGAAGGGGCCCCGAGCAGCACCGGACAGGGGTGTGGTGCTGCTCGGGGCATGGCGAACCGAGGCCGGTAGGCCAGGTCGGGGGAATTTGCCGGAAAGGCCGGCGGAGGGTCAGGCGGTCAGGGCCTGGTGTGCGGCGGTCGCCAGCGGGAGGGCGACGCCGAGTCGGGCCTTGAGCTGGGCGGCCGTGATGGGATCGCTGTGCTCGGCCTGGTGGGATGCCGCGATCTTGCGGGCCTCCTCCAGTAGCGGAGCAGGCACCGGGGCCGAAGCCGCAGGGGCCTCTACTGCTCTTGCCGGAGCCAGGACCGGGGCGGGAGTCGGCTCGGGCGCAGGAGCCGGAGTCGTGTCCGCGGGTTCCTCAGTCGGAGCCGGTTCGCTGGCCGGGGCCGCCGGGGCGGGGGCGGTTTCGGTGGAAGCCGGGGCCGGGGCGGGCTGCGTCACGGTGTGGAAGTGGCGCAGGAGCTGGGGGCCGACCGCTCCCCAGCCGAGGAGGAGCAGGGGTGCCACCGCGTCCACGCAGGCGCGGCCCCAGTGGTGGGCGATGAGGGGTTCGGCGATGTTGAGGGCCAGGGTCAGCAGTCCGGACAGGTGCATCAGCCGGGAGGCGGAGCGCATCTGTTCGGCGGGGATGCCGCGCAGGGACAGGTAGCGCAGGGCCACCAGGAGGCCGACGACGGACAGGTCGACCATGGGGGCGATCAGCGGTGCAACGGGGCGGGGGACGCCCAGGCGCAGGGCCAGGGACCAGACGTTGCCGAAGGAGAAGACGAACGCCAGGGTGGCGATGACGGCCATGACCACGGTGACGGTGCGCTGAGTGATCCGGTCCTCAGACATAAGGGTTCACCTCCTTCATGGGCTGGTGGGGACAGGAGTGCGGGTCAGGCTGCCTCCGGGGTGCCGTCGTCGGAGGTGGGCTTGGTGAGTCGGATGCGGCGGAGATCATCGCCGGGGAGCTGGGCGTTGAGGAGTTCGGCGGGGTCGCGGGTCAGGTGGGCGGTCTCGGCGGTGATGCGCACGGCGTCGGCTTCCGCGACGAAGGGCGTGCGGATTCGGATGAAGCCGGGACGGCCCTGGTGCTGCATGACCGCGACGCCGACGTAGGCCGGGTCTTGCAGGTGGATCGGGTTGGCGTCCGGCCAGTCGCGGATGGCCTCACCGAGCGCGGCCACGGAGGCTTCAGCGGTCTTCTGCGCGAAGGACAGGCCCACCGGGCACACGTCCCGGATGAACGTGGGGATGGCGTCGCCCGTGGTCTTCTGTGAGGTGAGGATGACCAGGATGCCGACACTGCGGCCCATCTTCACGAGGTTTTCGACCAGTCGGGCGTTCTCCGCAGCCAGCGCGGCCAGCTTCTTGGTCTTCGGGTCGCTGCCCTTGTAGTCGCGGAAGTAGGTGTGGGCCTCGTCCATGATCAGGACGACCAGCGGCCACGCTGCCGTGGGCCCGACGTGCCACATGTCCTTGGTCTTCAGCACGTCCTTCATTGCCAGGGTGCGCGCTTCGCGCAGGTCCACCAGGCGCTGGAAGAGCTTGTTGCCTTCTTCCAGATCGCTGCCGACGAACGCGAAGAGGCGGTCAGCCAGATCGGCGTAGTCGCCCACACGGGACGAGGTCACCTTGCCGTCCGCCACGGCGAACTGGATCGCGGGCGAGGGCGCGCAGTCGCAGATGAAGCGATTGATCAGTGAGGACTTCCCGTAGCCGGGCAGGCCGGCAACAGTGACGCCGGGCACTTCGGCGAGGTCCACGGCCACATCCTGGGCGTACTCGTCCAGGCCCAGGTTCCACGTGGTCAGCTTCTTGGGCGGCTTCCCGGACGGGACGTGCTCAGTTGCGGTGATCAGCGGATCGACCCGCACGCCACGGATCAGCACCCTCCCCGGGCCGTCGGGCTGGACCGAGACGCGAGTGCAGCGCCAAGCGTCCGCCAGGAACCGCGCAGACTTCTGGAATTCCTCCAGGCCGACCTTGGGCAGGCAGTTGGCCCGGACGAGCAGGCCGAACCGGTCGGGCTTCACCTTCAGCACCGGAGTGCGGACCCGCGGCTTGGGGGGCTTGCTGGCGTCGGTGGTGGTCAGGGAAGCCAGGACGGTGGGCATCTTGTCCGTGACCGACAGCCCGGCCATCTGCGCCAGTCGCTTCCAGCCCCGCCGCACGCGGATCGCCTGGCGCATGCTGGCCCGCATCATGCTGTCGGCTGCGACGTAGCGGCCCAGCCACACCGCCCCCATGACCGCGAAGACGGTCGCTATCGTCACCGCCACCATCGGGGCGTAGGTGGCGAGTTCGTTCACTGTCACGTCTACTTCCGATCTTCGTAGAGGAAGGCCGCCAGGGCCTGATCGAGGTCGCCCCAGTCGAAGTCGTTGATGACCGGTGGGAATCCGTGTGCCGCTAGCACGGCCGCCACGTCACGGGTGACCTGTTCGCTGAAACGGTGGTCGGGGCCGGGGGCTGGGACCGGATAGGCCCGATCCCAGCCCGGAATGAAGTCCCTCACTCGCCCGACTCCGTGCCCTGGTCAATCACCAGCGCCTTGGCGCGGTAGGCCACACCCGAGGACACCTGACCGTTGAACAGGTTGGCCCAGGGGTTGGCCATCAGGTCCACGGTCCTGATCGGCATCCCCGGCTTGAGACCGTCGGGCAGACCCTTCACCGGAACGGTGACCTTCAGCGCCTCAGCGCGCTCACCCTCCATCAGGAAGATCATCACCGTGGACAGCGGGGAGCCGGTCTCACGGTCCACGGCCCGCTCACCCTTCTCCTGGTCCGTCCACTTCGCCACCGGCATGCCGCCAGCCATGAGCTGGGTCTCTTCCGTCATGCCGACGCGGATGCTCGTGCGAGCCATGTGTTTCTCCCTTTCGTTCGGCACCGCCGTGTGCGGTGCTCGGTAGACCCATTTACACATAGCCAGGCTAGCCCAGTCAAGTCACCGAGCTAGGGATGCGCTGGCTAGCCCTGTGGTTGCAGGCGAATCCTGGGTTAGCAGGGCTAACGCGGGCTACCCTGAGGGGCATGACACCCCCGAGCCAGCACGACCCACGCCCGCCCTACCAGCAGGCCGCAGACGCCATCCGGCGCGACATCGAGACGGGCAGACTCAAGCCCGGAGAGCAGCTCCCGTCGCATCGCGAACTGCAAGAGATGTTCAACATCGCGAACATGACCGCGCGCTCAGCGCTTCGAGTGCTGCGCGAGGCTGGGCTGATCTACACCGTGCAGGGGCGCGGCAGCTACGTGGCCGACAAGCCGGGCGAGCGCAGCAGCGACACCCAGGCAGCCGGGACTGCTGCGGGTGTGCGAAAGAAGGCGGAGGTGGACCCGGAGAGCGGTCAAGCCACCGGGTCCCTCCCTGAAGTGCTGCACGCACTGAATGAGCAGATCCGCACCCTCAGCGCGGAAGTCCAAGACTTGCGCAAGGAAGTGGACACGCTGAAGGCGCAGCGCAAGAAGTCCTAGGCGGGCGCTTGCCCTTCGCGCAGCTCCGCCACGTCTTCCCTCATCGCCCGAACTTCCTCACTCAGGCGACCCACCATTGCGCTCATCTCCCGGATCAGGGTGAGCACGTCCTCTTCCTGCGCGGCCGCTGAAGTCTTCAAGGCATTCCCGTTCACGGTGCTCGTCCCCGTCTTATGCGTCATTTCGTTTCCACCCCAGTTACCGCCAGCGCCCTTACCGCCCCGCTTACCGAACCCGCCCACTCCGGTAACGGAAGCGCCACGACCTTCCTGGTAAGCCGCACGGTGTACCCCTGGCGGGCTTGGGAAGTGCCGCCCCGGCAGCCAAAGGCCGGCAACCAGCCCCGACCCCGGCCCTCGCTTTTCGGGCCCTCGGCCTCACCTTGCCGACGGAGAGAAGCGAGCGCAGTAGCGGATTCCGCCCAGCGGCCTGCCCCTGTCCAGCACCCCGCCCTGCGGGAAGCAAGCCGCACCGGCATCCCGCCCGGCGGAACATTTCCGCGATCACCGCTCATCGCCTCCACGGCGCACTCCTCCGCTCCGTCGGGACACCGAGCGCGCGAGAGCCCCTGCTGACCCTCACTACACCAACCGGTCCCGGATTTCCCCAGTCCGGCATCCCGTGCCACACTCCGGCCCTTCTCTGACCAGCACATCACCGCTGTCGGACACCTCCTCATGCACGCGCTCCCTGGCCCGCCGACCGAACTCACCGGTCCGCAAACTCTCTTCACCAGGACCAAGCCCGAGCAGAAGGCCATTTGTGACAGGCTGTGATGCAGATCACGCAGATTTCCTTCCTTTCGGGGTGCCGCCCCAAAGTGAGGTTCATGTTCCAGAGGGAGCCCGGTTTGGACAGGTCGTGATTGCGTGCTAGGCGCCACCCTCCGCCCCTGAACCGCCTTCTCTGCAGAGAAGGGAAGGCGGAAGCGCCAGATGTGACACCGCCCGCGAGTGGCCTGGATCACACCTTCCGCCTCCGCCTTTCTCGGCCCGAAGAATCGCCCGCGCATGGCGTGCGTGATGCAGGCCATGCAAGCCGAACCCGCCCTTTCAAGGTGTCGTCCGCAGCGAGATCCATAGTCCGGAGAAACGCCGGTTTGGGTAACCGGCGATCGTCGGCTATGTTCCGCCCGCCTCAGGGCCCCACGTGCCACACCTGAACTCCTCCCTGACGGCCCCTTCGCTACAGATAAGGGATCGCTCAAGGCCCTGATGTGACACCGGGGGCCCGACTTCTTCATCGCCCGCGCACCACATCACCCAGACCGGACACCTCCGATTGGCGGCTGGGATCAGAAGTCGGCGATTCATCAGCAACCCCCGTAAATCGGCGTAGTGAGCTACATCACTTGTGGATAACTTCCAGGATTCTGCCGCTGAGGCAGGCCCAAGAAGATCTTTAAACGAACGTCCTGTGGATAGATTTCGCCGACCCACGAGACAGACCCGCACAAATTGCCGCGATCCAGGGCAATCAGGGGTGCGAGCGGCATAGGCGAGGTAGCGGCGGCGGAACGCTTCGCAGAAGCGGCCAAAGAGGAGCGGCAGCCGAGCTGTTCAAAGTTTCTTTACTGGATCAAGGCGGCCCGCTACGCGGGCCGCGCGCGCTGGCGGCCGAAGGCCGCCGACGCTCCTGTCTACCGCCCCGCTCTCGGCAGCCCCCGGCAGCTCAGCGCGCAAGGAGCACAAGCGTGCCGGCCGGGCCCAGGAAGCAATCCGACCAGCACGAAGCAGCACCACCAGGCCGACGCCACGCAGCAGCCGCCACGGGCACCGAGACCAGGCGCACGCGACCAGCTGCCCTGGCTGAGCCAACTCCGCGGTGGCACCACGCAGTTCGTGACCCATTCGGAACAGAGCAGAGTGGCGGGGACCGATGTGGCGCGGGTGGCACACGTGACGGGTGCCCGTCATTGCGCGGGAGCGTCGTGGCTGACTTTCGGAGGCTGGGGCCCACGGCCTACGTGATCACTCTCGACCAGGCCGGCGGAGGTGCCGCCTCGAAGCAGTAGAGCTCCGACCAGCTAGAGCGTCATAGCCGGTCGGAGCTCTGTTCTCACCGCGCAGACTGACCTGCGCGCCCCATGTTCACCCGGTCAGATACGGGCCTTCGTGCTGTGTGGTGGAGGCGGCAGCGGGCGAGGTGTCCTGGGCGCGCAACTCGGCCAGCCGCCTTTGGTAGAGCGGCCCCGCGACGTGTGCCGCACGCGCTGGATTGGTAGCGGCTTGTTCGATGAGGTGATGGGCGGCAGCTTTCACCGCCGCCGACCAAGCCAGCACATGTTGTTGAGCGGTGCGCCCGCATTCCTGGGGCTCGCCCGGAAGGCAGTGCGGGAGAGCGGGGCCGATCTTGTTCGCCGCGTGGCGCACATACCGGGCGATCTGGTCCCACTCTTCTTCGGTCCGCTGCACAGCTTCGGGGTGCCGCTCTTCCAGCCACCTGCCGAAGTCGTCGCCGTGATCAACCATGTGCGTGCTCCTACGACTCGATCAGCGCTTACGCGGGTGCGCCGATCGTAGCCGCGGCGGGAGTGGCTTCCTGCGGATCGCAGTGGCCCACCGAAGGGACGCACGGCCCGCACGGTCCACAGCTCGGGAGGAATTGCGGGGGTGTGCAAGCCTGCGCCGGCTTCAGGCCCTGTGCGGCTGCGATCTCTGCGCGAGCTTCCGCCGTACGGGGGCTGTTCCAGATCTCGGCGAGCGAGGTCTCGCGGATGTTGCCAAGGGTGATGAAGCGTCCCAGGACGCAGGGCCAGACGTTGCCATCCGGGCCGATGGCGCATTGTCCAAGGGCGCAGTGTCCACACAAGTCATCAACCGTGGGATGAGCCCCGTTACTCGCTCGTCCGAACGCCCGTGTCCGGTCTCCGCCGACGTGCTGCACCCCGAGGGTCGTGAGGTCTTCCGCCGCTTCGTGCACGCGCTGTTGCGCATGAACCGCGACGACGCCGCCGCGGAGCGGGACGCCCAAGCTGAGCGCTTTCTTGATGTTCGCCCTGGTGCGTCGGTGGGAACCCCGCAGGTTGGTCACCTTGTCGTGATCCTGCGCGCTGTCGGAGTAGTAGGACGTGGCGAGCTTGACCCCACAACGGGTGAACACATCCCACAGATGTTCACGCACGTAGGTGAGGTTGGAGAACACTTCGATTGCCAACCCCGTCCCGTGGGCGTACGAGATCAGCTCGTGCAGGTGCGGGTACAGCGTCGGCTCACCACCGATGAACTGCACATCGCGCGCGCCAATGTCTGCTAACTGGTCGATGGCGGCCTTCCAGCCATCAACAGTCATGGTCCCGTGGGTTCCCTGCGGGGACGAGTCTGCGTAGCAGTGATCGCAGTGCTCGTTGCAGAAGCCCGTCACTTCCAGCCACGCGAACTTCAACGGCTTTTGGGCAGCACTCATCGTGACACTCACTCCTTGGGATTCACGGCAATCGGGCCGAGTGACCCGAGCTGGTACCGAAAGGCGCGCCAGCCTCAGAACGGCCCGCCGAAGGCAGGTACAGGCTGGTCGGTATGGGGTCCGTCCTGGTCGCAGCGGGGAGCTGAAAGCGACCAGGACGGGTACCTAGTGGCAGGGCGCCTCGTGGGGCGTGCCAACGGTTGGCTTATGCAGCAGCCAATGCGCCCACCAGATCGAACGCTTCGCCCTGATCGGCACTTTCGTCGTCCGTGCTGGCGGGGTTGGACACCTCGGTGTCGGTCGTGACGGTCGCAGGCTGTTCCGTCTCGGGCTGTTCCGTCTCAGGCTCCGTACCCACGGGCATGCCCGTCTCCTCTCTCTCGTTGGTCCCGGCCCGGTTGGACCCGGGAGTGCCCGTCCGTCCGTCACAGCGGAGCGGGCTTCCGCCATCGGTGAGCTACCGGCCGTGATGGGGACCGGCGCCCTCGGGAAGTCCCCGCCGCTGGCGGAAGTCATAGGGGCTACCGCTCCCGCGGTAGACGAGCAAGCGGCGCTGCACCCAGCGCGAGAGCATTTCGTTGTCTCGGCAGCTCTGGGGCCCTAAGGGCTGCTGCGGCGACCGCAACGGCAGGGATGTTGGGGAGCGTGCTGTGCCGTCGTGACGGCGTCTGAGCCCACGTCCGGAGAGCTGACTGGTGCCGGCGCGCTACGAGTATCACTGGCCCCAACGAGGACCACAGCAGGGCCGCCTGCGCCGAGAAGAGCGAGGGCAGCGATGGGGCGCCAAACGGCTAACCGAATCGACGACTCGGGGCGCGGCCTAGCATGCGAGCCGCTCATTTGACCGCCTCGATTGCAGAGGGGTCTGTCGTCCACTCCAGGCCGCCGGCCTCAGGCGCGAGCCATGCCACAGGTGGAGTGTCCGGAACCCTGAGCACAGGGCCGAGGCTGTTTCCCTTCACGTCCGGGGCAAGTGCCCGGAGGACGCCGCGCCGATCGTCGTGTGCGTGGTCGATGACCAAGTGACCCAGCAGCGGGTGGTCCAGGTGGCCGAGGCCAAGAGCCTGCCTGCTCATGAATCGCCCCCTCGGTCAACAGGGAAGCCGCCCGGGGGCATGGCAGCCTCGTCCAGAGTGAGGTCGTTGTCCGTCGGCTTGGGGTGCTCCTTCAGGCGAATAAGGGGAGCTGTCCAGCCGTCGCCACCGCCTTCCGGTCGCAGGTGGTAGACGGTGGTCCCGGTGTCCTCCGGTAAGGCGACCACGACACCGGGGCGCCGCCGTTCGGTGTCGTATACGAGGTCGCCGCGATCGGGTGCCCATCCAGCAGCTGCATCGGCCAACGCGCGGCGGCGCTGGACGCTCTGTGGGGTGCGTCGTCCTTCCGTCATGCAACAGACGGTAAGGACGCAACTACCCACGAATATGAATCAGGGGAATAGCTCCTGGTCATCCAGGTGAAAACGGCTCGACATTCCCCGCAACTGCTCGCGGGTGGAGGCGCGTTCGGCATAGACGATCTTGCGGAGGGTGGCCCGTGCGATGGGGTGGTTGCGGATCAGCTGAGGCGCCAGCCTCTCGGCTTCTCGCAGCTCCCCAAGAGCCTTGTGCCGGTCCCCGTCCCACAGCCACGCTCGGGCGAGATCCATGCGGTGATGCCCCCGTCGGGAGTTGGGCAGCACGGCCAACTGCTCCGGGTCAGCCTCATTGTTCAGCCGCAGGGCCTCGGTCTGGTTGCTCATCTCCAGGGCGACGTTGATCCCATGGATGGCCACATTTCCAGCGGAGAACGTGAGCGAATGGCGGTCGTCTACCGGCGGTCCGCTCCTGGCGTCGCCGCGTTCTGCGGCCTGCCGAGCAAGGCCGATGCGGTGATCCGCTTCGGCGGGATTGTTCGCCCGCGCTGCGGATACAGCCGCACGGAGCTGGAGGCTTCCCCAAGCCCGTACGGCGAGCGGCGCACCCTCCTCGTACTGCGATTCGATGCCGAGCAGCGCCTTGTCGGCGAGGGCGGAAGCGTCGGCCCAGTCGGCGGTAGCCCACATGTCCCATACCCGCATCCAGTCCGCGACGGCAGGCATCACCGGGTCGCCGGACAACCTGGCCGCCCAGGACGCACGCTCGCACGAGGTGGCAATCAGCTCGGGATGCCCCAGTGCATGAGCAGCCGTGTGCGCAAACTTGCAGCACACGGCGTAGACACCGAAGGCTTCTTCCTGCTCGTGGCCGGCCGAGACTTCAGCCAGAGCGTGAGCCTCACGCAGCAGGTCAGGAAGGCTCCGCAGAATCGCGACGTTCGCCGCTGCGTCCCGGAGCCGGTGCAGACGCTTCATCTCCTGCCAGAGTGCGCCCGAGGGGCGGGGAGTCCCGTCAAAGACCGGCGTCAGGTCGTAGCGGCGCAGCTCACGCAGAATGGAAGCCGCAGCAGGCTGCCACTGGTTGTCCGGTGCCGTCCCGACATAGGGGCGGTCGATCAAGTCGTTCGGGTGGCAGTGCAAAGCGGCAGCGATGCCGTTGATCAGCACAGCACGGTCAAGCTCGATGTGTCCCTTCTCGACCTTGGACATCCAGCCTTGAGACTTGCCTACTGCCGCTCCTAGATCAGCCTGTGGCATCCCGAGGCTGAGCCTGCGGCGCTTGATGCGACGACCAATGGCCTCTTGCTCTTCCAACTCGTGCGCCATGCTGGGCTCCTGGTTCCGTTCAGGATCGACACCAGAACGGTACTCACACCCCTAGCAGCGGGTGAACAGGTTCAGGGTGCGAACCGGACCGGAGGGCTTGGCAGTGTCGGAGGGGTACTTCGAGAACGCCGACGGCTGGGAGGGCAACGCCGTGATCGGCGTGCTGTGAACGTCGGTGCCGACTTTCGCAGCGACTACCCCAAATGGGTTAACCCCTTTCACAGCGCCCGGTGAAAGGGGTTGCCCGCAGCGCACCGCCAGCGGCAATAACCGCAGGTCACCGGGGTGGCGTGAGACAAGGGCGTTATAGTTTTCTCCGTCGGGTAAGCTGCTTTTGGCTCTTAAAGCTTGCACGCTCCGACTGGGGCGGTGAGGTCTTACGAGTCAGCGCGTGCGGAGTGGCCCTGCCAGCGGCAGTGTCCCCACGCACGAAGGCCCAGCCCCGGGTTGCAGCCCGGAGCCAGGCCTCATGCAGTTACCGAGCCCGGTCGAGCATCAAGCGACCGGGCTCGCTGCGTGTGCAGCTCGCCGCCCGGTTCGACCGCGTCCTCGGGGCGAGCGCCCAGACCTACTGGGCGAACTACCTCGCCAGGGCAATGACCGCCACCAATAAACTCGCCACCGCCAGGAAGACCTGCCACTTCTCAGGACTGGTCCACTTCCTGCCGCGCTTGTCCAGGGGGACGCTCACAGCACCACCTCGCCTTTCTCTCCGGCCGGTGCCTGCCTGTCAGGCTCCGGAGGCATGTGAACTGCGCGACCCCACGCCACAGTTCGGGAGATTCAGGTGAAGCACGGCAATCGTATCGGAGCCTGGTACAGACGATGTGACGCCGCCCGTAAGTATGCCCATGGTGGTAGAAATTCGCCTGTACGTTCGATTCCAACTCCAGTGTAAACCCTCAGCTCAGAGGCCTGATGAGACTTCATGGAGACGCCCAAGAGGGCTTCTTGTGAGTGTCGCTGTACTCAACGACGAGCACCCCATCTCCCACTCCCTGCCTTCGCCCTCCCCGCGCAGCCCCGTTGCAGTGCTGATGAGGTGCGCATCGACCCCATCGCCATCGTCAGGTTGCTCGACCTCCTGCAGCCCTTGTTGGACAGGTGAGAAGCCCTGTTGGCGTAGGGATCACTGGCGTCCAGGAACCGAATGATTGACGGACATTCCCGTTGCCCGTGAGTCGGGAGGATTTGCCCCGGCGTCTGTTCTCGGCGGACTCCCGTCAGGCGGGGGATGTGCAAGGCGTTTCCCCCAATTGATGCGGTACCAGTGGCAGGACCACCGGCGTGCCGCCGCTGCTTCTGCCGTGGTCATGGTGACGGCAACATTGACGGCAACGACGGCACACATGGGCTGTCACCAGCGGTGAGCCGAACACGGGGCGGGCGATCAGGCGGCGTCGCTGCACAGCCATGCCCAAAGCTACGGATCAGAAGGTTGCAGGTTCGAATCCTGCCGAGCGCACAGCAGATCAAAGCCCCCGCCGGGTAATCCGGACGGGGGCTTTGTCGTGTCGTGCCGCAGTGAAGTGCGGCTGCAGTCAAGCGCTGTGTCGCCCCGGCCATCGAGCAGCTTGGTGGACGGGGAGGGTGCGGGGACGGGGCTTCAGTGGGGTGTGGAGGCGATGAGTCCGGCGAGTTGGTGGCGGACGTGGTCGGCGGTTCGGGAGGCGTCGAGGTCGGCGACGTCCACGGTGATGACGTTCCACGGGGTGGTGGCCAGAAGGCGCAGGGTCAGGGCCGCTTCGCGGCGTAGGTGGGCGGCGGCCGAGGCGAGGTCGTGGACGGAGCTGGTGCCGGGGGAGGCCGCGAGTTTGGTGAGGTACCAGCGTTCCCAGTCGGGGCCCTCGCGGGTGAGGGCACGGCGGAGGGCGGTGGCGGGATCGTCGTGTACGTAGACCACCGTCACCTGGGTCGGTTCGACGGCGGTGGTCAACTCGTGCAGAACACCGGCTATGGAGGGCTCGTCGTGGCCCCAGGCCACCAGGGAAGGGATGAAGGGGAGCAGCGCGTCGGTGACCAGTACGTCGATGCCGGCGGCGCGGGACTCGGCCAGGTAGGCGCGGGTGCATTCGACCAAGGTCTCGGGGCGGACGCTGTTGCTGCCGTCGGAGAACTCTTCGGCCACGGGGCGGAAGGCGGGGCGGGTGAGGATGTCGGCCTCTTGGAAGTGGTCGACCGTTGCTCCGGTATCCCCCAGCCAGGCGGCCAGGGAGCGGCAGAGGGTCGACTTTCCGACGCCCGGGCTGTTGCCTGCGACTGCTATCAGGTGCCTCGTCATGGTGGCAGCCTTGCATGAGGGGGAGAGGGAGGGGGGAGGGCCCGGGCGGGCGTGGTGGGCTTCAACCGGGGTGGCTTGGTGCCGAGTTGAGGGCGGGCGGTGCGGTAGGGGAGTGGTGGTGAGGGAAACGATTAGGCGTTGGCGGGGGAGTGGCGTAGTGTTCATTTCACCGACGCGGGGTGGAGCAGCTCGGTAGCTCGCTGGGCTCATAACCCAGAGGTCGCAGGTTCAAATCCTGTCCCCGCTACTGATAGCCGCAGGCCCAGTGGATTCGTTTCCACTGGGCCTGCGGCTTTTGTGCGTCCGCGTCTGCGTCTCTTCCTGTGTCCGTGTCTGTTTCTGTGTCCGGGGGCGTGACTGCGGTCAGTCGTGGGTCGGTGGGGGCGGGGCTGTGTAGTGGGCGGCGGGGCCGGTGTGGGGGCCGGCCAGGGCGGGGTGGAGGAGCAGGTCGTCGTCGTAGTCGCCGTTGTTCTGGTGGCGGAAGGGCAGCGGCTCGGTGGTGGGGAGGGTGTGGAGGCGCTTGCGCAGGCGGGTGGCGGCGGTCGCGTAGGCGGTGGGGGTGGTGCGGTCCGCGCCGGGGATCAGGAGGGGCGGGACGACGGAGATCCCGGTGTACCAGAGGGTGCCGTGCTGGAGGGGGAAGAGGAGGTCGTTGAGGTCTCCGTTGACGCCGCGCGGGCCGAGGGTGGCGGCGCGGGCGCCGGCGGTGGTGATGACCATGGCGCGCTTGCCGGTGAGTCTGCCGTCGCCGTAGCGCTGGGGGCGGCCGGTGGCGGGGTCGGTGAGGCCGAAGGCGAAGCCCTTGACGAAGACGCGGTCGAACCAGCCCTTGAGGATGGCCGGCATGCCGTACCACCAGAGGGGGAACTGGACGATCAGGGTGTCCGCCCAGGTGAGTTTTTGCTGCTCGGCGTCGATGTCGGGGCTCAAGTGGCCGTGTGCGTAGGCGCGTTCCGAGGCGGGGCCGACGAGCAGGCGGTCGGCCGGGTCGTGGTCGTAGTCGGCGGCGTCGACCACCGGGTTCCACTTCATGGCGTAGAGGTCGGAGACGCAGTACTGGTGGCCGTGTGCGTCCAGGGTGCGCAGTCCCTCGGCCAGGAGGGCGCCGCTCAGGGAGCGCTGGTCGGGATGGGCGAACAGCCAGAGGACCTTCATGTCCTCCACTGTCCCGGGAGCGGTGGGCGGCATACGAGTGGCCCGATGGCCATTGTGTGCAAGGATCGGGCCATAAGGTCGGGTCATGGAGGGCCGGGTCATGGGTGTGGTGGAGAGCGGGAGCGACAGCAGCAGGGGTGGCCGTGGGGGTGGCGGCGGTAGTGACGGTGGCCCCGGTGAGGGTGGCCGTAGTGGGGGTGGGGAGGTGCGGGCCGTACCGGGGGGCGGGCGGACGCATCGGGTGGCGGTGCTGGTGCGGGACGGGATGCTGCCGATCGAGGTGGGGATCGTGCACCGGATCTTCGGGGAGGCGCGGTCGGCGGGTGGGGAGCGGCTGTACGAGCTGGTGACCTGCGCCTTGGAGCCGGGGGAGGTGCGTACGGACACGGATTTCACGGTGAATGTCGCGCACGGGCCGGAGGCGCTGGCAGCGGCGGACACCGTGGTGGTGCCGGCGTCCGGGGCGGATTACGGGTGGGGGGAGGGCGGAAGCGCGGGGCGGCTGAGTCCGGCGATGGCCGCAGCGCTGGGCCGGATCCGGTCCGGGACCCGGATCGCGTCGATCTGTACGGGGGCGTTCGTGCTGGCCGCGGCCGGGCTGCTCGACGGACGGCGGGCGACCACGCACTGGCGGTCGGTGGAGGACTTCCGGCAGTTGTTCCCGGCGGTCGAGCTGGATGCGGATGTGCTGTACACGGACGAGGGGGAGGTGCTGACCGCGGCGGGGGTCGCCTCCGGGATCGATCTGTGTCTGCACATGGTCCGGTGCGATCACGGGGCGGCGGTGGCCAACGATGTGGCGCGGCGGACGGTCGTGCCGCCGCACCGGGAGGGCGGGCAGGCGCAGTACATCCGGCGGCCGGTGCCGGAGCCGCAGGTGTCCTCCACGGGGGCGGCCAGGGCCTGGGCGCTGGAACGTCTGGACCGGCCGCTGAGCCTGCGGGAGCTGGCGGCGCGGGAGTCGATGAGCGTACGGACCTTCACCCGGCGGTTCCGGGACGAGGCCGGGGTCTCGCCGCTCCAGTGGCTGACGCAGCAACGGGTCGAGCGCGCACGGCAGTTGCTGGAGGAGACGGAGCTGACGGTGGACCGGATCGCGGCGGAGGCGGGCTTCGGGACGGCGGCCTCGCTGCGGATGCATCTGCAGGCGGTGCTGGGGGTGTCGCCGCGGGCCTATCGGAGCACGTTCCGGGGGCCGGGAGGCGGGGACGGGGGCGGGGACGGTCCGGTGGCTTGAGCCGGGGGGGTGTGGGGCCGGTCTCGTGTGGCGCCCGGTGGGGTGCGGGCTGAGGCCCGTCGGTGACTGGGTGCGGGGGCGTTGTCAGTGGGTGGTCGTACGCTGGCGGTGTGTGGCGATGTACGGGACCGCGCTGGTCAGGTGGCGGGCCGGGGCCGGAGGGGCGGTTCGGGCAGCGGCTCGGTTGGTACTGCGCCGAGCGGGGCGAGGAGCGGGTGAGCATGCTCCCCGCGGGCAAGGTGCTGGCGTTCGCCGCACAGGGGGAGCGGCGCTGTCTGGGGGTGCGGCGGGCCGCTCGCCGGATCGTGTGCCCGTACGGTGCGGTGCTCGACGGTGCGAGCGCCAAGGACCAGTGCGCCCGGTGCGCCCAATTGGACCGGTCGCGTTCGGTGGCCGCGGACACCATGGCTGATGATCCGCGCCCCTACGGGGTCTACCTCGCGTACTTCGGTCCCGGCCTGCTCAAGGTGGGGATCACGGCCGTCGAGCGCGGCCCGGCCCGGCTGGTGGAGCAGGGGGCGGTGGCGTACGCATGGCTGGGGCGCGGGCCCTTGATGGCGGCGCGGCGGGCGGAGGCGCTGTTGGGGAGCGCGCTGGCGGTGCCCGACCGGTTCGGGAAGGGCACGAAACGGGCAGCTCGTGGGGCGCTGCCTCCGGTGCCGGAACGGGCCGCCGAGCTGGCTCAACTGCACGAGGCGGCACGGAGGTTGCCGGGCTGGCCGGAGACGCTTCAGCCGGTGGACTTCGCCTGTGCGGACCATACGGAGCTGTTCGGGCTCGACCGTATTCCGGGGGAGGTGGCGGAGCTGGGCGGGATGACGTCCGGGGTGGAGGTCGTGGGGGAGGTGCTGACCGGGGTGGGACCCGATGTGTACCTGCGGCTGGCGGGGGACGGGGCCGGTGCGTCGAGCAGGGCCGGTGGGGTGGTTGCGGTGATGGATGCGCGGGTGCTGTCGGGGTGGGTGCTGGGGGCGGCTGAGGGGCGGGTGACGACGG
This sequence comes from Streptomyces sp. NPDC048516, assembly GCF_043199875.1. Lineage (NCBI taxonomy): Bacteria > Bacillati > Actinomycetota > Actinomycetes > Kitasatosporales > Streptomycetaceae > Streptomyces > Streptomyces sp. NPDC048516. The sequence goes on along the minus strand of NZ_JBICWS010000006.1, from coordinate 343,914 downwards.
CGCCGGTGCGGGCCGCGGTATCCGGGACGGGAGAGCGGGAGGGGGAGGAGAAGGGGAGCCAGGAGGGGTTGTTCTGAGGGGCTGGAGCCGGGGCCGGGGCCGGGGCCGGAGCTGGAGCCGGGGCTCGGGGCCGGGCCGGGACCCGGGGCCGCAAGGACCTCGCCGACGAGGCCGTCGCCCGCGCGTCTGTGAGTGAGGTGGTGGGCGACTGCACCTCCTGTTGAGCCTCCCCGGACGGGCGATGAGGACACCCGCTGACCTCAATGGCTCCTGCGTTCGGTCCATGACCACTTCGTCGCAGAACCCCCACCCCCGTTTCTTCCGGGCGAGCCCGGTGAGCTGCTACACGCACTCGCGGACCAGCGGACGTTGCTGCTGATCGGAAGACGGCTGACGGGGTTGTTCCGGGCCGGGTGGGGGCGTTTAGATGCTGTGTGCAGGTAGGTCGGTAGGTCGGTAGGTCGGTAGGTCAGTAGGTCCGGGGGCGCGGGAGCTGGGCGTGTTGGCCGGGCGCGTTGGGCCGGTTCGGTGTGTGCCGTCGGCTGGGCGCGGTTGCGTTGGCGTCGGCTGAGCGTGGTGTGCCGGCTTGTGGAGGAGGGGCCGGCCCGCGGAGGGATGCGTGGCCTGGTTGCGGGCGTAGTGGCCGGAACTGTTGGCCGTAGTGGCCGTGGTGGCAGTAGTGGGCGGAACCGTATGGGGAGGGGCCCGGCGTGGTGGAGGGTGATGAGCGGGTCGGGTCGTTCTGGCGGGAGTTGGGGCTGCCGGGGCTGATCGATGTCCATACGCACTTCATGCCCGAGCGGATGATGGCGAAGGTCTGGGCGTACTTCGACGCGGCCGGGCCGCTGGTGGGCAGGGCGTGGCCGATCGCGTACCGGTTCGAGGAGGACGAGCGGCTGGCGGTGCTCCGCGGCTTCGGGGTGCGGGCGTTCACGTCGATGGTCTATCCGCACAAGCCGGGGATGGCGCAGTGGCTGAACGGCTGGGCGGCCGACTTCGCCTCCCGTACGCCGGACTGCCTGCGGACCGCGACCTTCTTCCCGGAGGACGGTGCCGCGCTGTATGTGCGCGACGAACTGTCCGGCGGGGCACGGGTCTTCAAGGCACATGTGCAAGTGGGCGGGTACGACCCGACTGATCCGCTGCTCGACTCCGTGTGGGGTGCCCTTGCGGAGGCGGGTGTGCCGGTGGTCGTCCACTGCGGGTCGAGTCCGGCGCCGGGCAAGCACACCGGGCCCGAGCCGATCAGGCGGCTGCTGGCCCGACACCCCCGGCTGCGACTGATCATCGCGCACATGGGGATGCCGGAGTACGCCGACTTCCTCGATCTTGCGCAGCGCTATGCGGGCGTGTACCTCGATACGACGATGGTCTTCACGGACTTCTCCGAGCGGAGCGCGCCGTTCCCGCGGGCCGAGCACCGCCGGCTCACGGACCTCGGCGACCGGGTGCTGTTCGGCAGCGACTTTCCCAACATCCCCTATGGGTACGCGCATGCGCTGGAGGCGCTTGACCGGCTGGAGCTGGGCCAGGAGTGGCTGCGGGGCGTCTGTTACGGGAACGCGGCCCGGTTGTTCGGGGTGTGAGGCGTGGCGGCGCTGCGTGGGTGTTGCGTGCTCCCGGCGCGTTCAGGGGCCTTCGGGCTCGTGTGGGGCGGTGGCCGCGGCAGCGGGTGTGGGTGTGGGTGCGGATGCTCGGGTGGCTGCCGCCAGGTGGGACAGGGCCGCGCGTAGTTCGGAGAGGGTGGTCTCGTCCGTCACGCGTTCCGTAGTGGGGTCGATCTTCGGGCCGATGGCGGGGAGTTCGCGGCAGGCGGCCTCGATGACCTCGCCGGTCATCATGCGCAGGGTCTCGCGGAGCTGGGCGTTGGCGTGGTCGCCGCCGGTAGGGAACGGCGAGGCGGTGATCACCGCGACCGGCTTCGCGACGCATTCGCCGCTGCTGACCAGCCAGTCGAGGGCGTTCTTGAGGGCGCCCGGGACGCCGTGCGCGTACTCGGGGCTGACGACGAGCAGGGCGTCGGCCGCCGCGACCTGGGTGCGCAGGGCGGCGACGGGCGTGGAGGGGGTGGCGTCCTCGCCGTCCAGATCGGGGTTGAAGTGCGGGAGGGCGCCGATGTCCGCGGTGGCGGCCGGGCCGTCCCAGAAGGCGAGCGCGGAGCGCAGCACCGCGCCGTTGGAGGAGCGCGCTCGCAGACTGCCGGAGAGGGCGAGGAGTCTCATGGGAGTGACGGTACAGAAGTTTTCGCAGGCGTTCGTAGGGCTGTGTATGTGCTGGTCAGAGGGATTGTCAGTGGTGGGTGCGATGCTGAGGAAGTGGTGATCGACCTGGGCCGCGCGGGGGGCGGCCCAGGTCGGTCAAGGTGCCTCGGCCAGGGGCTTCGGGTAGGGGTCGGTGACGGGCTTCCGCCACACGGGCTTCCGCCAACGGCCGGGGTCCCGGGGAGGAAGAGGCCTCGGCGGGGCGAAGCACGGGGAATTCTCAGGAGATTCACAGGAAGGCGCAAGGGAGCTCTCACGGGACCGGCTCAGGCTCACCGGCATGACCGTGACTTCGTCGTCCCAAGCGTCGTTTCGTACCCCGGCTACGGCCTCGTCCTCCAGGGACGCGCCGGCGAAGCAGCCGGTGTTGTTGCGGCCCGACGGCAGTCCGCTGCGCGTGCTGGTCGTGGACGATGAGTCCTCGCTCGCCGATCTGCTGTCCCTCGCCCTGCGCTATGAGGGCTGGGACATCCGCTCGGAAGGGGACGGTGCGGGAGCGCTGCGCTGTGCCCGTAGTTGGCGGCCGGATGCGGTGCTGCTCGATGTGATGCTGCCGGACATGGACGGGCTGACGGTGCTCGGGCGGTTGCGGCGGGAACTGCCGGATGTGCCGGTGCTGTTCCTGACCGCCAAGGACGCGGTCGAGGACCGGATCGCCGGGCTGACGGCGGGCGGCGACGACTATGTCACCAAGCCGTTCAGCCTGGAAGAGGTGGTGGCCAGGCTGCGGGGGCTGCTGCGCCGGGCCGGGGCGGCGGCGGCCCGGAGCGAGTCGCGGCTGACGGTGGGCGATCTGGTGCTCGACGAGGACAGCCATGAGGTGTGGCGGGACGGCCAGGAGATCCACCTGACCGCCACCGAGTTCGAGTTGCTGCGCTACCTGATGCGCAATCCGCGGCGGGTGCTGAGCAAGACCCAGATCCTCGACCGGGTCTGGAGCTATGACTTCGGCGGCCAGGCCAACGTCGTGGAGCTGTATATCTCCTATCTGCGGCGGAAGATCGACGCGGGGCGGACACCGATGATCCACACCCGGCGCGGCGCGGGCTATCTGATCAAGCCGGGCGGGTAGGCCGGTGCCGCGAACGCGAAACCCGGCGGTCACGGGGCCGGCCGGTCCGGGTGCGCCGACCGGGCCGGCCGCCCCGGCAACGCCAGACCCTCCGGAGGCCCCGGCCACCTCTGCCACCCCGGCAAGGCCGGCCGCCCCTGCCCCCACCCCCACCCCCACCCCCCGCCGCCGCTGGTCGCTGCGGACCCGTCTCGTCGTGTCGGCGGTGGCGCTGATCGCTGTCGTCGGTACCGTCATCGGCACGGTGACGACCATTGCGCTGCACGACTATCTGCAACGGCAGTTGGACCAGAAGCTGCTGGATTCCGTCGCCCATGCCCAGGCGCCGCGCCCGCATGGTCCGCGGCGTACGAAGGGCCTGGACTTCGTGGCGATGGGCGGTCAGCCGCTGAAAACGGTGGGGGTGCGGTTCGGGCCCGACGGCATGGCCGACGAGGGTGCCATGCTGAGCCATTCGACCAACTGGCTGTCCGAGGACCCGTTGTCGCCGCTGCCCCGGGCGCAGGTTGCGGCGCTGAACGCGGTGCCGCGGGACGGCAGGCCGCACACCGCCGAGCTGCCCGGCCTCGGTGATTACCGGGTGGCATCCACCAGGGACGGCTCGCTGGCGCTCGGTCTGCCGCTCGGCTATGTGCAGGACACGGTCAGCCAACTGGTGGTCATCGAGGAGTGCGTGACGGTCGCCGGGCTCATCGCGGCCGGTATCGCCGGTTCCACCATGGTCGGCATCGCCCTGCGGCCGTTGCGCCGGGTCGCCGCCACCGCCACCCATGTGTCCGAACTGCCGCTCCACCAGGGCGAGGTGGCGCTGCACGTCCGGGTGCCGGCCTCCGAATCGGACGGCAGGACGGAGGTGGGGCAGGTCGGTGCGGCGCTCAACCGGATGCTGGGGCATGTCGGCGCGGCGCTCTCGGCCCGCCAGGAGAGCGAGACGCGGGTGCGGCAGTTCGTCGCCGACGCCAGCCATGAGCTGCGTACGCCGCTCGCGTCGATCCGCGGCTATGCCGAGCTGACCCGGCGCGGGCGGGAGCAGCCGGGGCCGGAGACCCGGCACGCCCTGGGGCGGATCGAGTCGGAGGCCGAGCGGATGACGGGGCTGGTGGAGGACCTGTTGCTGCTCGCCCGGCTCGATTCCGGGCGCCCGCTGTCGTATGGGACCACGGACCTGTCCCCGTTGGTGGTCGACGCCGTCAGTGATGCGCAGGTGGCGGGGCCAGGTCACCGGTGGCGGCTGGAGCTCCCCGATGAGCCCGCGTTGGTCTGCGGCGATGGCGGGCGGCTGCACCAGATCCTGGTGAATCTGCTGGCCAACGCCCGTACGCATACGCCCGAGGGCACGACGGTGACGGCCAGGGTGCGCGCTGCCGGCCCCGCGGCCGGTCCCTCCGCCGCTGGTCGTGCGGCCGCCGCCTTCACCGCCGGTGGTCCTGCCGGGCGCCGCGACGTCGTCGAGCTGGAGGTGCAGGACGACGGGCCCGGTATTCCGGCCGCGCTCCTCCCGCATGTCTTCGAGCGGTTCGCGCGGGGCGACGCCTCGCGTTCGCGTGCCGCCGGGAGCACGGGGCTCGGCCTCGCCATCGTGCAGGCGGTGGTGGCCGCGCACGGAGGCACGGTCGGGGTTACCAGCGTGCCGGGACGGACGGTCTTCACCGTGACACTGCCGACGGCGGCGGCTGCCCCGACGGCACCGCTCCCGACAGCGCCGCTCCCGGCACCGGCTGTCCGGAATGCGCCCGCTGCCCCGAAGACACCCCCGCCCCCCTCACAGCCAGGACACAGGCTCAGCACACCGCCGTGACAGCGCGGGCGGCGATTGTCGTAGGCATGACGACGACACAGCCGCCCCGCACACCGCTGGGCTCCCTGCCACCGCGCGAGCATCTGCGGCTCGGTCAGATCGCGACCGTCCTCGATGTGGTGATACCGGTCCACAACGAGGAACGCGACCTGGAGCCCTGTGTGCGGCGGCTGCACGAGCACCTGGCCCGCACCTTCCCGTACGGCTTCCGCATCACCATCGCCGACAACGCGAGCACGGACCGTACGCCGGAGGTAGCCGCCGTGCTCGACGACGCGATCGACGAAGTCACGGCGGTACGGCTGGAGCAGAAGGGGCGCGGGCGGGCGCTGCGCACCGTGTGGTCCCTCTCCGAGGCGCCGGTGCTGGCCTATATGGACGTCGATCTGTCCACCGACCTCAACGCGCTGCTGCCGCTGGTCGCACCGCTGATCTCCGGGCACTCGGATCTGGCGATCGGCTCCCGGCTCAGCCGCAGTGCGCGGGTGGTGCGCGGTCCGAAGCGGGAGTTCATCTCGCGGACGTACAACCTCATCCTGCGCGGCTCGCTCTCCGCACGCTTCTCCGATGCGCAGTGCGGCTTCAAGGCTATCCGTAGCGATGTCGCCGCCCGGCTGCTGCCGATGGTCGAGGACACCGGATGGTTCTTCGACACCGAGATGCTGGTGCTCGCGGAGCGGGCCGGGCTGCGGATCCACGAGGTGCCGGTGGACTGGGTCGACGATCCCGACAGCACCGTGCAGCTGGTGCGGACGGCCGCCGACGATCTCAAGGGCGTATGGCGGGTGGCGCGGGCGCTGGCGACCGGTGCGCTGCCGCTGGACCGGCTCGCCCGGCCGTTCGGGGACGACCCGCGGGACCGTGAGCTGTCCGGGGTGCCCGGCGGCCTGGCCCGTCAGCTCGTCGGCTTCTGTGTCGTCGGCGGGCTCAGCACCCTGCTCTATCTCGGCCTGTACTCGGTCTTCCGGCTCGGTGTGGGGCCCCAAGCCGCCAACGCCGTGGCGCTGTTGCTGTCGGCGCTGGCCAATACGGCGGCCAACCGGCGGCTGACCTTCGGGGTGCGGGGCCGGGACCGGGCCGTGCGGCACCAGGCTCAGGGACTGGTGGTCTTCGCCATCGGGCTGGCGCTGACCAGCGGCTCCCTGGCCGCCCTCGCCGCCGCCGGCGGCGACGCCTCGCACGGCACCGAACTCGCGGTGCTGGTGGCCGCCAACCTCGCGGCGACGGTGCTGCGGTTCCTGCTCTTCCGCGCCTGGGTGTTCCCGGACCGCGAGCGGCGCGACGACGCCGGCGCACCGCGGCCACACCCCACGCACGACCATCACGACTCCACCAGGAGCGCTCGTTGACCCCGCAGCTCACGCACGACCACTACGGCTTTTCCTGCGCCGTGAGCGCTCGTTGACCCAGCCGCTCACACACGACCACTACGACTTCGTCTTCATCAGGAGCGCTCGATGACCCCGTCCCCGCCCGATAGGCCGGCCCCACCCTCGTATCCGCCCCCCTTCACGTCACGGGAGAGCGCCAGGGCATCGGCTGCCGCTGCCGGGACGGCATCGGCCACCGATCCCCGGGCGGAGTCGGCCACGGCTGCCGGGGCGGCGTCGGGGCCCGCTGCCGGTCCGCGCTGGGCGCGGCCTGCGCTGCTGGCGTTGTTGCTGGTCACGGCCGTGCTCTACCTCTGGAGCCTGTCCGCCTCCGGGTATGCCAACCAGTTCTACTCGGCCGCCGTACAGGCCGGCAGCGAGAGCTGGAAGGCGTTCTTCTTCGGCTCCTCCGACGCGGCGAACTCCATCACCGTCGACAAGCCGCCGGCCGCGCTGTGGCCGATGGCGCTGTCCGTACGGCTCTTCGGGCTCAGTTCGTGGGCGATCCTGGTGCCCGAGGCACTGATGGGTGTGGCGACGGTCGGGGTGCTCTACGAGGCCGTACGGCGCCGCTTCGGTGCCGGGGCGGGGCTGCTCGCCGGCGGGGCGCTGGCCGTGACGCCGGTCGCGGCGCTGATGTTCCGGTTCAACAACCCCGATGCGCTGCTGTGCCTGCTGATGGTCTGTGCGATCGCCGCCGTGCTGCGGGCGCTCGCGGACGGCCGTACGAAGTGGCTGGTGCTGGCCGGTGTCTGCTTCGGCCTCGGATTTTTGACCAAGACGCTGCAGGCGTGGCTGATCCTGCCGGCCCTCGCCGTCGTCTACGCCTGCTGTGCGCCGGTCGCGCCGCGGCGGCGGCTGGGGCAGTTGCTGCTCGCCGGGCTGGCGATCGTGGTGTCCGGCGGCTGGTGGGTGGCGATCGTCGAGCTGTGGCCGGCGTCCTCGCGCCCGTACATCGGCGGCTCGCAGCACAACAGCTTCCTGGAGCTGACCTTCGGCTACAACGGCCTCGGGCGGATCAGCGGCAATGAGACCGGCAGCGTCGGCGGGGGCGGTGGCCGTCCCGGCGGCGGGGGCGGCGGATGGGGGGAGACCGGGATCACCCGGCTGTTCTCGTCCGACATGGGCGGGCAGATCTCGTGGCTGCTGCCTGCCGCGCTGATCCTGCTGGTCGCGAGCGTGTGGGTGCTGTGGCGTGCCCGGCGTGCGACCGCTGCCGAACAGGCCGGTCAGCGGGCGGAGTTCCTGGTGTGGGGCGGCGCGCTGCTGATGACCTTCACGATTTTCAGCTTCATGTCCGGGATTTTCCATCAGTACTACAACATCGCGCTGGCCCCGTACATCGCGGCGCTGGTCGGGATGGGGGCGACGCTGTGGTGGCGGCGCGGCGGCCGGCGCGCCGCGCTCGTACTGGCCGGGACGGTCGCCGTGACCGCCGGATGGTCGTATGTGCTGCTGGACCGCTCGCCGGGCTGGCTGCCGTGGCTGCGCTGGACGGTGGTGGCCCTCGGAGTGCTGTCGGTGCTGGGGCTGTTGGTGCCGGTATGGGCGGGAGCGTCGGCGGGGGACAGTGAGCCGGAACGGGCACCGCGGCGGACGGACCGGCGCCTCGCGGTGCTGGCGGCCGGGCTCGGGGTGGCGACGGCACTGGCCGGTCCGGTCGCGTACACGCTCCAAACCGTCAACACCCCCAAGGGCGGGTCGATCATCACCGCGGGCCCCACGGTGCAGGGCGGCATGGGCAGGCCCGGCGGCCGCTTCCCCGGTGGCGGGCGGCCCGGTATGTGGGGCGGCAACAACGGAGCCATGGCGGGTGGCCAGGGCATGGGCCAGGGCCAGGGCATGGGCGGAGCCCGAGGCAACCACCAGGGCACCGGTCCGGGCGGGTTCCCGAGGCAGGGCGCCGGTGGCCGTCCGCAGGGCTTCCCGGGCGGACCGGGCGGCCCCGGTGAGCGGGGCGCCGGGCGGATGCGCGGTATGGGCGGCATGGGCGGTCTGCTCAACGGCAGCAAGGTGAGCGCCAAGGCCAAGGCGCTGCTGGAGAAGGATGCGGACCACTACGCCTGGGCCGCCGCGGCGATCGGCTCGCAGAATGCCGCGAGCTATCAACTCGCCACCGAGAAGCCCGTGATGGCGATCGGCGGCTTCAACGGGAGCGACCCCTCGCCGACCCTCGGCCAGTTCAAGAAGGAGGTAGCGGCCGGGAAGATCCACTACTTCATCGCGGGCGGGCAGGGCGGGCAGGGCGGGCAGGGCGGTCCCCGTGGTGGCCGTGGTGGCGGCAAGGGCGGCCCCGGTGGCGGCCGGGGCGGCTCGTCGAAGATCACGTCCTGGGTGGAGAAGACCTTCAAGAAGGTCACCGTCGGCAGTGCCACCTTCTACGACCTGACCCGGAAGGCGTGACCTCACAGGTGCGACCCGGGCGGCGCGGTCGCACCGGCGGCCTGTTCCCCCGGGCGGTCGAAAGCTAGATGTACGGCGTATAGCTCTCCCTGTACGGTGTAAGGCACCGCTCGCGCCGTACAGGGAGCCTGTATGTCCTCAGTGGCCTCCGACGCCACCACCGCCACCACCGCCACTCTTGAACCACCGGGCCGCCCCGCCGCCCGCTGGCTGATCCTCGCCGTCATCTGCCTCGCCCAGCTGACGGTCGTCCTCGACAACACCGTCCTGAACGTCGCGATCCCCTCCCTCACCGAGGAGCTGGGCGCGACCACCGCTGACGTCCAGTGGATGATCAACGCCTATTCGCTGGTCCAGTCCGGTCTGCTGCTCACCGCGGGCAACTCCGCCGACCGTTACGGCCGCAAGAAGATGCTCATCGCCGGCCTGGCGCTGTTCGGGGCCGCCTCGCTCGGCGCCGCCCTTGCCCAGTCACCCGGTCAGCTCATTGCCGCACGCGCCGGTATGGGCGTCGGCGGGGCCCTGCTGGTGACCACCACCCTCGCCGTCGTGATGCAGATCTTCGACGACGAGGAGCGCCCCCGGGCCATCGGCATCTGGAGCTCGGTCAACTCCCTCGGCTTCGCCGCCGGACCGCTGATCGGCGGTTCGTTGCTCGATCACTTCTGGTGGGGTTCGCTCTTCCTGGTCAATCTGCCCGTCGCGGTGATCGCGCTGGCGGCCGTCGTCGCCCTCGTTCCCGAAGCGAGCAGCCGCGGCGACACCCTCTCCGCGGCCGGTACGCCCGCGGCCGGTACGCCCGCGGCCGGTACGCCCGCGGCCGGTACGCCCGCGGCCGGGCGGACCCCCCTCGACCTGCGGGGTGCCCTGCTGTCCATGATCGGCATGGTCGGGGTGGTCTTCGCGATCATCTCCGGACCGATGTACGGCTGGCTGTCGGGCCGGGTGCTGATCTCCGCGGCCATCGGAGTCGCCGGGCTCGCCGTCTTCGCGCTGTGGGAGCTGCGCGTCCCGCATCCGATGCTGGACATGCACTTCTTCCGCAACCGCCGGTTCATCGGCGCCGTCTCGGGCGGCATCCTCGTCGCCTTCGGGATGGGCGGCTCGATGTTCCTGCTCACTCAGCACCTCCAACTGGTCCTCGGTTACGCACCGTTGGATGCCGGACTACGGATGGCGCCGCTCGCCGTCACCGTCATCCTGGTCAACTTCACCGGTCTGAGCGCCCGTCTGCTCCCCCGGCTCGGCACCCCCGGAATGATCGTTTCGGGGATGTCGCTGCTCGCGGCCGGCCTCGCCGCCATCTCGCTGTTCGGCGGCGCCGGCTACGGCGGCATGCTGTGCGGCCTGGTCGTGATGGGTGTCGGTGTCGCGTTCGCCATGCCGACGATGGCGAACGCCATCATGTCCGCGATCCCGCCGGCCAAGGCGGGCGTGGGGGCCGGCGTCAACGGCACCCTGATGGAGTTCGGCCAGGGCCTCGGTGTCGCCGTCCTCGGCGCGGTCCTCAACTCCCGTTTCACGGCGCTGCTTCCGCTGGCCGCCGCGGGCGCCGGGTCGCTGACCGCGGCGCTCGCCCGGACCCGTACGGACGCCGAACGGGCCGCCGTCCACGACGCCTTCGCGGCCGGCATCGGCACCAGCCAGCTGGTCGGCGCGGCCGCGGTGTTCCTCGGCGGGCTGCTCGCCGCCGTCCTGCTGCGCCGGGCGGAGCGTACCGGAGGGGACGCGGAGCAGGCCGCCACGGCTCCCGGTGCCGGGCCGGCCACCGCCGCGGCGGAATAGCATCGGCTCGGCAGGTGCGCGTGAACAGCGCGTACCGGCGGCACGTATGCATCCATACGTGCCGTCACCGCCGACGAGACCCACCACGACGGACGACGACAACACCGCCCGCGACACCGACGACAACACCGACGACAACACCGAAGCCGACCTCGACGACGGCGCCCACGACGTCGAAGAAGCTCGGGACAGGGAGGGGCGCCATGGCAGCGACGGACGACCGCACCGGAAAGCGGCCGAACAGCGTCTGGCTGACCGAACGGCCCCCGCTCAAGCGGAAGGCGGAACAGCCGGCCGGACTCGACCTCGACAAGATCGTCGCGGCGACGGTCCGGCTGCTGGACGCCGAGGGCCTGTCGAAGTTCTCGATGCGCAGGCTCGCCGCCGAACTCGGCGTCACCGCGATGTCCGTCTACTGGTACGTCGACACCAAGGACGACCTGCTGGAACTGGCCGTCGACGCGGTGGCCGGCGAGATGCCCCTGCCCGACGCGTCGGACTCCGGTGCCGACTGGCGCGACCAGCTGCGCACGCTCGCCCTCGGCTACCGCGACATGCTGCTGGGCCACCCCTGGGCGGCCCGGCTGCTGGGCGAGTTCCTCAACATCGGCCCGCATGCGACGGCCTTCGCCAACGCCACCCAGGGAGTGATGCGCCGCAGCGGCCTGGCCGCGGACCGCATGTCCGGCGCGCTGGCGTCCCTCTTCCACTTCGTCTACGGATTCTCGACGATCCGGGCCACACACGAGGCCCGCTGCCGGGCCGTGGGCATGAGCCTCGACGACTACTTCGAACAGGTCGTCGCCGTGCTCACCGACCGGCCGGAGTTCGCCGAGTTGCTGGAACCCTCCACCCGGGCCGACCACGTCCGCCGGGGCCGCAGCGCCGTGGACGTGCTGGACCGGGACTTCGCGTTCGCCCTGGATCTCCAGATCGCGGGCATCGAGGCGATGCGGGACCGTCCGTAGGGGGCGGCTGAGCGATCGGGCGGCGGCCGGGCACGGCCGGCGCTTCACCGCCGGCAGCGGCGTCGGCGCACACCTGCGAGCGTCCCCGTCACGAGGGCGAACACGAGCAGCGTGAGCCCCAGGAAGATCACGGGATTCACCCAGCCCGGTACCAGCTCGGTTCCCACGCCGTCCGACGTGACGCACTGCGCACTGACCGGCAGCGTCTCCCGCGTCACGATGCGATCGCCCCGGACTCCCTGCGCCGCACACATCTGATCCGGGTCGAGGAGGTAGAACCCCGACATCACGCCCCACGCGTAGGCGCCGAACGCCGCCGCACCGGCCATGACCGCGATCCACGCGGACGTCGAGGCGCCGGGCAGGTGCCACCCGCCGCCCGGTAGCCGCCGGTAGGCACGTAAGCCGAGCACCGTGGCAGCGATCACGAACACATAGGGCGCCAAAAGCGGCGCAAAGGCCAGGATCAGGAACACAAGCTTCGCCATGCCTGCCAGGACATCGCAGCCGCAAGGCCGGTTCCGCCGCACGGGAGGGCCGCCGCCTTAGGGGTACGGGCCGGCCGGCGCGGGCGGCACGACCTCCCTGGCCCGCGCCCTCCACGTCAGCAACGCGACGGCCTCGTCCCATGCGGCGGCGCTCAGATCGGCGGGCATGGCGACGACGACCCGCACCGGCCGCTCGGTCACCCACCGGCGTACGGCCCTCGGCACGCTGGTTGCGGGCGCCTGACCACCGTGGTTCGCCACACGTCGTTGCCCGATGTGCGGCCGGTTTCTCGCACCGCGACCGACGGGAGAAACGGTTGACGACCGCCGCAGGGCCCTCACCCCAGGGGTCTCACCCCAGGGCCCTCACCCCAGGGGGTCTCACCCCAGGGGGTCTCACCCCAGCCTCCTCACCCCATCGGCAGGCTCTCCCCCTGCACCGCCTGGATGTCGAGTTCGACCTTCAGGGTCGTGCCGATCGCCGCGATGCCGGCCGCGACGACCTGGTTGTAGTTCATCTTGAAGTCCTCGCGGCGCAGCTCCGCGGTGGCGCGGAAGGCGGCGCGCACCCCGCCCCAGGGGTCGGGACCGGTGCCGAGGTAGCTCAGGTCGAGGTCCACCGGGCGTACGACACCGTGCAGCGACAGCTCGCCGTGTACCGTCCAGCGGTCCGGTCCTGCCGGTGCCAGGCCCGAGCTGCGGTAGGTGATCTCCGGGAACTCCTCGACGTTCAGGAAGTCTTCGGAGCGCAGATGCCCGTCGCGCATCCCGTTGCCGGTGTCGATGGACGTGGCCTTGATGGCCGCCTCGATCCGCGAAGCGGCAAGATCCTCGGCGATCTCGATCCGGCCGCTGAACTCGGTGAACCGGCCGTGCACGCTGGAGATCCCCAGGTGCTGGGCGACCGCGGCCACCGTCGAGTGCATCGGGTCGATGGTCCAGGCGCCGGGCGGCGGCAGCTCGGCCCCGCCCTGCCGCGCCAGGACGACGCTGCCGATGTCCATCCGGCCGCTCGCGGTCACGATCGCGCTGGAGGCGACCGGTGCATAGCCGACTGCCGTCACGATGACCGTGTACGGGCCGGCGGGCAGCGGCTGTGCGCTGCGGACGGCGCCCTCGTCGTCCGCCGCCGCGCGCAGCACCTGCGCACCCGTCATATCGGTGACGGTCAGTACGGCATGCTGGACCGCCCAGCCGTCGCGTGTGCGGATCTGAGCCCTCAGGCCCGCAGCTCCCGCGCCCGTCGAAGTCATTGCCTCTCCTGTTTCCTGCCTGGTCGGGGTCCCCCGCTCCGGCGACGCCGGGAGCGTGGGGGAGTGTCGGGCTCCGGCGGCGGCGTGCAGGCCGTCCCCTGCCTGTGCGCAGCACCGCCGCCGGAGCCCCGGGGTCCGGTCCGGGACGCGCCTCCGCTCAACGCGCGCCCCGGCCCGGGGCATTGCTCCCGGGGAGAATCCCCGGGCCCGGGGCGTTTCAGCCCTCGGGGTGTGCGAGCTCGACGTCGTAGCCGTCGACTCCGCGGGCGCCGACCGCAAGGCCGGTGGCGACCGGCGGGTAGCCGCTCGCGATGACCGTGTAGTCGCCGGCGTCCAGGTCGGTGAAGGCGTAGGCGCCGTCCTCCCCGGTCGTCGAGGTGGCCACGACATTGCCCGCCGCGTCCACCAGCGTGACCCGGGCGTCGGGCAGCGGCCGGGATCCGTCCGGACCGCCGGCCCGCACGATGCCCTGCACCCGCGCGCCGGACAGCAGCTCGATCTCGATCCGGGTCGTGCCCTGGCCGCCGATCTCGACCGGCAGCGCGGCCGGGCGGTGGTTCGGGGCGTTCACGGCGACGGTGAAGGTCCCGGGCGCCAGCTCGTCGAAGGCGAAGGAGCCCTCGGCGCCGGTCATTCCGGTGGCCAGTACCTCTCCGCGGACATCGGTGACGACGACCATCGCACCCTCGACCGGCCGGCCGGTGGCCGCGCTGCGGACCTGGCCGCCGAGGCCGCTGGTGCCGCTGAGCAGGATGTCGTAGCCGTGGGGCTGGTCGCCGACGACGACCGTGGACGCCTGCGGCTGATGGCCGTCGGCCGCGGCGATCAGCACGTACGAGCCGGCGCCGGGGGCGTCGAGGACGTACGAGCCGTTGGCCTGGGCGACCGCGCGGCCCAGCTGACGCCCGCTGAGCGAGATCAGCGTCACCGCGGAGCGCGGTACGGGGTGGCCCTCCGCATTGCGGACGAAGCCGTGGACCGCGGAACCGGTCGGGAGGGCGTCACCGCCGCCGGCCGAGGCGTACGCCGCCAGCGGCTGGGTGGCGGTGGCCGCAGCCGCGGCCGGCTGCGCCCAGGACGGCGTGTGCACGTCGTCGGGGGCCACCGACGGGGCACCCACCAGAGCGGGTTCCCGCTCCTCGCCCGGCGCCGCGGCGGCGGCGAGGTCCGGGACGACGGCATCCGCCGACGCGACGGCCGCCGGAGTGGCCGAGGGGGTGCCCGCAGCCTGGGCGCTCTCCGCGTTCTGAGCGCTCTCCGCGCTCTGGGACAGTCCGCCACGCGTCTTCAACGCGACCTCCTTGATGAACAGGGTGAAGAGGAAGGCGAGCAGCGCGCAGGGCGCCGCGTAGAGGAACACATCGCCGACACCGTGACCGTAGGCGCTCTCCATGACGGTGCGCAGCGGCGCCGGGAGGGAGTCCAGGTCGGGGATGCCGCCGCCGCTGTTGCCGGCGCCGTGGGCGGCGGCCTTGGCGGCCTTGGGGCCGAGGTCGGCCAGACCGTCCTTGACGTAGTGGGTGACGCGGTTGGCGAGCACCGCACCGAGGGCCGAGACGCCCACCGCACCGCCGAGGGAGCGGAAGAAGGTCACGACGGACGAGGCGGAGCCGAGGTCTTCGGGGGCCACCTGGTTCTGCGTGGCGAGCACCAGGTTCTGCATCATCATGCCGATGCCCAGGCCCATCAGGGCCATGAAGATCGCGATGTGCCAGTACTCGGTGTCGTAGCGGATGGTGCCCAGCAGCCCGAGCCCCGCGGTCACCAGTGCGCCACCGGCGACCAGCCAGGCCTTCCAGCGTCCTGTCTTGGTGATGATCTGGCCCGAGACGGTCGACGAGATGAACAGTCCGCCGATCATCGGGATCGTCATGACGCCGGACATCGTCGGCGACTTGTCGCGCGCCAGCTGGAAGTACTGGCTGAAGAAGACGGTGCCGGAGAACATCGCGACACCGACGAACAGCGAGGCCACCGACGCAAGGGTGATCGTCTTGTTGCGGAACAGCCGCAACGGGATGATCGGCTCCTTGGCCTTGGTCTCGACGAAGACGAAGATCGCGCCGAGCACGACCGCGCCGCCGACCATCGCGGCGGTCTGCCACGACATCCAGTCGTACTTGTCACCGGCCAGCGTCACCCACACCAGCAGCAGCGAGACCGCCGCGCTGATGAAGAAGGCGCCCGCCCAGTCGACCTTGACGCCCTCGCGCCTGACGACGGGCAGCTTCAGGGTCTTCTGCAGCACGATCAGCGCGATGACCGCGAACGGCACGCCGACGTAGAAGCACCAGCGCCAGCCGAGCCAGTCGGTGTCGGTGATGACGCCGCCGAGCAGCGGGCCGCCGACGGTGGCGACGGCGAAGGTGGCGCCGAGGTAGCCGCTGTACCGGCCGCGCTCCCGCGGCGAGATCATCGCGGCCATCACGATCTGGGCCAGGGCGGACAGACCGCCCACGCCTATGCCCTGCACCACGCGGCAGGCGATCAGCATCCCGGTGTTCTGCGACAGGCCCGCGACGACCGACCCCGCGACGTAGATGACCAGCGCGAACTGCACCAGCAGCTTCTTGCTGAACAGGTCGGAGAGCTTGCCCCACAGCGGGGTGGTCGCGGTCATCGCGAGCAGCGAGGCGGTGACGACCCAGGTGTAGGCGCTCTGTCCGCCGTCGAGGTCGTGGATGATCTCGGGCAGCGCGTTGGAGACGATCGTCGACGACAGAATGGCGACGAACATGCCGAGCAGCAGCCCGGACAGCGCCTCCATGATCTGACGGTGCGTCATAGGGGCTCCGTCGGAGGCGTGGTGTCCGCCTCCGTGCCTGGCGTGGCCGCCCCGCACACCGGCTGGTGTGGTCGTAGCCATGTAATTCCTTTTCATCCTGCGGGTGTACGGGTGGTGGAGTCGTGATGCGCCCGGGGGCGGCAGTCGCCGAAGCTCGTACGGAGCCTGGCGAGCAGTTCGGTGAGGTGTCCGACGTCGGTGTCGGACCAGTCGTCCAGGTACCGGGCGAGCGTTGCGGTGTAGCGCTCGGCGAGCTCTTCCAGGAGCTCCGTGCCGCTCGGGGTCAGGCGCAGCAGCCGCGACCGCTTGTCCGCCGGATCGGGCTTCCGCTCGATCCAGCCGCGCTCGGCGGCATGGGCGACATGCCTGCTGGTCACCGACATGTCGATGGCAAGCAGCTCGGCGAGCTGGCTCATCCGCATCTCACCGTGCCGGTCGAGAAGGGTGAGCACCCCGGCCGAAGCGGGCGGGCACTCCTGGGGCAGCATCCGCCCCATTTCGCGCTTGACGGCACCGATGGCGCTGAGTTGCCTGGCCAGTTCCTCGTACTGACTGTGGGCGGCCACGGGCTCCTCCACCATCCCTCGCACATCGCATGCGTCCACGATCTTTTGTTGCTTGGGGCAACCATAATCAAGTTGGTTGCTGAAGGCAAACGAAATCGTCCAGGGTTGAAGTAAAGGAAGCGAAAAGTCTGCGTTGGGTATCGGTCAAACGGGGCGCCATGGCACGCAAAGATGCAGGTCAGCGGCCGGGCGAGGGGCCCCGGCCGATACCGGTCGGTAGCGGGACACCCCCAGACGACCCGCCCGCGCCCCCGTCCACACCCCGTACCCGGCCCGACCCCGCTCCGTAGGCGGCCTCCCGAGCGCCCCATGCGCGCCCCAGGGGTGCCGCTCCGCCCCCGGTTCGCTAGGGTCCTTCCCCATGGCGACCAACCCGCAGAACCAGGCCGGCGGCAACTACGACCCGGCGGGCAGCACGCAGATGTTCCGGGCCTTCGTGGACGAGGGCGGCACCCCGCAGCCCGGCAGCCGCCGCGCCCCCGCCCCCCAGCAGTCGTCCGGCCCCCGGGTGGGCGTCATCGTCGGCGTGATCGTCGCCATCCTGGTCGTCGCGGGCGCGGCGTGGCTGGCACTGGCCTGACGAGTCTCTTCGCAGCTGCCCTTAGGCGCACGGCTGTCTTTACGCGCACGGCTGTTCTTGCGCGCACGGGCCCGGCATCACGATGCCGGGCCCTTGATCTTTCCTCCGCCGGTTACGTCACCCGCCCGCCCCTGCTCTCCGCGATCCGCAGCGCGTCCCGCAACGCTTCACACGGCCTGTGGACACAGAACCGCAGCTCCCCGGCGGTCGCCTCCGCCGGTCCGCTCAGCAGCTCGGCCGTATGCCGCAACAACTCCTCGCCGGTGCCGAGTTGAGCCTCTCCCATGTCGTCGGCGAGCTCTGACAGATACCCACCGCCCTCGTCGCTGGAGAGGTAACAGCGCTTCCCGTCCGGCCCGCTCCAGGGCAGCAGCCGCATGCCGCCGCTCATGAGGCGACCGCCAGCGCCCGCAGGAACGCCCCGTCGCGCCGCGCCTCCTGGCGCTCGTGCGCGAGGAGGTAAGGGCGTACGAGGAGGGTGGCCTCGCCGTCTAGGGGGGATTCGGGGTGGCGGCGGAGGGGTCGGCGAGGCGTCGGCTGTGGCCGGTACGAGACGGTAGGGGTGGGGCGGGTCCGCCGCCTCCCTAAACGGGCGAGCAGGCGGCGCATAAGGTTCTGCATGCCGACGCTCCTTGAGCAGCGTTGGCCTGCCCCGGGGGTGTTGGCGCACCCGCCGGGGTCTTTGCCGTGCCACCGTAAAGGGTCCTGTTAGCCCCTGTCTATAGCTATACCCCTCTATGCCTGTCTAACTACCCGTGCGTACAGTCCCGTTCGTGATGGACTTCGACCCCACGGTGCCCAAGTGGACGCAGATTGCCGACGTGATCCGAGCGCGGATCGCGGACGGCACTTACCCACCACGCCACCTCATCTCCGAGGTGCGGATGGAGCAGGAGTTCGGCGTCGCCCGCGTGACCATTCGCAAGGTCACCGCTGCCCTCCGAGAAGAAGGGCTCATCGTCACCACACCCGGTATGGGCTCGTTCGTGACGCAGCGGCGACCGGGCGCCTGACGCGCCTTCGCAGCTTCCGGCGGCATGCCGGGCCGCCGTCGCCCTGCCCTGCGTGTTCCTGGGCGACGCCCCGCTAGACGCAGCTGATGGGCCCACTGGGTGACGGCTGGTACAGCGACCAGACCACGAAGAGCTGCAGAGTTACCAGCAGGACATCGAGGACGAGGGCACCAATCGCAAGCTTGCCCGACCAGTTGTGGCCCACCCAGGTATCGCGTTGGCGGGCGCGCCTGGCGACCCACCAGAACAGCACGAGTGTGAGTACCCCGCAGGCCAGTGCGCCGTAAGCACTCAGGTAGATCTGCCAGGTCAGCGGAAGGTCCCCGCAGTGTGCCCACTCCGCGGCGACATGTGCGTCGTCGGCCTTGCCGTAGGCAGTGAGGCCGCCCAGGCCGAGCAGCGCGAACAGCGTGACCAATAGGGGGGAGTGCCGGGCGGCGGTTGAAGTGTCAGTCATCAGTACCAATCAACCTCTTCGCCGCCGTGCCGCAGCATGAAGCTCTGCTGGTTCTCGGCGCCAGCCCACGTTTTGGAATGCCCGAGAGAACGGTCGATCTGCTCGAAGCCGGGAAGAGGAATGCCCGTTGGGTTTCCCTTCATCCAGGTGTCGTCTCCGCGAGTTCCCTCCCAGAAGGAGGTCTTCTCTTGCATCCCGGCGTGGGACAGCGCGTTGGAAACGAAGTTGGTGCAGTTGTTGCCGAAGTCGACAGGATCTTCCTTGTTCCAGTTATCGAGCGCGTACTCCACCATCTTCACCCGGTCGAACTTCCCGTCCGTGCCGCGCATTTCGCGCTTCGCGTTCTCGGGAATGCCGTCGAGGTGGGCGAGTTTCACCGGTTCGGCCCGCATCATGTCGTGCTGCTGTTTCTCGCTCAGGGCGTTCCACCAGGCGCGTACCGCAGTCGGGTCGGTGTTCGCCTTCGGGATGTCGGCGGCGAGCATGTCCATCTCGACACGCGAGGCGCGGTTCTGTTCCTTGAGAGCCTTGTCCGGGTCGCCGATACCGGTCATGCCCGCCAGGCGGTACAGCTCGGCCGAGGTTTTCCCGTCCGCTTCCGTCGCCTGTCGCAGAGCCTGTTCGCGCAGGGCGACGATGTCGTTGTAGGCCTGCTGCTTGTCCGCGCCCGCGTTCGGGGCGGGGCATTCCAGCGGCATTCCGTCATCGCCTATGGGCAGGTCGTGGGCCCGGGAGAGATCGGTGATCTGGCATGCGATGCTCATCGCCGTTTCCAGGCTGGTGTGCATGCCTTCCATGACCATTTTGACGCTGAGCAGCAGGTCGTACGCCGATTCCAGTTGATTCGCCAGCTTGACGAAATCGCCGGCCGCGGCCGCGCCCACCTCGTCGGACCAATTGTCAGCGAGGGGCTTGGCGCCCTGTTCGCGTACGTCATTCGCGGCGTTCAGCGCGTATTTCGCCAGCGCCGCCCAGTCGTCCGCGGCCTCTTTCCATTTCCGGGGGTGGGCGCTGATGAGTTCCGAGTACGTGACCACGGTCAGTGCCTCCCCAGGTCCTTCATGCCGGCCCTCAGCCGCGCGACCGCTTCCTGGTCCGCGGCGTCGTAGCCGTCGGCGGAGTCCTGCAACCGCTGCCCCAGGTCACCCATCCTCTTGGCGAGGTCGACCATGTGATCCTGCCAAGCGGTGCGGCACGACATCACGGCGTTTCCGGACTTCCAGAACATGGCGTCGTAGTAGACCTCCTGAGAGCTGTCGAGGACATGCGACAGCCGCCGCTGAGTGTCGCTCGACAGGGCCTTCATGTCATCGCCGGTGCTGCGGACCTTCGCCGTGTCCACCCGTATGTCACCCACGGGTCCCCCGTTCCGTTTTCACTTCTCCGCACTGGTCCTGTGCATGACCAGTGCGCCTACCTCCACACCGTAGAAGATGGCGTACAGGCCTGTGCGGGAGGGACGCCGGGCAGGCGGTTCCGGAGGAAACCGGGCAGATTGAACAGGGCGAGCGGATGTGAACGCGGCAAGCAGGGAGAGGGCAGTGACGGCCGTTCTTCCCGGGGGCGCCGGTTTTATGGTGTGTTCATGATCGATGAGCACAGCCCGCTCGCCCGCATCATCGAGCGGGTGGCGCCGCCCGCCGAAGCCGTCAACGGGCGTGGTGACTGGGCCGATGCGGAGAGGGCACTGGGCACCCGGCTGCCGGACGACTACAAGAAGCTGGTCGAGACCTACGGCCGCGGTGACTTCTGGGGTGCGCTGGGCCTGTGCACCCCGTTCGGCGACGACAACCCGGTCCGGCTCGAAGCACACCTGGTGGAGGACTTCGGCCCGCTGCGCGAGGACTGGCCCGAGCAGTATCCCTACCCCTTCTTCCCGGAACCGGGCGGACTGCTCACCTGGGCCATGACCGATGACGGGGCCCAAGTGTGCTGGCTGACCGAGGGGCCGCCCGAGTCCTGGCCGGTGGTGATCTGGTCACGTGACAGCGACTACGAACGATTCGACCGCGGGGCCGCCGCATTTCTCGACGGGTGGATCAGCGGCCGCCTCAGCTCCGAACTCCTGCACCACGAGAAGGAAACCGCCCCCTGGTTCGACGCGGCGATCGAACGTGATCACGTCTACGTCCGGCTGGAGGAAGAGAAGGAAGGGGGCCTCCCCTACGCCGAGCGCCTGCGAATCCTGCGCGACGCGCTCGCCCCACCGCGGACCGTGGTGGCTACGAACACAACGGCCTCCGGCAAGACCACTTCGTCGTCACCGGCACCGGCTGGCAGCTGACCTACGAGACGGCCTACGGGCATCAACTCCGGGTCGCGTTCCCGCCCGTCGATAGCGAAGCGGCCCGCCGCGCAGTCCTCGCCGCCATCGCGCGCATGGGGTGTGCCGTACAGTCCTTCGGCACCGTCCACGGCACGTCGTCCTGGGACCCTTCTCCCGGCCCGTCAGCCACGTGACCCACGCGCCACGGCCGGGCGGACCCTACCCAGCCTTCCGGACAGGTCCTCCCCAGGCCTTCCGGACAGGCCCTGCCCCACCCAGGCCCTGCGGACAGGCCCTGCCTAGGCCTTGCGGGCGAGCAGGTGAACCTCCTGGAACTGCCGTCGGTCGGTGGGCTGAGGTTCGCGAACCATCCGGGCCACCTCGGCCAACCCGGACGTGCGCAGCATTGCGGCAAGGTGATCGGGCGACCACCGATAGGCCGGCGCGACCACGTGATCGAAGGTCTGCGTCGGGTGAGACGGATCCTCGCTTGCCCAGAAGCCGACCAGGAGGTGGCCACCAGGTGCCAGCACACGGTGGAACTCCGCCAGGATGACGGGGAGTTCCTGCGGCGGCGTGTGGATGATGGACCAGCGCGAGAGGACGCCGCCCAGCACGCCGTCAGCGATGTTAAGCGCGGCCATCGAGCCCACGTCGAACCGCAGGTCCGGATAGGCCTGCCGCGCCAACGTGATCATCGCGGCAGAGGTGTCCACACCGAATGCCGTCAGCCCCAACTCGTGCAGATGGGCGGTGACATGACCCGGCCCGCACCCCAGGTCCGCGACCTGACCGTCCCCACCCGCACGTACGGCCTCGGCGAAGGCACCCAAGATCGCACGGTCGAGGGGAGCGTCCCGCAGCGTGTCCCGGAACAGCTGCGCATAGGTGGGGGCAGCGGCGTCGTAGGCCTCGCGGGTGGCACTGAGGGCATCGTGTTCGACCATGCGCACGACAGTAATGCCTGGCGCCGACCGGCGCTGAGAGGAGCCACTACGAGCTCGATGCCCCGAGGCGTTCGGCCGCGCGGTGGGCCTCGGTCAGTACGCCGCCGAGGTCGTCGTACAGCAACCGTCCGTTGCGCTTGACCGGGCGCCCGTCCACCAGGACCGTGTCGACGTTCCCGGGGTGCGCGGCGGTCACCACCGCGCCGATCGGATCGTGCGCCACCGGGGCGAGGTTGAGCGCATCGGCGCGCAGCAGGACGAGGTCGGCGCGCTTGCCGATTCCCAGCGATCCCACCTCGTCGCCCAGGCCGAGGGCCGCGGCCCCTTCCGCGGTGGCCATGCGCAGCACATCGGCGGCCTTGATCGTGGACGTTCCGGAAGCGGCGTCGTCCTCGTCGAAGTGACTGCTCATCAAGGCGGCACGCATCTGCGAGAACATATCGCCAGGCGCCGAGGTGACCGCGTCCGCGCCCAGCCCCGTGGTGATGCCCGCCCGGCGCAGCCGGCCCGCCATCGGGGCGCCGAACCGCATCGAGGCCTCGATCGCCGGCGTGATCGCCACCGCCCCGCCGGACTCGGCGATCAGCCGCAGCTCGGAGTCGGGCAGCGAGTTGCCGTGTACGTACAGGGTGCCGGCGGTGAGCAGTCCCTGTTCCTGCAGGGCGGCGATCGGCCGCTGCGCCACCGGGCCGGCCTGCACATGGACGGCGAGGGGCAGGTCCAGCTCGCGGGCGAGCAGCCAGTCCTCGCGTACGGCCTGCGGGGGAGTGAAGGAGGGGCCGACCGGTGCCAGGGCCATGGTGACCAGCGCCTCGCGCGACGGGAAGTGGTCGGTGCGGGCCTTGCGCACCCAGTCGGCCTGCCGGGCGGCCTCGTCGAAGACGGGGTAGCCGTAGCCGAAGACGGCACGGATCCCCGCTTCCGCCAGCGCCTCGACGGCGGCCGCGGTGTGCTCCGGGGTGTGCTGGACGTGGGAGAAGTCCTGGACGGTGGTGACCCCGGAGTCCAGGCACTCCAGCGCGCCGAGAAGGTTGCCGGTGTACACGTCGGCGGGCGTGTAGCGGGCGCCGAGATCACCGAGAATCCGGCGGAGGTAGTGGTCAAGGCTCTCGTCGACCGCGGCGGACCGCAGCAGCCCCTGCCACAGATGCCGGTGGGTGTCGACGAAGCCGGGCAGCACGACCATCGTGCGGGCGTCGATCACCTCCAGGCCGGTATCGGTGTCATCGAGCGGCAGATCGGGACCGAGGGCGGCGATGCGGCCTTCTTCGACCAGGACGTCGGTGTGCGGGTGGACGACGGGGTGGGGGGCGGTGTCGATGACCAGGCCACCGCGAAGAAGCAGGCGCGGCCTGTGGTGGCGCTCGATTCCCATGGCACATCTCCCTCTACACGTTCGGAAGAAAGCTTTGTGTAAAGCTATCACGATGGCGATCTACTATCCTGCCGAGGTGACCGCGGCATCCGGACCAGTCCCCGACCCCGTCGATGCGCTGCTGAGCGCCTGGCGCAGCGAGCTGCCGGATGCGCTCCGCCCGACGACGGAGCTGTCGAAGCGGATAGTGCAGCTCGCCGGCGCCCTGGACGCGGCCACCCGCGAAGTGCTCCCCGGCCTCGGCCTGACCGTCGCCGAATTCGACATCCTGGTCGCCCTGCGCAGGTCCGGTGAGCCCTACTGCATGAAGCCGAACGAGCTGGTCCGCGCGCTGCTGCTGTCCTCCGGCGGCATCAGCAACGTCGTCAACCACCTCGCCGGCCGCGGACTCGTGCTCCGCGAGCCCTCGCCGGACGACGGCCGCAGCACCATGATCCGGCTGACACCGGACGGGGTGCGCACCGCCGAGCGCGCCGTGTGCGCCAACGCCGACGCCCATGAGGCGGTCTTCGCCGAGGCGTCGCCCGTCGCCGTGCACGCCGCCGCGCGGGCGCTGCGCGAGGTGGGCGTGCACCGCCGCCCCGTACCGCGACCGCTACGGACGGGGCGCAACCGCAGCCGGTCCTGAGGTGCGGGCCACCGGGGGTCCTCATGGCGTGTCACCGGCGCCTGGAGTCCGGTTTGCGTCTGCCGCCCGGCTTGCGCCTCGCACCCGGCTTCCGTATGGAGCCCGGCTTCCGTCTGGCGCCCGGCCTTTCGGCCTACGCCTGATCCGCCGCCGCCTGGAGGGCGGCGATATCGATCTTCTTCATGCCGAGCATGGCCTTCATGGCGCGGGTCGCGCGCTCCTGGTCCGGGTCGTTCAGCAGCTCCGCCATGCCGCCGGGCGCGACCTGCCAGGACAGGCCGTACTTGTCCTTCAGCCAGCCGCAGGGGCCCTCCTCGCCGCCGTCGGAGAGCTTGGTCCAGTAGTAGTCGATCTCGTCCTGGTCGGCACAGACGATCATCAGGGAGACCGCCTCGTTGAAGGTGAACACGGGGCCGCCGTTGATCGCGACGTACTGCTGGCCGTCGAGCTCGAACTCGACCGTCAGTACGGTCCCCGCAGGGCCCGGACCTGCCTCGTTGTAATAGGTGACGTTGTTGATCTTCGAGTTCGGGAACACCGAGCAGTAGAACTCTGCGGCTTCCTTGCCCTGGGTGTCGAACCAGAGGTTGGGGGTGATCTGGGGCATGGTCTTCTCCCTGGGACGGGGTCGCTGCCGGTGGCTGCGTCTGTGCCTCTTTAGACGGTCCCACCGGCCGGAACTCATCGCTCTTCGGGAAGGTCTCTCGCGTCGCCCGGCAGGGGCGATTTTCAGCCAGGTCCGACAGCCCGCCCTCACTTCCCCCTGAACCGGTCCTCATGTCCACCCCGGACCGGCCCTCATGTCCACCCCGGACCGGCCCTCATGTCCACCCCGGACCGGTCCTCATGCCCACCCCGGACCGGCCCTCATGTCCACCCCGGACCGGCCCTCATGCCCACCCCGGACCGGCTCTCACCTCCACCCGGACCGGCCCTCACTTCCACCTGAAGGTGATGTCCTTGGTGTCGAGGTGCATCCCCAGCGGCACCCGCCAGCTGTCCACGCACACCCGCCAGGTGCCGGTCTGCCTCCTGCCCACGGCGAGCGGCAGCGGGAGGGGACGGGTGGAGGTGAGGGTGGCCCAGTCGATGCCGAGGCCGCCGATGATGTGGGTGCCGAAGAGGACGCTGCCGGCGGTGACGGGGCGGTCGCCGTTGTTGAGGAAGTCCACGGTGACCTTCTGGCACCAGCGGACATCGGTGCCGGCGAGGGCGGGCTTGCCTACCAGGAGGCCGGCGGGGGCGCCCGGACCGGTCGGGATGGTGGGGGAAGGAGGCTCGGGGGCCGGGGTGCCGTGCGGCGGGATGGAACCGCCGGGGCCGCTGGGGGAGTTGGGTGCGCCCGGTGAGGCCGGGGGCGTCGTCCCCCCGCTGGGGCTGCCGTGGCCGCTGTGGCTGCCGTGTGCGCCGGAGGGCGATGCGGAGGAGCCGGAAGGGGCGCCGGATGCGCCTGCGCTTCCTTGGGTCCCTGCGCTGCCGTGCGCTCCTGCGCCGTCGGCCTCGTCACCCTTGCCTGATCCGGCGGGGGACTTTGGCAGGGGCCGCCCGGTACGCGCCCGGCCGCTGCCGCTGTTACTGCCGCCGTCTCCGCCGCCGCGGCCTCCACCGCCACCGTCCGCGCGGCTTCCGTCGCCGTCCAGCGGAGTCAGCTCGACACCGCCCTCGGGCGGTACGGCCCGGCTCGGCGCACGATCATCGGCGGGGCCTGCCGCACCCACCGCGACATAGCCCTGATCGGCCGCGCTTCCGCAGCCGGTGAGCAGGGAACCCAGACACAGCACGGCCGCCGAGGCGGCGGCCACAGTCGTCGTCCGTCGCATCAGCACAGTGTTGCTGACGGAGTGTTAGGTGTACAGGGGTCGGTCGCACGGCCGTTGTCCGGCCGGACCGTGGCTCTCTCACGGCCGGGCGGGCGCACCTCGCGCCACGCCCCCGCCATGCCTCCCTGCGTCCTTGCAACTGTCCGCCGAGCGGCGCCAAGCGTCTTGCGGCCCCTCGGCGGACCGTTCCTCAGTCGGAGATCAGGCCCTCGCGCAGCTGCGCCAGGGTGCGGGTGAGCAGCCGGGAGACGTGCATCTGGGAGATGCCGACCTCCTCGCCGATCTGGGACTGCGTCATGTTGGCGAAGAAGCGCAACATGATGATCTGGCGCTCGCGGGCCGGGAGTTTGGCCAGCAGGGGCTTGAGCGATTCGCGGTACTCCACGCCTTCCAGAGCGGAGTCCTCGTAGCCGAGGCGGTCCGCGAGGGAGCCCTCGCCGCCGTCGTCCTCGGGAGAGGGGGAGTCGAGCGAGGAGGCGGTGTACGCATTGCCGACGGCCAGGCCATCGACGACGTCCTCCTCCGACACCCCCAGGCACAGGGCCAGTTCGGGGACGGTCGGGGAGCGGTCCAGCTTCTGGGAGAGCTCGTCGCTGGCCTTGGTGAGGGCGAGCCGGAGCTCCTGGAGCCGGCGCGGGACGCGTACCGACCACGACGTGTCACGGAAGAAGCGCTTGATCTCGCCGACCACGGTCGGCATCGCGAACGTCGGGAATTCCACGCCGCGTTCGCAATCGAAACGGTCGATCGCCTTGATCAGGCCGATGGTGCCGACCTGGACGATGTCCTCCATCGGCTCGTTGCGACTGCGGAAGCGAGCGGCCGCATAGCGGACGAGCGGAAGGTTCAGCTCGATGAGCGTGTCACGGACGTAGGTGCGTTCCGCGCAGTCCTTGTCGAGCGAGGCCAGCCGCAGGAACAGGGAGCGGGAGAGCGTGCGGGTGTTGATGGCGTCGTCGTCATGCACGTGTGGTGCGGGCGCGGGAATCGCGGGAAGCACCTTCGAGCTGCCCAGTTCTACGGACATGCCACCCCCTTGAGGTCGCGGTCGGGTCGCTGTGGCGTCCTCGGGCCGGGGCGGACCGAGGAGTGATACCTCCACCTGAATACCGGAGGCAGCGCTACGGCAAACGCGGTTCCTGCAGAATGTCACATGTCGGCAACGCGCTGTAGCGTCTTGTCGACATATCTGTGCAGGATCGGGTCGCTCGTCCCGGCTACGCGTCGATCCTGTTTGCGGATCGCAGTCGGGCGAAGCTCCGCGACAGTAGCCGCGAGACATGCATCTGCGACACCCCTAGCTCCGCACTGATCTGTGACTGCGTCAGATTGCTGTAGTAACGCAGCAGAAGGATCCGCTGCTCGCGCTCGGGCAGCTGGACGAGAAGGTGCCGTACGAGGTCGCGGTGCTCGACGCCGGCCAGCTCCGGGTCCTCGTATCCGAGGCGGTCCAGCAGGCCGGGCAGGCCGTCGCCCTCCTGGGCGGCCTCCAGCGACGTGGCGTGATACGAGCGGCCCGCCTCCAGGCAGGCCAGCACCTCGTCCTCGCCGATCTTGAGCCGTTCGGCGATCTCGGCGGTGGTGGGGGAGCGGCCGTGCAGCACCGTCAGGTCCTCGGTCGCGCCGTTGACCTGCACCCAGAGCTCATGGAGGCGGCGCGGCACATGGACCGTGCGGACATTGTCTCGAAAGTAGCGTTTGATCTCGCCGACAACGGTGGGCATGGCGAAGGTGGGGAACTGGACGCCCCGGTCCGGATCGAACCGGTCAATGGCATTGATCAGGCCGATGGTGCCGACCTGGATGACGTCCTCCATCGGCTCATTACGGCTGCGGAAGCGCGCCGCGGCATAGCGGACCAGCGGCAGGTTGGCTTCGATCAGTGCGGCCCGGACCCTGGTGTGCTCGGGGGTGCCGGGCTCGAGGTCCGTCAACTCCGCGAACAGCACCTGCGTGAGCGCCCGCGTGTCCGCGCTTCGGCTCTCGCGGGATGGAGCCTTGGGCGCAGTACGGGCCGTCACGGTCACGCCACCCTTCACAGTGCATGTATCCGGCAAAAGCGGTCATAGCATCACAAGACATGTGCACTGTGTGCAAGCACCCCATAACGCCGTGTTGAACAGAGAGTTGGGGCGGGTGCGGGGCGGTCGGGAGGCCGGTGGGCGGCGGTGGCCGTTCGGGGGTACGGCGAAGCCCCCCGCCCGGAGGGGGCGGGGGGCTCGGCGAGGTGAGGCGCGGGGGAGCCGGGGCTCAGAATTCGTAGTCGGCGATCACCCAGGTGGCGAATTCGCGCCACTGTGCGGCGGCCGCCTGGTGGGCCGGGTGCTCGATATAGCGCTTGAGGGCGTCGGTATCGGCCACGGCGGAGTTGATCGCGAAATCGTAGGCGATCGGGCGGTCGGTGATGTTCCAGGCGCACTCCCAGAACGTCAGTTCCGGAATTTCGCCCTCCAGCGCCTCGAAGGCGCGGACGCCGGCCCGCACCCGCTCCTCGTCGCGGGAGACACCTTCATTGAGCTTGAACAGGACCAGGTGGCGGATCACTGGGGCCTCCGTACGGCGGGCGGGGCGCAGCCGGTCCGGTGGGCCGGCCGGCCGGGGCTGGGGTGCCGGCCGATCGCGGGCCGGCCCCGTGCCTCGGGCGGCTCCAGGGCGCGCCGGTCGGGCCGGGCAGAGCCCTTATTTGATCAGCTGCGTCATGAACTCGCCGACGCCCTGGGCGGCGGACGAGATGCCCTCGAAGCCTATCTGCACCATTTCGGCGGCCCGCTGAGGGGAGGTGATGATCGTGTACAGCACGAAGACGATGACCATGTACAACGCGATCTTCTTCGCCTGCGCCATCAGTCCCGTCTCCCCTACGCAGTCCCCTACGGCAGTACCTGCACTTCCCGGCAGTCGGGCGAGTGTAACCACACGTGTTCGATCGCGGGAGTCGAGCCCACGGGTCCTCTGCAACCGCCCGCCGGCCGCACCCCGCACTGCGGCACTGATCCGGGCTTTATGGACCAAAGGCCTGTCAAAGGAGGGCTTTTGCCTGCCTGCTGGGACAAGTCCCTCACGGCACCATGAGTGAGGTGGCCCGGTGGATCTGGCAGGAACCCACGGGCCCGGGACCAGGGCCTCGCTGCGGGGTCCGCGCCCTCACCGCTCCCTTGGCGGCGGCGCGGACTCGGGGTCCGGTCCGCACCGGGGGAGCGGTTGTCCCTTACACCGCTCCCGCCCGGACAGGAGCCCCGCCTCCGAGCCGCCCCTGGATGCCACGGGGGGTCCCAGGACACGGCACGGCGGCGGGGCTCCGTCGCGCGTCTGCAACCGCACGCACAGCCCCCGCGTCTCCCACCTCGTACACCCGCGGACGAGTCGTAGGAGTCGTACGAGGTGTACGACCCGGCCACCCGCGGACGTCATGCGGCTCGGAGCGCCTGGTCGGCACGCGGCATACGGCATGCATCATGTACGCGACACAACGGAGCGCGGCAGCGCGCCGCGAGCCGCGGCGTCCGGCCGTGTGGACGACGAAAGGAACACAGGCTCCAACGATGAAGATCGACTGGGACCGGCGTACCTGCGCGCGCCGCGGGCACATCACCTACCTCCCGCACGAGGAACACCTCCGGGGCAAACTGCGCGCGGATACCGCTCTCGGTGAGGCCTGGCGCTGTCTGCGCTGCGGCGACTTCGCCCTCGGCGACCCGCACGGCTCCGGCCCGGCCGCAGATGCCCCGCTGGTCCCGCGGGGCAAGGTACTGCGCGATCTGTTCATCCTGCGGTTCCTGGCCGTCGAGCGTGCGGTGCGCGGTATGTTCATCGTGCTGGCCGCGGTCGGCGTATGGCAGTTCAGCAACCGCAAGGATGCCGTCCGCCGGTTCTTCGACGAGTACATCGCCGTGCTCCGCCCGGTGGCCCGGCACTTCCACTACGACCTGGACCACTCGCCGGTCGTCGGCACCATCCAGAAGACCTTCGGCTACCGCCACTCCACCTTGATGCTGGTGGCCGCGCTGCTGTTGCTGTACGCCCTGGTGGAGATCGTCGAGGGCGTCGGCCTCTGGCGTGCCAAGCGGTGGGCGGAGTACCTGACGGTGGTGGCGACGGCTGCCTTCCTGCCGCTGGAGATCTACGAGCTGACCGAGAAGGTCAGCTGGCTCAAGATCGCCACGCTGGTGATCAACATCCTGGCGGTGCTCTACATCCTGCTCACCAAGCGGCTCTTCGGGCTGCGCGGCGGCCGAGCGGCCTTCGACGAGGAGCGGCACAGCGCCTCTCTCCTGGAGGTCGAGACTTCCGCCGGAGTGTCCGTCACCGCCCATAATGGCTGAACGCTCGATCCAAGGGGGAAACGAAGCATGCCCATGAACTCCGTACCGCGCGAACCCGATTCGTCCTACACGGCAGCCCCGCCGGCTCCGGGGACCCGGTCGCCCCAGGCGCGGCGGCGGCCGGCCGTCGTGCTGGCGCTGCTGGTCGGCCTGCTGGCCGCGGCCGTCGCACCGGCCGCGGCGGCGGGTCGCGACGCGGTGAGCGACACCCGAGCGATGGCCACCGCGAGCGCCCCGGGCCGGAGCGCCGATGCCTCCCGGATCGCCGCCGCGCCCGCACGGTCCGCTGTCTACCGCCACCACAGCGCGCACCACGCGGCTCCGCTCAAGACGGTCTTCAAGTCCAAGAAGTCCAAGAAGTCCAAGACGTCGAAGTGGAAGTCGAAGGCGAAGAAGAAGGGCGGCTTCTTCAAGAAGCTCGGCATCTTCCTGATCGTGCTGTTCGTACTCTTCCTCGTCGTCGTGATCCTGGTGATCTGGCTGATCGTGCGCTTCTTCCGCCGCGCGGCGCGCAACCGGCGCAACGACTAGCCATTGCCTGTGGGCCGACGAGGCCTCGCGGCGCGTCCGTTCCGACGGGCGCGCCGCTTTTTGCTGTGCGCCACCTTGCTGTGCGCCACCTTGCCTCGGGCCGTCAGAATTCCGGCGATGCCGGGTTCCGCCCCGGCCGACTACAGCCCGTCCGGCCGCAACGGCCCTGGCTGACCGCATCCCCGGCCGGCTACAGCCCCGGCTGTGTCACTTGCCGCGGAGAAGGCCCAGAAATGTCTTCAGCGTCAGCCGAAGGGACTGGTTCTTCTGCTTGAGGATGCGGGCCTGTTCCTGTGCAAGGTCACCTGAACGCAATGCTCCGGCGCGCTGCTCCATATACGCGGCGGGATCTGCTTGAAACTCCCCGATGCGCGGGTCTGTTTCTAAGGCCACGCCGTTCCAGACACCTGCAGTCGTACTCATGACTGAATCCCCCCAGGATTCTGCATCGAGTGTGCGTTTGTCGCGGCGGTCGGGCATAAGTTCCGTCCCTAACCCCCGAGGTGAACACCCGCCGTGAGCTGCCGATCCGTTTCACAGCGAGATCACTGCCACTGGCCACTCGCCTTGCGATCATGAGCGGCCCCCATCCCGACGTGCACCCACCGTAACGTCGAGCACATCGCCCTTATCCGGCGTCACACACTAGCCCAGGGGTACCCGAACCAACCCCGGGATAAACGAATTTCGCCCGATGAGACTACTCTGTGTGTATCGTGCGTGACAGCGCAAGCAGCCTGGGGTTGGGGACAGGGGAGGGGTTGCACATGGGGTGGGGTGCGTTTTCCGCCGGTGCGCTGGCGGTCCTGGCGTATGTGGCTCAAATGGTCATCGGGCTGGACATGGCCACGTGGCTGTTCTGGGTGATCACGGGGGTCGGGAGTGTGGCCACGGTGGCCACGGTCTGGCTGGCCAGCCGTCGGGTCACCACGGCGAACGAAGCCGCGAAGGCGGCGACGAAGAACCAGCGGCGGGCTTTCGAAGATGTGCTCGTTCCACTTGCGTCCAACCTCGGTCAGATTGTTTCGAGTCCGACAAAGGCTGAACGAAATGCACTGCAGCAGCAAACAAAGCAGGCCATCGTCTCGCTCACTGCTTCACTGATCGGCCCTCAGGACGTACGGGCCTGTTTTCTGGAGCAGGTTCCCGGTATGCCGGCCGGGCAGCGCGAGGTGAAATGCCGTAACAGTCTCTGGTCGGGCCGGAATGTGGCACCCGTGACGACATTCCGGGAGACGGACCTCCGCGGCAAGGAACTCTTGAAGCTGCTCGACGACGGCACCAGCACGTTCGTGGAAAATGTGGATCTCTTACCCGACGCGTTAAAGCCCGACAGTGACAGCTACAAGACCTATATCGCCTGTGCCGTGACGGCGGGCGATGAATCCTTCGGAGTTCTGGCCGTCGATGGTCTCCGGCCGGGGGATCTGCACCAGGACGACGTGACCATGGTCGGAGTATTCGCCCGCATGCTGGGCGTCGCCCTGGCCGTGAAGAAGTAACCGGCTTCGCGGGGCGGTATCAGCTCCTCGCGGCGGTAACCGGCTGCGCGCCGGAAGCTGTGCCCGCGGAGGTAGCCGGGTCATGGCCGGCGTGGCCGCCCGCGCCGAGGGCCGGACCGTGGCGAGGGTCCCCACACCCGCCGCGGCATCCGCACCGGCCCCGCCGCGGGCCGGGCCCCGGACATGACGAGCGCCCCGGACACGACGAGGGCCCCGATCCGTAAAGATCGGGGCCCTCGTCCTCTGAGCGGTAGCGGTGGGATTTGAACCCACGGAGGAGTTGCCCCCTCACGCGCTTTCGAGGCGCGCTCCTTCGGCCGCTCGGACACGCTACCGAGAGAGAGCTTAGCCCAAGGGGGGCCGTGCGCCGAAATCGGATTCCGGAGAGGGGCCGGCGCGGGGCGCAACGCCGGTCAGCGGTCCCGGAAGAAGTCGGTCAGCAGGGCCGCGCAATCGGCTTCGAGGACGCCGGTGATGACCTCGGGGCGGTGGTTGAGACGCCGGTCACGGATGACGTCCCACAGGGAGCCGGCCGCGCCGGCCTTGGCGTCCCGTGCGCCGTAGACGACGCGGTCGACCCGGGAGAGCACGATCGCGCCGGCGCACATCGTGCACGGTTCCAGGGTGACGACGAGCGTGCAGTCCGTCAGCCGCCACTCGCCGGCCCGTCGCCCGCCGGCATGCGCGCCGGCATCGTGCGCCAGGTCCGTCCGGCGGGCACCCGGGGGCGATGCCTGCTCCCGCAGGGTCCGGGCCGCTGCCCGCAGCGCCAGGATCTCGGCGTGGGCGGTCGGATCGCCGGTGGCCTCCCGCTCGTTGTGGCCGGTGCCGAGGACCGTGCCGTCCGCGGACAGCACGACGGCGCCCACCGGGACATCACCGGTCCCGGGGGCGCGGGCGGCCTCGCCCAGCGCCTGCCGCATCGGTGCGATCCACGGATCGCGCAGCGGGTCGGGTGCGGGGGAGGGGGGAGAGGCGGATGGGGGGACGGTCATGTCCCCAGTGTCGGGGACGTGACCGGGGCGGGGCCGCCGGGCCCCGGGGCGAGAGCCCGGCCGGGACCGGCTCAGCGCACGGCTTCCAGGACCTCCGTGCAGCCCAGCGCGTCGGCGATGGTGCCCAGCGCGTCACCGTCGAGGGTCAGCAGTTCCTTCTCGCCGATGCCCAGGTCGGCCAGCAGGCCGGCATCGCCGAGCGGGCCGTGCGGCGGGCCGTCCGTGCCGTTCACCGCCTCCAGGGGGTCGTCGTCCTCCACGTTGTTGTCCGATTCGGGTTCGCCGTCCTCCGTGCCGTCCAGGTCGAGGCTGTCGAGGTCGTCGGCCGCGTCGTCCTCCTCACGGCCGAGCAGCTCGTCGGTCAGCATCGCGCCGTACGAGCTTCTGGCGGCAGCGGCGGCGTTGGAGAGGAAAACCCGTGGGTCGTCCTCGCCGTCCACCCGGACGACGCCGAACCAGGCGTCCTCCTGCTCGATGAAGGCCACCACCGTGTCGTCGTCGACGGCTGCCTCCCGGGCCAGATCGGCCAGATCGGCCAGCGTCTCCACATCGTCGAGCTCCGTATCGCTCGCTTCCCACCCGTCTTCGGTGCGCGCGAGCAGTGCGGCGAAGTACACCGTGACTCTCCCACTGGTCATAGGCGTGCCGGGTCGGGCGGGGCGGCGCTGCACGCCGTTGGTCCCGCCCCTTTCGGAATCGTGGCAGAAACAACGCGTTCGCGCGGGGTCTTCGACGCTGCGTCGTGCGGAGGTTGTGAGAGATGTCGCTCACGTGCCGCAGTACGGGCGGGGGCGAGGAGGTGGTTCGCTACCAGCGGAATGGGCTCCGCTACCAGCGGAATGTGCGCATCCGCAGGGCCTGGCGCATCCGTTCGGCCCGTACGCGGCGCGGCTGGACGCGGTTGCGCAGTTCCTTGGCCTCGTGCAGATCCCGCAGAAATTGTGCGCGGCGCCGTCGGCGCGCCGCCTGGGCCCCGGTGTCCGGGGCCGCGCCCTCGGTGCCGAGGACGGCGTCGGTCGGGTCATCGGTCCGCTTGTGGTCGGGCACGCGCACACCACCTCGGGCGAGGACTTCGCCCGACGGCAGGACGGCCGATCGGGCGTACGTGCCCACTTTCCCTCCTTTCGGTGGTTTGATGCCGACCACACTCCGATGTCGTGCGCGGCGGTCGGGTGCTGCACGGCGGGCGCCGCGGCCTTCCGGCTCGGTTAGTGTCGATGTCATGCGGATCCACGTCGTCGACCACCCGCTGGTGGCGCACAAACTCACCACGCTGCGCGACAAGCGCACCGACTCCCCCACCTTCCGGCGGCTCGCCGACGAGCTGGTCACCCTGCTCGCCTACGAGGCCACCCGTGATGTGCGCACCGAGCAGGTCGACATCGAGACACCGGTGACGGCGACCACCGGTGTGCGGCTGTCGCACCCGCGCCCCCTGGTCGTCCCGATCCTGCGCGCCGGTCTGGGCATGCTGGACGGCATGGTGCGGCTGCTGCCCACCGCCGAGGTCGGCTTCATGGGCATGGTCCGCAACGAGGAGACGTACGAGGCGCACACGTACGCCACGCGGATGCCCGATGACCTCTCGGGCCGTCAGGTGTACGTCGTCGACCCGATGCTCGCCACGGGCGGCACGCTGGTCGCGGCGATCCGTGAGCTGATCAAGCGCGGCGCGGACGATGTCACCGCGATCTGCCTGCTGGCCGCGCCGGAGGGCGTCGCCGTCATGGAGAAGGAGCTGGCCGGCACGCCGGTGACGGTGGTCACCGCGGCGGTCGACGAGCGGCTGAACGAGGACCGCTACATCGTGCCGGGCCTCGGCGACGCGGGGGACCGGATGTACGGCACGGCCGGCTGAACGAGCTACCGCTTTCCTGCCTGATCATTGACCGGGCCCCGCACCACGGGTGGGTGCGGGGCCCGTGCGCATGCGGTCAGCACTTGGCGTCGGCGGCGGGGGCCGGGGACGGGTGGGTCAGCAGGGCCAGGGACTTCGCGGCGTTCTGCTGGGTGGTCAGGTTCTTGAAGGTGTCACCGATGATCAGATCGAGGTCGGTGCCCTTGCGGCCGTCGGTCTTCAGCTGCGCGCCGGTGAGCTGGGTGGCCAGAACCTTCAGCGGGCCGTCGGCTGCCTCGGGACCGAGCAGTATCCCGGAGCCCTTGACCTTCTTGTCGTAGGCGGCAGGGGCGTTGCCCACCTCACCGATTTTGAAGCCGCGCTTGCGGAGCTCGTCGGCGGTGCGCTTGGCGAGTCCGGAGCGCGGGGTCGCGTTGAAGACGTTGACGGTCAGCGAGCCGGGCGCGGGCAGTTTTTGTGCGGCGGTCCTGGCCTGCGCGGTGTCCGTCTTGCCGTGGTCTCGGCAGTGCGCCGTGCCCTGGGAGGCCTGGGCGGCATTGCCACGGCCGCCGAAGACGTCGATGAGCTGCAGGGTCCCCCAGCCGGCCAGACCGAGGGCGCAGGCCGTGGCGACGACGCTGAGGACGATCCGGCGGCGGTGGCGTGGACGGCGCATCCGCGGATACCTGTCGCCCGTGATGCGGTACTTCTTACCGCCCATCCCTGGGGGCGTCAGCATGCTCATGGGCGCAGCGTAGTGCGGGAGCCACGCCGTGCCTACTAGATGATCAACGCGTCGTGCGAGAGCCAACCCAAAAGGGTCAATACGGGCAGGGTGGGTTGGGCGGTGACGGGCGGTAAAGGGGGTTTTCCGGCCAGTTGGTCAGTTGGCCGGGGAGGCGGCGCGTCAGCCCAGTTCGAGCACGCGGGCGTGCAGCACCTGGCGCTGCTGAAGGGCCGCGCGTACCGCGCGGTGCAGCCCGTCCTCCAGATAGAGGTCGCCCTCCCACTTCACGACGTGCGCGAAGAGGTCGCCGTAGAACGTCGAGTCCTCGGCGAGCAGCGTTTCGAGATCGAGCTGCTGCTTGGTCGTCACCAACTGGTCGAGGCGTACCGGGCGCGGGGCGACGTCCGCCCACTGGCGGGTGCTCTCCCGGCCGTGGTCCGGGTAC
Organism: Streptomyces sp. NPDC048516; assembly: GCF_043199875.1. NCBI lineage: Bacteria > Bacillati > Actinomycetota > Actinomycetes > Kitasatosporales > Streptomycetaceae > Streptomyces > Streptomyces sp. NPDC048516. The sequence goes on along the minus strand of NZ_JBICWS010000006.1, from coordinate 307,720 downwards.
GGCCGGCCGTTTCCGATGCGCTTGAAGATCACACGGAAAGCCTACCGGGCGAGCGGCACCGGGCGCAGCCATGCCGCAGCAACGCAAAAGGATCATTGGCGGCAAATTTGGATCATTGGGGAGGGGTGGGCCGGAGGATATGGCTGGATGCGACCCGAACGGGCTACCGCGCGGCGTGTCCCGGAGGGTGCGGGGAGCTCCCTGCCGGCCGCGGTCCGGACCCGGACCGTCACCACTTCCGGGCGGCGTCCAGGCAGGGTTGCCAGTAGGTGACCCTGGCGGTGTGCGGGTCGACGTGGACGGGGGCGCGGCCGTCCAGGCCGACCTGAGTGGGCGTGGCGCGGGCGGCCAGTGCGACGCCGAACTGGGAGATTTTCCGGCCGCGGTGGCCTGTGCCGCCCGGCCTGCCGGCGGCGGAGGTGGTGATCGTGGCGTACGCCGTGTCGTTGGGCGCCAGGGAGACCACGTGGAGCGGCCGGCTCGCCCCGATCGCGGGGAGGGCGGGCTGCCGGTCGTTGCCGAACCGCAGCAGCGGATAGCGCTGGGCGGCGAAGTCGCAGGTCCGGCGGGAGAAGTTGGTGACCGTCAGCAGCATCCGGCGCTCCCGTCGCGGCAGGGCGCCGGCGTGAAATCTGAGCATCTCGGGGGTGCAGGCGACCCGGCCGCCCCGGCCCCGGGGCGGGTTGCCGTCGTCCGGGACGGGCGGGGCGGGGGCCGGCGAGACGGCCGTCACGGAGCTGTCGCCCCCCTTGCCCGGGGCGCCGTGGCAGCCGGTGGCCAGGGTCAGCGCGGCGGCGACGAGGAGACCTGCGGCAGCGGCGCGGCAGGTGGCGGCCCGGCAGGTGGTGGCGGTGAACGGCATAGGGAGCTCCCCCGGGACGGTGGCGTGTGCACGACCTTCGGCGCGGGTGCTGGTGATCCGCTAACGCACGGCTAACGGAAGCCAGGGGTTCCGGCCCCTTGGTCTGGCGGGGCGGTGTGCTTTGCCGGGTGGGGGAAGGCGGGGGTGTCCCGTCGGGCGGGAGAAGGCCGGGGGCGTCCCGTCGAGGGGAAGGGAGGGCGGGTGCCGGTCCGCGGACTGCTGTCCGCGGACGCCCGTTCGCGGTGCTCTCAACTGGGGGGCGGTGATGAGGAGGTGCCGCCTTTGCCGGGTACTACGTGGGTGTTGCCCCGTGGGGTGGGGGTGACCGACGGGGGTGTGGAGGGACCCACGGCGGTCCCCGAGGGGTCGCCGCCCGGCTCCTCCGTCGGCCGGGGCGTGGGGGTGTCCGAACGGGAAGGGCGCGGCGGCCGGGCCGGAATCCCGCCGGGCGTCCCCGAGCGGGAGGGGCCGGCCGTACGGGGCGGGGCCGGCGACGAGCGGTTCGGGGACGGGGCGGGGGACGGTCCCGTACGGGACGGGGACGGCGTCGGGCCGACGGGGCTGGGCGGGGTCGCGGGCAGGGGCCGGTCCGAGGAGCCGGGGGAGGTCGCCAGAAAGCCGATCACGACGGCGGCGGTAGCGGCGGCCGCGGCCAGCGGCAGCCCGAAGCGGCGCAGACGGCGCAGCCACGGCCGCATCGGGCCGGGCAGCCGGCCGCGGCGGGTGTGCGGGCCCGGGGGCGCGGCCGGCCGCAGGTCCCTCAGGGAGATGCTCTCGGCGCGCGCGGCGAAGGCCCCGCGCAGCCGGTCTTCCACGGGGCGCCCGGACGCGGCACCCTCGGGGCCGGGGCCGTTCATGACCGCTCTTCCAAGATCTTCTCCAGCGAGTTCAGTGCGCGGCTGGCGATCGACTTCACCGCGCCGCGGCTGATGCCCAGCGTCGCCGCGATCTGTGCCTCTGTCAGGTCGCCCCAGTAGCGCAGGACGAGTACTTCCCGGCGGCGGGCGGTCAGCCCGCTCAGCGCGGCGAACACCTCGCGGTGCTCCTCGTCCAGCACGATCCGCTCCTCGGCGGACGGCGCGTCCGCCTCGTGCGGCGGGGTGTAGCCGCGTGCGGTGCGCCGGCGCCGCAGCACCGAGCGGGCGGCGTTGACGACCGCGGTGCGCAGATAGGCGAGCGCATTGCCGACCTCGCCGAGCTGTTCGCCGTGCCGCTTGTAGAGCGCGGCGAACGCGTCCTGGACGACGTCCTCGGCGGTGGCGCGGTCGTCGACGAGCAGCACGGCCAGCCGGACCATGGTCAGCCGGTGGGCGTGGTAGAGCTCGCTGATCGTCGGCTGTGGTTCGGGGGGCTCAGGGGCGGCCTCGCCCGGCAACCAGTCCTCGGAACCTGCCGGTTGGCCGTACGCGGGACGGCGGGCCGGGTGGCCGGGGAGCGGTGTTTCGCGGCGGGCGGCCGCCGGGCGGGCGGTGCGCAGCAGCCACCGCCACAGGGCAGGCCGGGGCCCCGGCAGGGCGAACCGTACCGGGGCGTAGCGCGGGCCGGCGGAGTACTCCATCGATTCCTCGGGGGGAGGCGGGGCGGCCTGGCGGGGTGGCTCAGCCGCGCCGGCGGCGGACCGCGTAGACGGTGCCGCCACCCACGGCGATCAGGGCCGCGGCGGCGCCGCCGAGCGCCATGGTGGTCGTGGAGGAGGCCCCGGTGCGGGCGAGTTCCTTCTCGCTCCCGGATCCCTTGGCGGGGGCGGGGCGGGGGGACGGTCCGGTGCTCCCGTCGCCGCGGGTGCTGGGCGGGGTCGGCGAGACGCTGGGGCGGGGCCCGGCCGTGCCGTGCGGCGGCGCCGGCCGGCTGGGCGAGGCGGAGGAGGGGGGCGTACTGGGGGCGCTGGGCCGGGGGGTGGGCACCGAGGAGACGCCGACGGCCGGTCCGGGCGTGGGCCGGGTGCCGGCCCCGGCCGGTCGCGGGGCGGGTGCCTGGGCCGCGGCGCCGGTGTGCGGACGCGGCTGCGGTGCCCGGTCGTCGGCCTGCGCGGTACCGGTCACGGACAGTGCGGCCAGCGCGAGCGCCGCGACCAGCCCGGCGCCTACCGCACCGCGCGGACGGGGGCGGGTGGCGTACGGCTGGAAACCGGCGGAGGCGCGGGAGGTACGGATGGTGCGGGAAATGCGGGAGGTGCGGCTGGACTTCACGGACTTCACGGTCGGCTGCTCCACGTTCGTCGACGGGACGGCGCCTGAAGGCGCCCTCACCCGTGACGACGTGCGACGGGGACGGGGGTTGCCGGGCGGTGCGGAAAATCTTCGGCGGCCCCGCTCCCGTCCGCCGGATGCCCTCGGCCCACGGCCGGGCAGCCGCATCTGCACCGCCTGTCCCGGCCGCCCGGCTCAGCCGCGCCGTACGGGATCAACCGGGAGCTCAGCAAGCCCGGTTGGCTTGCGCTGTGTCCTTCTCCTGTTCGTGGCGTTCCCGGTCCCGTGGACCGCCCGGGCCGGGACGAACAGGGCCTTGTCGATGACCTCCATGACGGGGAGTCCGGTGAGGACGGGTTCACCGCTGAGCGGCCGGCATGTCGGCCGGCTCAGCCTGCCCGCTCAGGGGAGACGGGAGGGAGCCGATGCCTCGGCCATGCGGTCACCGGAGCCGGCAGCCTCGTGGGGAGGCACCGCAGGCGCACGCCCGGGGCGGTCTGTGGCAGACCGCCCCGGGCGTGCGCGCCGCTGCCCGGAGCCGGGCGGAAGGCGCTCGTGCATCAGCGGGATCAGAGGGACCCCATGGCTCCGATGGCTCGGATGGTTCAGATCGTCGAGGTGTCGATCACGAAGCGGTAGCGGACATCGCTTGCCAGAACGCGTTCGTACGCCTCGTTGATCTGCTCCGCGCTGATCACTTCGATGTCCGAGGCCAGCCCGTGCTCACCGCAGAAGTCGAGCATTTCCTGCGTCTCCGGGATGCCGCCGATCAGCGAGCCGGCGATCGAGCGGCGTCGCGTGAGCAGGGCGAACGGTGCGACGGGCAGCGGGTTCTCCGGGGCGCCGAGCTGGACCAGGGTGCCGTCGGTGCGCAGCAGGCCGAGGTAGGCGTTCAGGTCCAGGTCGGCGGAGACGGTGTTGACGATCAGGTCGAAGCTCTCGGCCAGCTCCTCGAACGTGGCCGGGTCGGAGGTGGCGTAGTAGTGGTCGGCGCCCAGTCGCAGGCCGTCGTCCTTCTTGCGCAGCGACTGGCTCAGCACGGTGACCTCGGCGCCCATCGCATGCGCGATCTTCACGCCCATGTGGCCGAGGCCGCCCAGGCCGACGATGGCCACCCTCTTGCCGGGGCCGGCCTGCCAGTGGGCGAGCGGCGAGTAGAGGGTGATGCCGGCGCACAGCAGCGGGGCCGCGGCGTCCAGCGGGATGCTCTCGGGGATGCGCAGGGCGTAGTTCTCGTCGACGACGAGGTGGGTGGAGTAGCCGCCGTGGGTGGTCTCGCCGTCCCGGCCGGTCGCGTTGTACGTGCCGACGTTGCCGAGCTCGCCGGTGCAGTACTGCTGCAGGCCGGCCCGGCAGTTCTCGCACTCCCGGCAGGAGTCGACGAAGCAGCCGACGCCGACCCGGTCGCCCGCCGTGTAGCGGGTGACCTCGGTGCCGACCTCGGCGACCACGCCGGCGATCTCATGGCCGGGGACGATCGGGAAGGCCCCGCCGTCGCCCCACTCGGCGCGCACGGTGTGGATGTCGGAGTGGCAGATACCGGCGTACTTGATGTCGATCAGGATGTCGTGGGCACCCAGCTCGCGGCGCGGAATCGTGGTCCGCTCCAGCGGTGCTTTCGGGGCGGGTGCGGCGTACGCGAAGACAGAGGTGTGGGTCATGCCACCGACGATGCGATGTTGCGCCTGCCGTAACCAGTGCACTCTTGAACGTATGCATGGCGTGCCTAGTACTGATGGAACCACCCTCCGGCCCGGTCCGCGGTCGCAGAATGCGGTGATGGACCCACGGAAGGAATTGAGTGAGTTCCTGCGCTCCCGGCGCGCCCGGCTGCGGCCGCAGGACGTCGGGCTGCCGCAGTACGGCGGGCGGCGCCGGGTGCCGGGGCTGCGCCGGGAGGAGCTGGCGCAGCTCGCCGGGGTGAGTGTGGCGTACTACATCCGCCTCGAACAGGGCCGCGGCCGCAATGTCTCCTCCGCCGTACTGGACGCCATCGCCACCGCCTTGCGGCTGACCCCCACCGAGCGCGATCACCTCACCCATCTCGTCCGTCCGGTCTCCCGCCGGGTCCGCCCGGCCGCCCTCCCGCAAAGGGTGCGCCCCGCGCTGCAGCAGCTGATCGACACGATGGAGCACGTCCCCGCCTATGTGATCGGCCGGCGGCTGGACATCATCGGCTGGAACCGGCTCGCCTGCGCGCTGCTGGGCGACTTCGCCGCGCTGCCGCCCGAGCGCCGCAACTTGGCCTGGCAGGTGTTCCTGGATCCGGCCGCGCGCGAGCTCTACGAGGACTGGGACGCCAAGGCCACCGCTGTGGTCGGCTATCTGCGGCGCGATGCCGGCCGTAATCCGGATGACCCCGAAATGGCCTCGCTGATCGGCAGGCTCTCGCTCGGGAGCGCGGAATTCCGCCAGTTGTGGGCCGCCCACGACGTGCAGGACAAGGGCTTCGGCAGCAAGGTCCTGCACCATCCGCTGGCCGGCCGGCTGACCCTGGCGTACGAGACCCTGACCCTGCCCGCCGACCCCGACCAGCAGATGATCACCTACCACGCCGAACCGGGGTCGCGGTCTGCCGAAGCGCTCCGGATGCTGACGTCAGATCAGGAGAAGACCACCGAACGGACCTTCAGCTGATCCGAGGCGTGACCGCCGTTCGGCCGGAGGCTGAAGTGGTCGCCCGTGCAGTCGGAACCCGTGAAGACCGTGGCGACGGACGAGGTGTAGTTCTTCGGGGTGTGGGCGGGCTGGACGGCGGGGTCGGTCACCTCGGGGAGGGCGAGGCACGCCCGGCTCGGCGGGTCGGCGAGCAGGCCCACGTGCGGGGTGCCGGTCGAGTCGGTGTACACGTAGGTGAAGGGGCCGGTGGCCGCTCCGGCCGAGGCGGTGGGCAGGGCCAGGGCGAGCGCGAGGGCGCCGACGGCGGTGGCGACGGTGTGGCGAAGACGCATGGGGATATTTCCTTCCATTCCTTTTCTTTGTGGAATGTCTGATTCCCGGGCGCGCACCGGCTGATGTCCGTAGTCACACGAAGGAGTTCCGGGCGGACGGCGTCCCGGGCCCTGTCTTCCGGGTCCCGTCGTTCGCCCGGGGTGGACGGGGCCGGGGAGGCACCCCTAGGGGCGCGGGTGTGCCTCGCTCCGCCCCCGCAGTACGCCGGCGATCCGCTCGCACCACGCACGGGTCTCCCGTTCGAAGCCGAGGCCGCGCAGACAGGTCAGATACGGGCCGATCCGGTCACCGCTGACCAGGAATTCCGCCTCGTCCCTGCCGCCGCGCAGCCGGGTCAGCAGCTGGTCGAAGATCTCGGCCTTGGCGGCGGCGATCCGCGCCCGCTCCGTCAGCTGCTCGATCACCGGCGCGGCGTCGATCCGGTCCACGGCCTGCACCTTGACCAGCAGATCGTCACGGATGAACGACGGTTTGGACGCGGCCGCGGCGAACCGCTCCAGCTCGGCCAGGCCCTCGTCGGTGACGTGGAACAGCCGTTTGTCGGGCCGGGTCTCCTGGACCACCCGGCGGCCGGCGATCAGCCCCTGCGCCTCCAGCTTGGCCAGCTCCGTATAGAGCTGCTGCGGCAGCGCGTGCCAGAAGTTGGCGACACCCGCATCGAACGCCTTGGCCAGTTGGTAGCCGCTGTACTCGCCGTCCAGCAGTGCCGCCAGCACCGCGTGCTTGAGAGCCATGTCCGGCCGCCCCTTCCCATAGTCAAGAATATGACTAATCATAGTCGTGACTAAGAGACCTGAGAGGCACCGGGACCGGCGGGCGGACTTGCTCGGCCGGGGCGAGGAGGAAGAGCGATGGGGACGACGGCGGACCGCTTCAAGGCGGCGGTGGAGGCAGGGGATCTCGACGGGGTGGAGGAGCTGTTCACCGAGGACGTGTGCCTGTACAGCCCGGTGAAGTTCACGCCCTTCGAGGGGCGGCCGATGGTGCTCGGGCTGTTCGGGGTGCTGTTGCGGACGTTCCAGGACTTCCGTTACGTCGGCGAGCTGGCGGGCAGTGCCCAGACGGCGGCGGGGCCGGACGGCGGCTCCGCCGACTCGACGATCCTGATCTTCCGGGCCACCGTGAACGGCAAGCAGATCCACGGCATCGATCTGCTGCAGTTCGACGAGGCGGGCCGGATCAAGGAGTTCACGGTGATGGTGCGGCCGCAGTCCGCGGTGCAGGCGCTGGGGGAGGCGGTGCTGGCCGGGCTGGTCGAGGACGGGCTGGTCTAGGCCGGGCTTGGTCGACGACGGGCTGGTGCCCGCCCGTAGCGGCCGGCTGACCGCCGTGGATCAGCCTTCGACGAGCCGCTGGAGGGCGGGCGCGTAGAGGTCGGCGAGCCGTTCGGGCGGGGCCTGGGAGGCGGCGCCGGTGCGGTGGATGCTGAGGGTGGCGCCCAGGCCGATCAGCTGTGCGGCGATCAGCTCGGCCCGGAGGGCGGCGTCGGGGCCGGTGAGCAGGGTGGCGAGCCGGTCGGTGATCTGCTCCTGGAACCGGTCGCGCAGCAGCGAGCGTTCGTCGCTGATGCCCAGGGAGAAGACGACGCGCAGCAGCGGATCGCCCTGCTGGGCGCGGCGTTGGCCGACGAGGGTGTGCACCATGTGCCGGCCGAGATCAGGAAGCGGTGCGGTGAACAGCGCGTCGGCCGCCGGGCCGAAGTCGGCCACGGCGGCGAAGAGCTGTTCCTTGCTGCCGAACCGCTTGACGATCAGTGAGGCGCTCACCCCCGCGTCGGCCGCGATACCGCGCAGCGTGACCTCGGCGTACGGACGCAGGGCGAAGGACCGCCGGGCGGCGCGCAGGATGGCGGCGCGGCCGGTGCCGGGATCGGGGCCGGGTCCGGGTCCGGGGTCGGTGAGGGGGCTCGGTGCCGTGCCGGCTCCGGGGCCCGGGTCCGCGCCGGTGCCGGTGGCGGGGCCCGGTTCCGTACCGGTGCCGGTGGCGGGGCCCGGTTCCGTACCGGTGCCGGTGGCGGGGCTCGTCCCTGGGGCGTTCGCGGGCGTCGGGACGCCGGCCGGGCCCGGGTGTTCCATGCCCTCCGGGGCGGCTGCGGCGGCCTCGGCCTGAGCGGTCATGCGTCCTCCTGGGTGAGCGCCGTCCGCGTCGGCGGGGCCGGTCGCCGGACCTGTCCGACCGTACCGGCCGACGGCGGTGTGCGGCCCCCCGGCAGGCACAGCGTGACGGCGAGGGCGAGCAGCGCGGCGGCGCCGGCGATGAGGAAGACCAGCAGGTACGCATGGAGGGTCGGGGCGGTCAGGCCACCCGCCTGGAAGGTGACATTGGTCAGTACGGCGGCGACCGCCGCGCTGCAGAACGCCTGCCCCACCGAACGCATCAGGGTGTTGAGGCCGTTGGCCGCCCCGGTCTCACCGGCCGGCACCGCGCGCATCACGAGCGCGGGCAGCGCGGAGTAGCCGATCGCGGTGCCCGCGGACACCACCGTCGCCCCCGCGATGATCATCCATAGCTGATGACTGGTGAAGAACCGCACCACATATCCCACCGCCATCAGCGCGGCGGCCAGTGCCAGGGTGACCTTCGGCCCGTGCTTCGCCGAGATCCGCGCGGAGACCGGCGACAGCGCCACCATCGACAGCCCGCCCGGCAGCAGGCACAGTCCGCTGACCACGAGGGACGCGCCCAGCCCGTATCCGGTGCTCCGTGGCTCCTGCACCATCTGCGCGGTGGCCAGCGAGTTGGCGTAGAAGGCGAAGCCGATCAGCAGCGCGGCGAGGTTCGTCAGCAGCACCGCGGGCCGGGCCGAGACCCGCAGGTCGACCATCGGCGACGCGCAGCGCAGTTCGTAGGCGCCCCACACCAGGCCGGTCAGCACGGCCGCGACGAGCAGTCCGAGGGTGCGCGCGGAGGCCCAGCCCCAGCCGGCGCCCTGGGTCACGGCGAGCAGCAGGCAGCTCAGCGAAACGGCCAGGCCGAGCGTGCCCAGGACGTCGAAGCGGCCGCGCGAGCGCAACGGGGATTCGGGCACGCAGCTCAGCACCAGCACGACGTCCAGCAGCCCGAGGGCCGCCGAGACCCAGAACATGGTGTGCCAGTCGGAGTGCTCGATGACCAGCGCGGCGATCGGCAGCCCGACCGCGGCGCCGATGCCCAGTGTGGAACTCATCAGCGCGACCGAGGACAGCACCCGCGCCGGCGGCAGCTCGTCGCGCATGATGCTGATGCCCAGCGGTACCACCGCGAGCGCCGCGCCCTGCAGGGCCCGCCCCGCGATGAGCACCCCGATCTGTGAGCTGACGGCGCACAGCACGGAGCCGAGCACGAGAACGCCGAGGGAGGCCAGCAGCACCCGGCGCTTGCCGTACATGTCGCCGACCCTGCCGAGGACGGGGGTGCAGATCGCGCCGGTCAGCAGGGTGACGGTGACCAGCCAGCTCGCGGTGGCCGGGGTGGCGCCGGTGAGCTGGGGGATGTGCGGCAGCAGCGGTACGACGAGCGTCTGCATGACGGCCACGACGACGCCGCAGAAGGCGAGGACGCCGACGAGTGCGCGCGGGTGGCCGGCTCCGCCGGGTGCGGCGGTCTCGACGGGCTCGGGTATCGCTGCGGGCATGGCTCTCCGTAGGCGCGGCGGAACGGCGGACAGGGGTGCACGGGCGTTCACCCCCAAGGGTAAACGCCCGTGCACCCCTGCCGCATACCGAACCGGATCCGCCAGGTTCGGGGCCGGCGGGTCCCGGCCGGCCTGGCCGGTCCCGGGGCCTGTCGCCTAGACCAGCCCCGCCCGGTCCGCCTGTTCGACCGAGATCGCCGCGGCCGGGCAGATGGCCACGGCCTCATGGACCGCGTCATGGAGCCCGGCCGGCGGTTCGGCATCGAGGAGGACGACGATGCCGTCCTCCTCACGCTGGTCGAACACCTCCGGTGCGGACAGCACACAGCTTCCGGCGCCGCAGCACTTCTCCTGGTCGATGTGTACGCGCATGGTTCTCCCCACGATGGGCCGCCGGGCTGCTGAGGGCCGTGGGCGGACGGGCTGGACGGGTTGGACGGGCTGGACGGGTTGGACGGGAAGACAGGTAGGGCGAGGTGCCGGAGGGGGGCCGCTGACGGAACGGGGGCGGAGCCGGTGACGGAACCGGGCACGGGACGGGTGACGAAGCGGGCTGCTCACCACGCGACCGGCAGAGCGTGCACCCCGTAGATCCCCATGTCGTGACGGAACCGGACGTCCTCGAAGGGGATGGCGAGCCGCAGGTCCGGCAGGCGGCGCAGCAGCGTCTCGACGGCGATCTGCAGTTCCACCCGGGCGAGCGGCTGGCCCAGGCACTGGTGGACGCCGAAGCCGAAGGCGACATGACGCCGGACATCGCGGCCGACATCGAGTGCGTCGCCCCCGGGGAACACGTCGTCGTCACGGTTGGCGGAGTTGAGGGTGCACAGCACGCCCTCGCCGGCCCGGATGGTGCGGCCGCCGATCGTGACATCCTCGGTGGCGACCCGCGGAAGACCGTTGTGCACGATCGTCAGATAGCGCAGCAGCTCCTCGACGGCCCCCTTGATCAGCGAGGGGTCCGCACGCAGCCGCTTCAGCTGGTCGGGGTTGCGCAGCAGGGCGAGGGTGGACAGCGCGGTCATGTTGGCGGTGGTCTCATGGCCCGCGATCAGCAACAGGCGCCCCATGGAAGCGACTTCCTCGTCGTCGAGATCGCCGCGGGCGACCAGCCGGCTGACGATGCCGTCGTCCGGCTCGCGCCGTTTGGACTCGGCGAGCCGGGTCAGGTAGCGCCGCAGATCCTCCTGCGCGCCACGCACCTCCTCGGCCGTCGACCGGAGGCTGAGCAACCGGCTGCTGCAGCCCTGGAAGAACTCGTGGTCGTCATACGGGACGCCGAGCAGCAGGCAGATCACCAGGGACGGCAGCGGCAGCGCGAATTCGGCCACCAGATCCGCCGAGTCGCGCCCCGCGGTCATCCGGTCGAGCAGGTCATCGGTGAGGCGCTGCACCTCGGGGCGCATCGCCTCCACCTTCTTCACCATGAAGTCGGCGGTGAGCATCCGGCGCAGCCGCGCATGCTCGGGGTCGTCCTGGCGGATGAACGTCGGTTTGGTGGTGGCGAGTTCCCGCCCGCCCGCGGTGAGGAAGGGGAAGCCGGGCCGGGTCGCGTCGGCGCTGAACCGCGGGTCACCCAGCACCTCCCGTACGTCCTGATGCCGGGTCACCAGCCAACAGGCGGAGCCGTCCCAGAGCGTGGCCCGGGTGATCGGTTCCTCCCGGCGGGCCCGTTCGACGCCGGGCGCGGGATCGAAGGGACAGCCTTCGGCCCGTGTGGCCGGGACGGCAAGGGGGGCGAGGCCTGCGGCCGGGCCGGTGTCGTGCTCCGCCTCGGTACGTTCTGCAGTCGTCATGCGGCTGGTCCTTCCACGATCGGGGCACGGCACTGCCGTGGCGAACGGTGCGGGTAGCGCTTTTCCTCGACGGGCTCTGCGAACTCGGTAACCACCTCGGCACCGCCGTGACCAGCCGTGACCAGTGAGATCACGGTCGCTGAGGGCTGCGTCATCTCTAGTTACCTAACTTAAGCAAGTAAGTTGTTCACACGTTAACTCACCGCGAACGGGGGAGGGAAGAGGTGATCAAGGCGCCCCCGAGGTTGGCTCAAACCGAGCGGACGCGCGCCACCGGGACGACGTGCCACAGGGCGGATCCGGGCGCCCCAAGGGCAGCTAAAGTGCCTGCATGCCGGACGCCGGAAGAGACCAGGACCCCATAGCCGCACTGCAAAGAGTGCTGGCCACGCTGTCCTACCTGCTCACCCGCTCCCGGGCACACGAGCGCCAGGCGGCCGAGGCGGGAGTCACGGCGGCGCGCTCCGACCTCTGGCTGCTGATGGCCCTGGAGGACAGCGGCGGGGTCAGCCGGGTCGGCGACCTGGCCGCACTGCTGATGGTCGAGCCGCCGCATGTCACTCGCCAGATCAGCCAGTTGGAGTCCCAGGACCTGGTCGAACGGACCCCGGATTCCGTCGACCGCCGCGCCCGGCAGGTGGCGATCACGCCCCACGGCAAGGCCGTCCTGGGCCGCCTCCAGCACACCAGCCAGACCGGCCTCCAAGAGGCGCTTGCCGGCTTCGACGACGCCGAGATCGCCACCACCGTCGCCGTGCTCAACCATCTGGTCTCCCACGCCCGCCACAAGCACGCGGCGGAAGACCGGCCGCGGGGGCGGGGGTGCGATCGGGGCGGGGGTGCGATCGGGGCGGGGATGTGAGCGGCGCGGGGGCCCAGGGGTGTCCCCCTGGGCCCCCGGGGCCCACCCTGCCCGGAGCCACTGCTCGCTCCCTCGGGTACTACTCGCTCCCTGCTTGCTCCCCGTTTCGGGCTCTACTCGATTTCGACCCGGCCGCTGTGGCCCTGCTGCGCGGCGGTGCCACCGTTCTTGTCGGTCTTGCCGTCCTGCCCCTCGGGGGCGCCGAGGTTGCGGCGGACCGAGTCGAGGATGGTCAGCCCCTGGCCGACCAGGCCCGCGGCGATCTCGCCCAGACCGTCGGTGCCGTTGAGGACATTGACATTGGCGTTGGCCAGGCCCGCGGAGGCTTCCTTGACGATCTGCGGGAGCTGGTCGATCAGCATCCGGTCCAGGGCCACGCGGTCGTGCGACGCGGCGGCCTCGGCCTGGATCTTCATCCGCTCCGCCTCGGCCATGGCCAGCAGCCGGATGCGCTCGGCCTCCGCCTCGGCGGGCTTGACGACCTCGGCCACCAGCTCCTGCTGACGCAGCTGCGCCGCGCGCTCGGCGAGTTCGGTCTGTGCGGCGAGGACTTCCTGCTGTGCATGGGCCTGCGCGAGCGGACCGGCCTGTGCGGCGTGGGCCTGGGCGCGGTCCACCTCGGCGGAGTACTCGGCCTGGACCACCGCGGTCTGCCGGGAGTATTCGGCCTGATTACGCGCGGCCTCCTGCTGTGCCTCGACCGAAGCCTGGGTGGCCTGGGCCTGGGCGATCTGCGCCTGCTGCTGGATGGCCGCCTTGTGCGGGGCGGACATCGCCTCGATATAGCCGGTGTCGCCGTCGTCGATCGACTGGATCTGCAACGAGTCGACGATCAGGCCGATCTTCGCCATCTCGGTCTTGGACGTCTCCAGGACCTCGGTGGCCAGCTTCTGCCGCTCGGTGACGATCTCCTCGACCGTCATCGAACCGATGATGGAGCGCAGATGACCGGCGAAGATCCGGCCGGTCAGTACCGACATCTGGTCCTGGTCGGACAGGAACCGCTGACCGGCGTTGACCACGCTCTCGGTGTCGTTGCCGACCTTGAACGCGATGACGGCGCGCACCGTCAGCGCGATGCCCTGCCGGGTCACGCAGGTCTCGGCGACCTCCGACTCACACATCGCCAGGGTCAGAAAGCGGACCTTGCGGAAGACCGGAAGCACGAACTTTCCGTGCCCGGTCACCACTCGGAATGGCGCGCCCCCCTGTCCACGCCTGCCTCCCGAGATCAGCATGGCTTGATCGGGGGCGGGAACGCGGTAACCGAACATCCTCATATCTCCTCAACCGGCGTCGCCGGCATTGCCGGACAACGCGTCCAACGGATCGGCCCACTCCATGACGTCGACCTGACGACTGCCACGCGACTCGATCACGAGCACGGTCGCCCCTACCGGAAGGGGCTCGGCGGACCAGGCGAGAAAGGCCTCGCTACCGCCTCTGATCCGTACCAGGACCTCACCGGGGCCGGCCGCCCCGCGCGTGCCGATCAGCAGCACTCCCGTACAGCCGATTACGGCATCGTCCTGTGCCATCCGCGGCTGACCTCCCCCGTTACGTTCCTGGAAATCCGACCATAGCGCTCCGGCACGCGGCGGCCTATGGGGGGTTGGTGGCGAGTTGGTGCAACACGCCACGGCAGTCAATTTCCCGTTAAGACATCTGCAAATGAAGTGCGGAATTTCCGCGAGCGAGTGAGTCAGCGATTGAGGGGGTGGGGGAGCGGTTGAGGGGGTGGGCGAGCGTGAGTGAGCGGGGGGAGCGTAGGTGAGGGGGTGGGTGGTGGATGAAATGGCGGGCGGGTCGGTTGCAGAGGTGCCGTGCGGAATTCAGCGTGTCGGGGGCAATGCGTCGAGGGCGGCGAGGATGTCGGACGGTTCGGCGCGTGAGGTGTAGTCGGTGAGCGCGTGCCTTTCGGTGAGGGTGAGTGATCCATCGGGGACTTGCGGCGATATGGCCACCAGCCGGGCGCCGCGGGCGGTGATGGCGGCGTGGTGCTGCTGCAGGGCGCGCCGCGGCGGACGGGTCGAGATCGCTGTCAGGCAGGAGTCGGGCATGGCCGGCCTGCTCGCTTCGCTGTCGCGTGCGGTACGGGCCGGGTGGGAGCCTTCCGTCCGGGGCCCGCGCCACGCCACGCAGGGCTCGGCCCTGCGCCCCCATGGCCCCCTACGGCCCCCCGCGCCCCTACGTCATCGGGTTGACGGCCACGGCCTTGAAGAAGGTGTAGTGGAAGGTTCCGTCACCTTCCGCGGACCGCCGCAGATCGGTGATTCCCCGGTCCCAGTCGGCGGCGGTGGTCAGACCGAGGCCCAGGGCATCGTCCCGGACCGATTCGACCATGGCGATGAAGGTGTTCCGGGTGAAGCCGTCCACCAGGGCGGGCCGGGTCCGGTCGGCGTAGACGGTACGCGGGCGGATGACCACCTCGCCGAATCCGGCGCTGGTGAGCAGCGGCTGCAACTCCCGTCCCAGCAGCGCATTGCCGCCGGCCGCGGCCTGCAGGCGTACCTGATGGCCGATCACCTCATGGGCGTGCAGGCTGTCCGGATGGAAGACCACCGAGCCGTGGTCGCCCTCGATCACGGTGAGCGTCCCGCCGGGGCGCAGGAGACGGCGCAGCGTGGCCAGTGCCCGGTCGGGTTCCCAAAGGTGTTCCAGCACGAAGCAGGCGAAGATGTGGTCGAACTCGGCCTCCTTGAAGGGGAGATGGTGCAGGTCGGCGGCCCGCCATGTCACGTCGGCATCGGGCTCCTGCTCCGTCACGTAGGCGCGGGCCTGGGCCAGCGACTTCTCGGAACGGTCGACCGCGACGATTCGCGCCCCCGGGCTGTTCCTGGCCAGATGTACGGTCTGCGCGCCCACCCCGCAGCCGACCTCCAGGACCCAGCTGCCGGCGGGGTACGCCGTTCCGGTGTGCAGCAAGGGAGCCAGAGTGTCCGCCTGGTCGCAGAGGCGCCGGGCCTCGCGGGGCAAGTAGCCGTGGACGTAGGCCGTGTTCATATCCATGGCTTCACCGTGCCGGGACAATGGCCCGGTGCACAGGTCCAAAGAACGGCTCACCGACCGGTCCATAACTCCGCCAATGTGCTCGGCTCCTTCGGCTCCTTCGGCTCCCTCGGCTTCTTCGGCTCCCTCGGCTTCTTCGGCTTCTTCGGCTTCTTCGTCTTCCTCGTCCGCGGCGTCCTCGTCCGCCGCCTCATCGCCCCCTGCCCGGGCCTCCGGGCCGTCCGGCTCCTCCGACTTCCTGCAGCTGAACATCGCGGAAGCGCCCGCGGGCGGCCGGTCGGACTGGCTCGCCCGGGAGTTGCGACGCGCGATCGCGGACGGCCGGCTGCCGGTCGGGAGCAGACTGCCCGCCACCCGGGTACTCGCCGCTGAGCTGCGGGTATCGCGGGGTGTGATCACCGAGGCGTATCAGCGGCTGACCGAGGACGGGCAGCTCGCCGGGCGGCGGAGAGGCGGGACCGTGGTCGTCGCGGCGCCCGTGACGGCCATGGCGGCGGCCACGGCGGGGGCCACAGGGGCGGTGCCGTCCGTGCACCGAGCCGTCACTCCGTTCGCCGCGCCGCCCGGCCCGGAGATCTTCGACGAGCTCCGCACCGCGCCCGCGCGGATCGATCTCTCGCCCGGCGTACCCGACCTGTCCGCCTTCCCCCGCGCGTCCTGGCTTCGCGCCGAACGCGCGGTGCTCGCCGGTCTTGCGTCCCCCGAGCTCGGTTACGGGGACCCCCGCGGCACTCCCGCACTGCGGCTGGCCGTCGCCAACTGGCTGGCCCGTAACCGCGGGATCCGGGCGGACCCGGACGATGTGCTGATCGTTTCCGGTACCGCGCAGGCCCTCGGCCTGATCGCCCAGGTGCTGCACCGGGACGGGATCCGGGAGATCGCGGTGGAGGATCCCGGATCCCTGGGAGCGCAACAGCATCTGCGCCACTGGCAGCAGGCGACGCCGCCGGTGCCGGTCGACGAGTACGGGATCCGGGTCGACGCGCTGCGGGCGAGCGGTGCGCGGGCCGTACTGCTCACCCCGGCGCACCAGTTCCCGACGGGGGTGGTGCTCGACGGCGCCCGGCGCCGCGAGCTGATGCGCTGGGCGGCCGACGGCGGCCTGATCATCGAGGACGACTACGACGCCGAGCACCGCTACGACCGTGCGCCGGCCCCCGCGCTGCGCTCACTCCTCGCCGATCAGGTCTGCTACGCCGGCAGCGTCTCCAAGCTGCTCGCGCCCGCCCTGCGGGTGGGCTGGGTGCTGGCGCCGCCGCACTACCGCAAGGCGCTGGTCGACGCCAAACGGTTCGCGGACCTCGGCAACGCCGCACTGCCGCAGCTGGTGCTGGCCCGGCTGATGGAATCGGGCGAGCTGGAACGCCGGTTGCGACTGCTGCGCCGGCGCCACCGGCAGCGCCGGGACGCCATGATCGCGGCTATCCGGGACCATCTGCCGGGCGCGACCGTGCACGGCGCGGCGGCCGGCCTGCATCTGACGATCACCTTTGCGCCGGGCGCTTGCCGTGGTTCCGATACGGACCTGGCCGCGGCGGCCCTCGCCCGCGGCGTCAAGGTCCAGCCGCTGTCCTGGCACCGTCAACTCCCTGCCGCGCCGGGCCTGGTCCTCGGCTATGCCGCCCGCACACCGGGCGAGATCGCGGAGGGCGTGGCTGTCCTGGGGGAGGCGCTGACGGGCGGGTGAGCGGGGCGGAGGGAGCGGGGAGCGGGGCCGGAGCGAGCGGGGAGTGGGGCGGAGGAAGCGGGGAGCGGGGGCCTGCCGGTCGTGTCGGTCGCGCCGGGCCCCTCGGTTGCGCCGCTCAGGGGCGTCCGGACGGCAGGCTCCCCGCCGCCGCCTGATCAGCGGAAGGGAAGCGGCCGCCCCTTCTCCTCCTCCGGGCGGGGCCCGAAGATGCGGCGTTCGTCGCCGGTGATCGCGACATCGTGGATGCCGGCCTCCCGGCGGCGCATCAGGCCTTCCTCGTCGAATTCCCAGAGCTCGTTGCCGTAACTGCGCCACCACTGGCCGGCCGCGTCATGGGACTCGTACTGGAAGCGCACCGCGATGCGGTTGCCGCTGTAGGACCAGAGCTCCTTGCGCAGCGCGTAGTCCAGCTCGCGGGCCCACTTCTGGTGCAGGAACGCGATGATCTCGTCGCGGCCGGTGAGGAAGGTGTCCCGGTTCCGCCAGACCGAGTCCTCGGTGTAGGCGAGGGCGACCCGCTCCGGATCGCGGGTGTTCCAGGCGTCCTCGGCCGCCTGGACTTTCCGCAGCGCGCTCGGCTCGTCGAACGGCGGGAAGGGCGGGCGTGGTGGTGCCATGGGGGGCTCCTTCTCTTGGCTGTGAGGGGAGAACCCGGGCGGCTCGTGGCCGCGGCCGGCTTCGGGGCGCGGGAGGGACGCCACCACGAACCCGCGGGGCGTCGGTGCGATCGTGCCGTTGAGGCGCATCCGGCGCCGGGTGCGGGGATCGAGGGCGAGGGTGCCGAGGTCGGTTCCCTCGGTGGTGAGGGCCGTGGTGAGCGGGTCGCCGTCCGGCGGGCCGCCCGTGACCGCGATCCGGCGGGGGCCCGTGGCCCGCACGAATCCGGGGGCGCCGGTGAGCAGCGAGATCCACATCCGGCCCGCCTCGTCCCTCGCGCCGATCACCAGCATCGGCTGCAGTCCGAGGAAGGCCGCGGCCACCTCGCGGATGCCCGGCCCGATGGAGCGGCCGATGTGATCGGCCGCGGCGCGTCCGCCGAGCCGGTCCTGCACGGCGCGCGAACCCTCGTGGTACGGATCATCCACGGCCCTCAGCTCCTCGGATCAAGCGCTGATCTAACTGGCGAAATTAATGTTAGGGGTTAGTGATGTGGTCGGGCAACCACTTACGTATTCTTGAGTGGTTAGCCCAAGGGGACGCGGACGTCAGACGACGAACGCCAGAAGGCGCACGTCAGACGACGGACGCCAGAAGGAGGAGGCAGGGATCATGCCCGCACTCGACCCGCGTCCTCTGACCGGAGAGCCCGTCTCGCTGGATCTGCTGAACACCCGCTGGATGTCCGACGGCGTAAGCCAGGATCTGCTCACCGGCCCCGACGGGCTGCGCATCTGGCTCGTGAGCAACGGTCTCGACCGCCGCTTTCCCGCCGACGCCGCCGCACTGGAGCATGTTCTGCTCGCCCGCGAGGCCCTTGCCGTCGCCGTCGACGACCCCGGCGGCACGGCCGGCATCGAGGGCGTCAACGCCGTACTCGCTCATGGCCGGATCCGCGCCACCCTGACGCCCGAGGGCCCCGGCGAGGTGGCGGAGTTCGAGGATCCGTCCTGGGGTGCGGCCTGGACCGCGACCCGTGACTACCTGGATCTGCTGCGCGCCGCCGCCGACCGGATCCGCGGCTGCGCGCACGGGGCGTGCATCCTGCACTTCTTCGACACCTCGCGGAACGGCACCCGCCGCTGGTGCTCGATGGCCGCCTGCGGCAACCGCGCGAAGGCCTCCCGCCACTACGCGAAGACGCGCGGGGCCTGACCGGCGTCCGGCCCGGGCCGTTCACCGTCGCGGTGAGCGGCAGTTCTCCCCTCTGGCGGCACGTGAGTTCGAGGATCCTACTAAGATCAACTACGCGACCGCGGTCCCTGCCACGCCCCATTCGTGGCGGGGCCGTTGTGTCTTCCACCGGTACACCGAGGAGAGGATTCCCCCCACACATGACCCGTTCGAAGCTGCTCCGTGCGCTGACCGTCGCCGGAACGATCGCGCTGAGCGCGGTTGCCACCACCCCGGCCGCGCACGCCGCCGCATCCTCCTGCACCCATGACTGGTCGGGGCCGCAGATCTGCATCAAGACCGATGGCAGGGACGGGACGCCCAACCCCGGTACTGTCACCGCCTCCTGGACCAACCCGCCCAAGAGCCGGAAGTCTGCGACCGTCTACCTCACCACGACGGACGGCGGGAACAGCTACTCCTTCAAGGCGAAGCGGTCCGGTGGCCAGATCGTCGGCCACACCGTCCCGGGGCTGCAGCCGAGCGGCAGCACGCTCTGTGTCCGTTTCAAGGGCAGCTCGCACAAGGCCTGCCTGGAGATGATCAACCGCAACGGCTCCTTCTAGGGTCACCGCGCGGACACGACGCGGCCGCAGCTCACCCGAGCTGCGGCCGCGTCGGCCTTCCGGCGGGGGTCAGGCCAGCGCCCGCTCCAGGCTCCCCAGCGCCGCATCCAGTTCCTCACCGGTGATGGTCAGCGGCGGGGCCAGCCGGATCGTCGAGCCATGGGTGTCCTTGACCAGGATGCCTTCCTTGAGCAGGCGTTCGCTGATCTCCCGGCCGGTGCCGAGCGCGGGGTCGATGTCGACACCGGCCCACAGGCCGCGGGCACGGAAGCCGGTCACGCCCTTGCCGGTCAGCGCGGCCAGACCGCTGCGCAGTTGCTCGCCCAGTTCGGCGGCGCGGCGCTGGAACTCCCCGGTGGCGAGCAGTTCGACGACGGCCGAACCGACCGCGGCCGCCAGGGGATTGCCGCCGAAGGTCGAACCGTGCTGGCCGGGGCCCAGGACGCCGAGCACGTCGCGGCGGGCGACGACCGCGGAGACCGGGACGATGCCGCCGCCGAGCGCCTTGCCGAGCAGCAGCACATCCGGCACCACGGACTCGTGCTCGACCGCCAGGGTGGTGCCGGTGCGGCCCAGCCCGGACTGGATCTCGTCGGCGATGAACAGGCACCCGGCGCGCCGGGTCAGTTCGCGTACGCCGGTGAGGTAGCCGTCGTCGGGGATCAGGACGCCCGCCTCGCCCTGGATGGGCTCGATCAGTACGGCGGCCGTCGTCTCGTCCACGGCCGCCTCGAGCGCGGCGAGATCGTTGTAGGGGACGGTGCGGAAGCCGGGGGCGAAGGGCCCGAAGCCGACGCGGGCCGAGTCGTCGTCGGAGAAGCCGACGATGGTGGTCGTCCGGCCGTGGAAGTTGCCGCCGGCCACCACGATCGTCGCCCGGTCCGCCGGGACGCCCTTGACGTCGTACGCCCACTTGCGCGCGACCTTGATGCCGCTCTCCACCGCCTCGGCGCCGGTGTTCATGGGCAGGACCATGTCCTGACCGGTCAGTTCGGCCAGGCCTTCGGCGAAACCGGCGAGCCGGTCGTTGTGGAAGGCGCGGGAGGTGAGGGTGAGTTGGTCGAGCTGGCGGTGCGCGGCCTCGATCAGGGCCGGGTGCCGGTGGCCGAAGTTGAGCGCCGAGTAGCCGGCCAGCATGTCGAGGTAGCGGCGCCCCTCGACGTCCTCGACCCAGACCCCTTCGGCGCGCGCGACCACCACGGGCAGCGGGTGGTAATTGTGCGCGAGGACCGGGCCCTCGGCCTGGATCAGCTCCGCGGACGAACGGGGAGCGTGCACGCGGGCGGTACGGGTGGGAGCGGTCATGAGCGAATCTCCTGGGTGCAGCACTTGATGCCGCCGCCGGCCTTGTGGAACTCCGAGAGGTCGACGGGGACGGGGACATAACCGTGCGCGCTGAGCTGGTCGATCAGGCCGGTCGCCTGCGGGGCGATGAAGACATGGCGGCCGTCGGAGACGGAGTTGAGGCCGAAGGCCGCGGCGTCGTCCCGGGTGGCGAGCACCGCGTCGGGGAAGAGCCGTCGCAGCACTTCGCGGCTGCCGGTCGAGAACGCCCCGGGGTAGTAGGCGACATGGGCCTCGCCCGTCTCCGCCGTCTCCTCGAGGACGAACAGCGCGGTGTCCAGGTGGTAGAAGTACGGGTCCACCAGCTGCAGGCCGATGGTCGGTACGCCGAAGAACTCCTGGACCTCGCGGTGCGCGGCCGGCGTGGTGCGAAAGCCGGTACCCGCCAGGATGTAGCGGCCGGCCGGTACGAGATCGCCCTCGCCCTCGCACGGCGACTCGGGCCGGTAGACGTCGTACCCGGCCGCCTTGAACCAGGTCTCGTACTCCACGGACTCCGGCCGCCGCTGCGGCGCATGGAAGGACGAGCCGAAGACCCGGCCGCCCACGACGAGCGCGGAGTTCGCCGCGAACACCATGTCGGGCAGCGTGGCCACCGGCGGCACGCTCTCCACCGTGTGCCCGTGGTCGCGGTAGGCGCTCATCAGCGTCTCCCACTGGCGCCCCGCGAGCGCGGTGTCCACCGGGATGTCCGCACTCATCCACGGATTGATCGTGTAACGCACATCGAAGTGTCTGGGCTCGCAGACCAGATAGCGCCGGGGGCGCGACACACGACTCATCGACACGGGACGTTCCCTTCGCTTCTTACCGGGCTTGCGGGGTACTGCGGGGCACTGCGGGGTACTGCGGGGCGACCGGTTGTCACTGAGGGTCACCCGCGTGCTTCCACGGTAAGGAGCGACGGATTCGGGTCACAAGAAACAAATGCTGCTCGTCGGCGCAGGAATGCTGCGTAGTGGTACCGGTGAGCGCCGGATTTCTGCGTGCTTCGCGTCAGGGCGAGGAGCCGTCCGGGGGCTGGCTGGCGCCCGCCTCCGGGCTGTCCGGCAGGAGATGGGACAGCACCATGTAACTGATCGTCTTGCGGATGAAGGGCTCGGCCCTGATCCGTTCGAGCACTTCCTCGAAGTGCTCGACGTCCTTCGCCCGTACGTGCAGCAGCGCATCGGCGCCACCGGTCACGGTCATCGCCGCGGCGATCTCCGGATGGTTGCGCACCACCTCCGCGAGCCGCCGGGGCGGCGCCGCGCCGTCGCAGTACACCTCGACATACGCCTCGGTCAGCCAGCCCAGGGCGGCCGGCCGGACGGTAGCGGTGAACCCCGTGATCACGTTGTTCTCCCGCATCCGGTCCACCCGACGCTTCACCGCGGTGGACGACAGCCCGATCGCCGCACCGATCTCCGCAAAGCTCGCCCGGCCGTTGTCGATCAACGCCGTAACGATCTTGCGGTCGAGGTCGTCGAAGGGCGCGGCCTTGTTGGTCACTGGGCCTCCCGAAATCCTGCTGGTCCGTACGAGTCCGCACCGGTCCGTGATGGTCCGAACCAGTCCGAGCCCGGTCCGTACCGGTCTCTCTCCGTCGTGGTCGCCTCACGGTAGCGGGGCGCGGGGAAGCGGGTGGGCGGACGAGCGGGTGGCGGGCAAGCGGGAGGGCGGACGAGCGGGTGGGCGGGCAAGCGGGAGGCCGGAGGGCTGGAGGGCGGAGTCGAGCGGGCCAGGAGGAGGCCGCAAAGGCGGGAGGGCGGACGAGGTGGCCCGGCCTCGCCCGAAGCCGGGCCGGAGCCGGGTGCGTGGGCCCGCGACCCCCGCCGGAACCCGCATGGGATCCTGGTACGTCATGGTTCTGCCGGACGGACGGTGGACGGACGTGCGGCGATGATGAGGGTGCCCCGATGAGACTCTGCTTCCTGGTGGAGGAGCAGTACCGCCACGACGGCATGCCGTTGGACGTCGTCCGCCAACTCGGCGCCTGGGGGCACCGGGTGGATGTGCTGTGGCCAGGCCGCTCGCTCATCCCCATATCCGAGGCGATTCAGGCCGGCAGCCATGATGCCTGGGTCCTCAAGACCGTTTCCGGCGGGCCGGGGCTGACGCTTCTGGAAGCCGCCGCTTCCGTCGGGCTGACGACGGTGAACGATGTCCGGGCGATCCGCGGCGTGCGCGACAAGGCGCTGGCCGCGGTGATCGCCCGCCGCAGCGGGCTGCCCGTCCCGGTGACGTATGCGGCGGCCCGTCCCGAGGAGTTCGCCAAGGTCCCCGAGGCGGAGTTCCCCCTCGTGGTGAAGCCCGCTGACGGCAGTTCCGGACGTGCCGTGCGGCTGGTGGCGACGCCGGACCGGCTGCTGGATCCCGCGGCGGAGGCCGGCGCAGGTGCTCCGGGCGCGCCGGACGGGGGGCTGCTCATCGCCCAGCCCTATGTGCCCAACTCCGGTACGGATCTGAAGGTGTACAGCGTCGCCGGCGAGCTGTACGCGACCGAGCGGTGCTCTCCGCTGCATCCCGCGCACGCCGTCCGCGAACGTCAGGTGCCGCTCACCCCCGACATCGCCCGGATCACCGCCGAGATCGGCACGGTGTTCGGCCTCGATCTGTACGGGGTCGACATTCTGCTCGGACCGGACGGCCCGGTGGTCGTGGACATCAATGACTTCCCGAGCTTCCGTCAGGTGCCGGACGCGGTCGCGCGGGTGTCCGCCGCGATCCTGGACCTCGCCCGTCACGGCAGGGCGGTGCAGGCGGCCGGGCCGGCCCTCGGGCAGCCGGGCAGTGAGCCGCTGACGACCGGGCAGATGGCGGGCGAACAGCCCTCGGCGGCGCCGGCCACGGCGAAGCCGGGCGCCGCCGCGGCCCCCGCGACGCCCCCGATCACCGCTCCGCCCGTACCCCGCCCCAGCCGGCCCGCGGCCTCGATCGGTGGCGGCCGGTGAGGATCGGGCTGGTCACCGCGGATCCCGGGCATCCGCTGCTGGCCGCGGTCACCGAGCTGCTGACCCCGGAGCACCAGGTCGTATGGCTGGACCCGGGCGGCGAGGGGCAGGACCCGGATCCGGTCCTTTCCCCGCCCGGCTCTTCCTCGTTCGGCTCTTCCCCGCCCGGTTCCTTCTCGTCCGGCTCCCTCTCGCGCGATCTCTTCCCGCTCGCCGATGTCTACCTCCTCAAGGCGCGTACGCCCCGGGCGCTGGCGCTTGCCGCCCTCCTGGAGGAGCACGGCGCCCCGGTGCTCAACTCCGCGGCGGCGACCGCGCGATGCCAGGACCGGGTCGAGATGGCGGCGGTGGCCCGCGCGGCCGGGCTGCCGTTCGCCGGTACCGCCGCCGTGGCCACGGTCGGGGAGCTGGCCGCGGCCGGTGAACCGGACGGGCCCCTGGTCATCAAGAGCCGGTTCAGCCGGCGCCATGACCTCGTGGCCCGCGCCGACAGCGCCGTACGGCTGCGGGAGCTGGCCGCTGACTGGGCCGATGAGCCGGTGGTGGTCCAGGAGTTCACCGCGAACAGCGGCTGGGACCACAAGCTGTGGGTGGTCGACGGGCGGCTCTTCGCCGGATTGCGCCGGTCGGAGCTGTCTCCGGACGGCCGCGGACCGACACTGCCGCTGCCGGTGGGCGAGCTGCCCGACGGCTGGACCGGCGCCGCGCTCCGGGCCGGCGAGATCTTCGGTCTGGACGTCTACGGGGTGGACGTTCTCGACGCCGGTGGCGGTGCGCCCCTCATCGTGGACATCAATGCCTTCCCCGGCATCCGCGGCCAGGCAGGCGCCCCGGAGGCGCTGGCACAGCTCGCCCTGCGCACGGCCGCAAGAGGCCGGGACCTCGATGCCGGCGAAAGAAAAGCGGCAGAAGTCGGCGAGAAATAGCCCCGTTCGGTAGGCGCCGAACCGAAGTGGATCGGTGGCGGAAGCTCCTCCTCCGTAAGGCCTAACGCGTTGACCCCTGGGGTAGCGCTGCTCCGTCTGGAGGGCGTGGTTCCCCGCGCCTTCCTTCCTTACGTAAGGGGAGAGGCCGGCAACGGTGACACAGCCATTCGAACTGCCTGACTTCTATACGCCCTACCCGGCGCGGTTGAACCCGCATCTGGAGACGGCGCGTACGCACTCCAAGAAGTGGGCCCGCGACATGGGGATGCTGGAGGGCTCGAACATCTGGGAGGAGAAGGACCTCGACGCCCACGACTACGCCCTGCTGTGTTCCTACACCCACCCGGACTGCGACGCGGACGCGCTCTCACTGGTGACCGACTGGTACGTCTGGGTTTTCTTCTTCGACGACCACTTCCTGGAGAAGTTCAAGCGGACGCTCGACCGGGAGGGCGGCAAGAAATACCTCGACCGGCTGCCCGCCTTCATGCCGATGGAGCTGACCGCGGCCGTTCCCGAACCCGTCAACCCCGTCGAGGCGGGGCTCGCCGATCTCTGGGCGCGCACGGTGCCGCACATGTCCATGGCGTGGCGGAAGCGGTTCGCCGAGAGCACCGAGCATCTGCTCAACGAGTCGCTGTGGGAACTGTCCAACATCAACATCCACCGCGTGCCCAACCCCGTCGAATACATCGAGATGCGCCGCAAGGTCGGGGGCGCGCCCTGGTCGGCGGGCCTGGTGGAGTATGCGACCGGCGCCGAGGTGCCCGCGGCCGTGGCCGGCTCCCGTCCGCTGCGGGTGCTGCGCGACACCTTCTCCGACGGGGTGCATCTGCGCAACGACCTCTTCTCCTATCAGCGGGAGACGGAGGAGGAGGGTGAGCTGAGCAATGGCGTCCTGGTGCTGGAGACCTTCTTGAACTGCACCACCCAGGAGGCCGCGGACGCCGTCAACGATCTGATCACCTCGCGGCTGCAGCAGTTCGAGAACACCGTGGTCACCGAACTCCCCGCGCTCTTCCTGGAACGGGTCCTGGACCCCAAGTCCTGTGCGGAGGTGCTGGCGTACGCCAAGGGGCTCCAGGACTGGCAGTCGGGCGGCCACGAATGGCATATGCGCTCCAGCCGCTATATGAACGGCGGCGGCTCCGCGGCCCACACCTCGCGGCCCTGGTCGCCCTTCTCCTTGGGCGGACTCGGCACCTCGGCGGCGGATCCGAGGACCGCGCTGACCACGGCAGGAGCGCGGCTGACCACGGCAGGTACGCCGCTGACCACGGCCGATGGGCAACCGGCCGCGGCCGAGGGGCAGCCGACCGCGCCCGCTGCGCGCCGTCTCCGCAGCGCCACCCATGTCCCGCACCAGAAGGTCGGCCCCTCGCGCATCCCCGACTTCTTCATGCCGTTCACCACCACCCTCAGCCCGCACCTGGAGGGCGCCCGCCGCCGCGTCGTCGCATGGGCGCACCGGATGGGCATCTTCGGCCCGCAGCCCGGGGTGCCGCTGTCCGATATCTGGGACGAGCCCGCCATGGTCCGCTACGACCTGGCGCTGTGTGCGGCCGGCCTCCACCCGGACGCCACTCCGGAACAACTGGATCTGGACGCCGCCTGGCTGGCCTGGGGCACCTACGCCGACGACTACTACCCGCAGGTCTTCGGCCGGACCCGCGATATCGCCTCGGCCAAGGTGTGCACCGAGCGGCTGTCGGCGTTGATGCCGCTCGACCCCTCGGCCGCCGTGCCCGAGCCGGCCAACGCGATGGAACGCGGGCTGGCCGACCTGTGGACACGTACGGCGGGACCGATGACCCCCGAGGCGCGCCGGATGTTCCGTGAAGCCGTCGACACGATGACGGCCGGCTGGCTCTGGGAGCTCGACAACCAGCTTCACCACCGCATCCCCGACCCCGTCGACTACATCGAGATGCGCCGCGCGACCTTCGGTTCCGACCTCACCATGAGCCTGTGCCGCATCGGCCACGGCCGGCAGATCCCGCCGGAGATCTACCGCACCCGCACCCTGCGCTCCCTGGAGAACGCCGCGGCCGACTACGCCTGTCTGCTGAACGACGTCTTCTCCTACCAGAAGGAGATCGAATACGAGGGCGAGATCCACAACGGCATCCTGGTCGTCCAGAACTTCTTCGACTGCGACTACCCGACCGCGCTGAACATCATCAATGACCTCATGACCTCGCGTATGCACGAGTTCCAGCACGTCGCGGCCCATGAACTCCCGGTCGTCTGCGACGACTTCGACCTCTCGCCCGAGGCCCGCAAGGCACTCGACGGCTACGTCCACGAGCTGGAGAACTGGCTGGCCGGCATCCTCACCTGGCACCGGGGCTGCCTGCGCTACACCGAGGCCGAGCTGCGTCATCCCGTGGGTTCGCCGGGGCGGCTGACCGCGCCGACCGGGCTGGGGATGTCGGCGGCCCGCCTCTTCAGGGCGTCGGTCGCGGGGGTGGGGTAGGCGGACCGAGCGGGCCGGGCGGACCAGGTGGGCCGGGCGGGCCGGGCGGGCCAGGTGGGCCAGGTGGGCCGGGTGGACGAGCACGGGCGCTTGGCCCACGGGCGGCGTCCGGCCCGTCCCTCGAACAGCGGCCTCAGGTCCCCGCAATGCCTCCCGCGGGCTCCTGCTGGCTGGTGAACTTCCCATCCGGGGTGAATATCCTGATATGTCATCGGGAACCCCACATGGCGAAATCCCGCACGGGTGTGACCGAGGGCCGGACCGCTGCCCATGGCTGACGAGGAGTTCCGACTGTGCGACGCATGATCGCTTTGCTTGGCGCTGTGGCCTTCACGGGGGCGTCCGCCGCCTTCGGCCCCACCGACGCCGAGGCCGTCAGCGGCGTCATCACCTACCACATCCGCCAGGGCAACCGGATGTACCGGATCGAGGACCCCGGCGACGACCACTGCTACGGAGTGGGCGAAGGGTACGGCGTGGTGGACAACGACACCCCCACCGACCTGGTCCTCTACAACGGTCGCGACTGCACCGGATCCGTGGTGACCACGGTGCGCGCCGGATCCTGGCTCAACGCACGGTTCGGGAGCCTGCGGCTGAGCGCGAACGGCCCGCGGTATCCGCAGGAGCCGGATGACCGGGACACCACGGCGCGTGCGGACGACCCGGGTGACTCGGACGGCCCGTCGCGTTCGGATGATCCGTCGCGTTCGGATGACCCGTCACGTTCGGATGATCCGCCGCGTTCGGATGACCTGGGAGACATGGACGGGCCGGCGTCTTCGGGCGGCCCGGAGGACGCGGACGGGCCCGGCAACTCGGACGGCCCCGGGAATTCGGACGGGCCCGGGAACTCGGACGGCCCTGGGAATTCGGACGGCCCCGGGAACGCGGACGGCCCCGGGAACTCCGACAGTGCGGATCAGCCTGCCGACACGGAGCGTCCCGCGGATCCGGTGAATGCCGCGCATCCGGTGAGCGCAAAGCATCGGCTGAACGCGGCGCATCCGGCGGGTGCTGAGCATCGGGTGAGCGCTGGGCATCGGGTGGACACCGGGCACCCGGTGAACACCGGGCATCGAACGAACGCTCGCCACCAGGTGACGCCTCCGCACCGGGTGACGCCTCCGCACCGGGTGAACCCTGCGCATCGGGTGAATCCTGCGCACCGAGTAAACACCGCACACCGGGTGCGTCCGGCGAATCCGGGGAGCCCCGTGCGTCCGGGGAGCCCCGTCTACCCGGGGAGCCCCGTCGACCCAGGCAGTCCGCTCTACCAGGGAAGCCCCGTCTACCCCGGAATCCTCGGGTACCCGGGGTTCGCCGGCTGACCTGCACGGTCGCCTCTCAGTCCGCTGCGGGGCGACCGGCCCAGCTGGTCAGCGCACGGAACCGTTCGCTGCGGCGGGTGTGTACATCCGTGCTGCGGGTGGCCCAGGCGATATGGCCGTCGGGGCGGACGAGGATCTCACGTACCCGTCCAGATCGGTGCGGGAGGCGTGGCCGGTGACGCTGAGTGCGGTCACCCGCTTCCCCCATGCGGTCTCGACGGACTGCCGCTCCTCCTCGTCCCCGCGAGGTCCCCCCATCTCGCCCCGGCACTACCGGTGTTCACCAGCACGGACTTCGCCGCCCACTTCACGTTCGGGCTGCGGCTGCTCATCGAAGGACTGCGAGCCACCGGGCCTTGTCCCACGCCCTCGCCCCCGCCCCCGCCAGCCGGCAGTTGACCGTCGCCCGGGGCCATCGGTGCCGGGCCATCAGCGCCGGACCCCCGGTGCTGGGACACGGTGCCCAGGCACCGATGCCGGGCGGCTCCCGCGTCCGTGGTGGAGCCCGCTACACCGTGGAAACGGGGCCGTGCTCTCTCCTCTCCGTCCCTGTTCGTTTCTAGCGTTTCTCAGTGGCCTGGTGATCCATTCGACCCACTGAGAGGGCGTGCGCATGTTCGGGCGGCGGCGCGATCCGGCGACGGCTACCGCGGAGCGGGCTCCGGCGAAAGCCACCGAGAGGCGGCGGGGCCCGGGCTCCGATGCGCTCACGCTGGAGGGGGTCGGCCGGGAGTACCGGCGCGGGGTGGTGGCCCTGCACCCCGTTGACCTCGTGGTGCCGCGGGGGCGCTTCCTCGCGGTGATGGGGCCGTCAGGGTCGGGGAAGTCGACGCTGCTGCAGTGCGCCGCGGGGCTCGACCGGCCGACCGCGGGGGCGGTGCGCATCGGCGGTACGGAGCTGTCCTCGCTCAAGGAGGCGGCCCTGACCCGGCTGCGGCGGGAGCGCGTCGGGTTCGTGTTCCAGGCCCACAATCTCGTGCCGTCGTTGAGCGTCGCGGAGAATGTCGCCCTGCCGTTGCTGCTCGGGGACGAGCCCGTGGGCGAGCGGGCCCGGCGGGGGCTCGCGGCCGTCGGGCTGGAGGAGCGGGGCGAGGCCGCGCCGTCGGAGTTGTCCGGCGGGCAGCGTCAGCGCGTGGCGGTCGCCCGGGCGCTGGTCACCGAGCCGGACATCGTCTTCGCCGATGAGCCCACGGGATCGCTCGACCCGGCCACGGCACAGGACGTCCTCGCCCTGCTGCGGGGCGCCGTCGACCGGGACGGCCACACCGTCGTCATGGTGACGCACGATCCGGTCGCCGCCGCCTGGACGGATGAGGCTCTTTTTCTCGTACGGGGGCGGATCCTCGCGCGTCTGAACCGGCCGGACGCACGCCAAGTCGGCTCCATCATCAGGGACTTGGGTGACGGGCGGGAAGCGGCGGCCGGGCCCGGCGGGGGGCGGGTGGCATGAAGGTGACCGGACTCCTCGCCTCCCGCGCCGCCCGTATGCACCGCAAGGCCTGGGCCGCAGTCTTCGCCGCCCTCGCCCTCACCTCGCTGCTTCTCGGCACCTTCGGGCTCGCGCTCGCCTCGGCCGGGGTCGGGCATCCGCGGGTGGAGCGGTATGCGGGGGCCGCTCTCGTGGTCGCCGGAGACCAGGGAACCCGCTTCACCGCGAAGCCGTGGGGCAGCGCACCCAGGACCGCCCGGGCAGGGCTCACCGAGCGGGTGCGGGTCCCGTGGGCGGCCCTCGGTGTGGTGCGGAAGGTACCCGGGGTGCGGGCGGCCGTCGCCGACCAGGTCTTCCGGGTGGGCATGGCGGGACGGGCCGCCCTCGGAAGGCCCTGGGAGGCGGCCCGGCTGGCGCCCCGCGTCGTACGGCAGGGGCATCCCCCGCGGCGGGCGGGCGAGGTCGCGGTGGGTGACGGGGCCCGGCTCGGAGCCCGGGGCGGGACGCGGGTGGGCGCACGTGTGGTGCTGCGGGTGGACGGCAGGGATGCGGCGTACACCGTCGTGGGCGTCGCCGACGGGCCGTCCGCCGCCGCCTACTTCACTGCCGGCGAAGCCCGCCGGCTGTCCGGGCACCCGGGGGCGCTGGACGCCCTGGGGGTGGTCGCGCGGCCCGGTGTGGACACGGGGGCGTTGGCCGCGCGGGTACGGCACGCCCTGGATGCGGCAGGTGTCAGGAGCGTCGGACGGCGTGCGGACGGGGACGTGGCCGCCCTGCGGGTGCTGACCGGGGACGGGCGCGGCGGCGCCGAGTTCCTCGACGCCGGCCCGGTCCGGACGGGCTTGCTGGAGCTGCTGGGCTCGGTAACCGCCACCGTCGTACTGATCGCCCTGCTCGTGGTGTCATCGACGGTGGTGCAGGCGCTGCACCAACGCGAGCGTGAACTGGGCCTGTTGCGTGCCGTCGGGGCGACACCGCGGCAGTTGCGCGGTGCGGTGGGGAGGGAAGTGGGGCGGGTCGCCGGCTGTGCGGCGCTGACGGGGGCGCTCGGAGCGGTCCCCGGGTACGCCGTGTTGCGGGCGCTGCTGGCGGCGCACGACGCGCTCCCGCCCGGCCTCGAACTGCCCTTTCCGCCCTGGCTGTGGCCCGCACCGCTGATCACGGCAGGGATCACCGTCGCGGTGGCCCGTATCGCGGCGGTGCTCGCCTGCGCCCGGACCGCGAAGGTGCGCCCGGCGGAAGCGCTGCGCGAGGTGGCCCCCGGCACGGCGCGCAAGGTCACCGGGCTGGTCCTGTTGCTCGCCGGCGTCAGCTCGGCGGGGACGGCGGTCTTGCAGCAGGGGGCGGCCGCCGGTGCCGCGGCCGGGGCGGCGGCGGTGACGATGGTGAGTGCCTGTGCGCTGCTCGGGCCGTGGATCGCGGAGGGCGCGATGCGGGTGCTGGGTACGCCGCTGCGGCGGTTCGGCGGACCGGGCGGGCATCTCGCCGCCGCCAACTGCCGTGCGGCAGCGCGCCGTTCGGGGGCCGCGCTCACCACCGTCATCCTGGTCGTCGCCTTCGTCTGCGTGCAGCTCTCGGCGGGGGCGACGCTCGCCCACGAGGGGGCGGCGCAGGCCCGCGGGGCACTGCGGGCCGGCCTTGCGGTGCGGGCGGACGGCGGGCTGCCGGCCGGTGCGGTGGAGCGGATCCGTGCGGTGCCTGGGGTGCGGGCGGCGACGGAGGTGGTGCGCAGCACCGTGGTGGTGGCGCGGCGGGAGGCCGGCGAACCCCGGCTGGACCGGCTGCCGGTGCTGGGCGTCACACCGCAGCGGCTGACGCGGACGCTCGATCCCGGGGTGCGCGAGGGGACCGTGGAAGAGCTGCGGCCCGGCACGGTCGCGGTCGGTGCCGACCGGGCGCGGTCGCTCGACGCCCGCCCCGGCTCCGTGGTGACGCTGCGCTTCGGGGACGGGGCACAGGCACGGCTGCGGGTCGTTGCGACCTACGAACGGTCGCTGGCCCTGGGGGACTTCCTCTTCTCCCGGGACGAGCTGCTGCACCATCTGTCGCTGCCGGGCCCGGGACAGGTGCTGGTCACGGTCGCACCTGGCGGTGACCATGAGGCGGTCGTCCGGGCCCTGACGGCTGCGGTGCCGGATGCGCGGGTGGAGCAGGGTGCCGCCGCCTCCGTACAGGTCGTGGCACAGGATCAGGCGCTGGGCGATGTGCTGACGGTGGCGGCGGTGTCGGCGATCGGGGGCTTCACCGTGATCGCACTGCTCAGCACGCTGTCGCTGATCGCTCTCGGCCGTCGGCCCGAACTGCGAGTGCTGCGCTTGGCGGGGGCGGGGCGCCGCCAACTGCGCCGGATGCTGCGGCTGGAGGCGGCGGCCGTGGCCGTTGCCGGGCTGGTCGTCGGGGCCGCGGTGGCCTCGGTGCCGCTGCTGGCGTTCAGCCTGGCGATGGCGGGTACGGTGCCGTCGCTGCCGCTGGGGCAGGCGGTGCTGGTCGTCGCCGTGGTGGCGGTGGTGACGGGGGCGGGGACGATGTTGCCGTTGCGGGGGACGCTGCGGGGGCGGTATCCGGGCACTGGACCATCGGGGTGGTGAGGAGAGGCGAAGGGGGCGGGGCGGAGGCCAGTGGGGGAGGCTCTACGGCTCGCCGGGGGCGGGTCCTGCGCGCCCCGGCGCCTCGGTACTTCCGCCTCCACCCCGCCGTCGTGGGCCGCGCCTACCGCCCGTTCAGGTACGCCAGCACCGCCAGCACCCGCCGATGCCCGCTGTCGCTCGCCGGCAGCCCCAGCTTCGCGAAGATGTTTCCGATGTGCTTGCTCACCGCGCGGTCCGACACCACCAGCAACCGCGCGATCGTCACGTTGTCCCGGCCCTGGGCCATGAGCTGCAGCACCTCACGCTCGCGCGGCGTCAGGGCGTCGAGGGGATCGTCGCGGCGCCGGGTCAGCAGCTCCGTCACCACCTCCGGGTCCAGGGCGGTGCCGCCCGCCGCGACGCGTTCCAGCGCGCTCAGGAACTCGTCGACCCGCCCCACCCGGTCCTTGAGCAGATAGCCGACCCCGCCGGCGCCACCGCTCAGCAGCTCCACGGCGTAGGTCTCCTCCACGTACTGCGACAGCACCAGAACCGGCAGACCGGGCATCTCCCGCCGCGCCGCCAGCGCCGCGCGCAGCCCCTCGTCACGGAAGGAGGGCGGCATCCGGACATCCAGCACCGCGGCATCCGGGCGGTGGGTGAGCAGCGCGGGCAGCACCTCGGGCCCGTCGGCCGCGACCGCCACCACCTCGTGCCCGGCGGAGGTCAGCAGCAGCACCAGGCCCTCCCTCAGCAGGGTGTTGTCCTCACCGATCACCACACGCACGGCAGCTCCACTCCGATCACGGTCGGGCCCCCGACGGGGCTGGTCACTTCCACGGTCCCGTCGAGCGCCGCGACCCGCCGCCGGATGCCGAGCAGCCCGCTGCCGCGCGGCGCGCCGGCGGAGCTTTCCCCGGGGGAGCCGGCCCCGGAGCCTTCCCCGGCGGCCCCGACCCCGGCGCCGCCCCCGACCCCGACCCCGACCCCGGCGCCGCCTCCGACCCCGGCGCCGCCGCGGCCCTCGTCGCGGACCGACACCGTCAACCCGCCGTTCCCGCGGACCAGTTCCACGGTGGCGCGGTCCGCCCCGCTGTGCTTCGCGGCGTTGGTCAGTGCTTCCGCGACGACGAAGTACGCGGCCGCCTCGACCGCCGCCGGGGCGCGCGGGCCCGCCTCCACGCCGTCCTCGTGCACCGCCACATCGAGCCCGCTGCTCGCCGCCAGCGCCCGCACGGCCCCCACCAGACCACGGTCGGTGAGGATCGGCGGATGGATGCCGCGCACGACATGGCGCAGCTCGGTAAGAGCCTCTTCGGCCTGGTCCTGTGCGTCGTCGAGGAGCCTGCGCGCCCTCTCGGGGTCCTTCTCGTACGCCCTCTTGGCCAGCCCCACCCGCATCGACAGCGCCACCAGCCGGGCCTGGGTGCCGTCGTGCAGATCCCGTTCGATACGCCGCAGTTCGGCGCCGTGCGCGGCGACGGCGCCGGCCCGGGTGACGGTCAGCTCCTCGACGCGCTCGGCGAGCAGGGCGGTGCGCCGGCTGTCCGGGGACGGCAGCAGCAACGCACGTGACCAGGCCGCGTCGAGGTCGGCGAGGCGCCCAATCAGCGGCAGGACGACGGCCGGGCGTCGCAGCAGTCCGCACCACACCCCGTCGATGAGGAGGCCGAGGGGCCAGAGCGGCAGCGACAGGTAGGCCAGCAGGAGGCCGTAGCCGAAGTGGGCGGCGAGCCAGCGCAGGTCCCGGTAGGTGCCCGGGTCCGCGGTCGCCGTGCGTACCCGCTCGAACAGCTCTCCGGTGAGCGGCAGATACGCCTCCGGGACCGGCTCTCCCGTCCAGGCCGCCACCCGCCGCCGCTTGAACCCGGCCATCCTGCGCAGCATCAGGACCGTCTCGGGGAGCACCCCCGCGCCGACCACGAGGAGCGTCGCGACAGCGGTGAACAGCAGCACCGCGAGGAAGAGATAGGACACCAGGGCCAGCCCGGCCGATACCAGCAACGAAACCGTGGCCCGCCCCGCCCGCCGCACCGTCTCCCCCATGGGCACAGGCTAGGCGACCCGCCCCGGCCACGGCGCGGGAGCGAACTCCCGGACCGGGGGTGTAGCGCACTCCACCCCGCCTTCGGGAGGACGCTCCCTCGAACCGGCGGCCCGGCCGCGGCATTGTCGGTCCCGCAGATGTTCACCTCTTCACCTCTTCACCTCTGTTCACCTCCCTGCGGAAGGAACTCCCATGAAGGCCCTGCTCTGGTGTGTGCTCTGCCTCGCCGTCCTCGTCAACGTCTCCACCAGCTTCGCCTTCGACGGGGTGCAGCAGGTGCTGATCAGCGTCGGCACGGGCGTGGTGGTGATCGGGTCGGGGGTGGGGTTGTTCCTGATGCGCACCAAGCGGACCTGACGCCCGGAGGGGGCCGGAAGGGCGGCCTCCGGCCCGGGTCAGCTGCCGATGAGCTGGAGCGAGCCCCACAGCGCCACCGTGGCCGGGCCCAGGGCGGCGGGCACCGTGAGCAGGCCGAGCCGGGTGAACTCCTTGAGGGCGACGTCGTGCTCGTGGTGGTGGACGATGCGCCGCCACAGCACGGCGGCCGGGGTGGTGTCGCGCCGGGCGAGCGCACGGAGGGCCATGACGAGGGCGCCTGCCGCCGCGGCCCAGGCCGGGTTGACGCCCAGTGCGGAGGTCAGCACGAATCCGGCGAGTGTGCAGGCCACCGTCACCAGGGCGAACAGCGGCAGCTCGGGGGGCTCGGCGGTGCCCGGGCCGGGGGCCGGGGCGCGCAGGTCAGCGGCGAAGAAGCGGCGGAAGACCAGATATTCGACGCCGATCGCGACCACCCACGGCAGCGCCATCAGCGCCCCGATCCGGGTGAAGCTCAGCCCGCTCGCCGTGAAGGCCGGCAGGTTCGTCAGGTTGGAGACGGGCAGCAGCAGCGACGCGGTGTTCGACAGGTGGGTGCAGGCGTACACATGGGGTTGGGATGGACGCCCATGTACGCGGCGGTGGCGAACACGACGGGGGTCGGCAGGACGACGGTGGCGTCCAGGCTCAGCACGGCCGTGATGGCCGACGCGCGGGCGAAGACCGCGCCCAGCAGACGACTGTGCCGTCCCGCTGACCAGCGCGCCATCCAGGTGCCACAGGCGTGGGCAGCCGGAACGGCCGGCTCACGGCACACACCAGCACCACCAGCAGCATGGCCAGGGACAGGGATTCGGCGAGCACCATGCGCTGGTTGTTCCCTTCCGCGCCGCGGAGCGTGACGTGCGGGCGAAGGCCTCACCCGGGGTTCATGGGCCGCGCCCCGGCGCGCCACGACGGGCGCCATGCCTCACCGGTGCGCCGGTGAGGCGCACGGGGTCAGTGCCGCGGCATCAGCCCGGAGAGGGTCGCCTCCACGAGGCCGCGCGCATACGCCGCGTCCGTCGGGCCCGGCCGGAAGACCAGCCGGTACATCATGGGGGCAACGATGTGGTCCATCACGAGTTCGGTGTCCGGGGCCGGCTCCCCGCGCTCGGCGGCGCGGGCGAGGATGACGTCCACCTGCTCGGCGGCGTAGGCCGAGCACTGGCCCGCATGACTGCCGTCCGGATCGCCGGCGAGCGCGTCGCGGAGGTAGGCCCGCCCCGGAGGCGAGGCCATCTCCTCCAGGAACTGCTCAGCCCATGCCTCCAGGTCCGTGCGCAGCGCTCCGTGATCGGCGGGGGGCGCCTCCGGACGCAGGCGCTCGACGGCCACGTCGGACAGCAGCTCCTGGAGGTCTCCCCACCTGCGGTAGATCGTCGACGGCGTGACCCCGGCGCGAGCGGCGACGAGGGGAACCGTCAGCGCCGCACGGCCCTGCTCGGCTTCGAGGGCGCGCACGGCTGCGTGCACCGATTCCTGGACGCGGGCACTACGCCCCCCGGGGCGGGTCATCGGCCTGGGGCTCATGGCTCCACCTTAAGGGCTCGGAGCCGCGCGGGTCCACATAAAAGCAATCTGTTTGCGTTAGTGTCGCGAGCGCGGTAGCGTGGACTTAACGCAAAGGAATTGCCTTTGACTCGCGGAGAGGACACCTCATGTCTGCCGTCAGTGACACGGCCCCCGCCTGGACGGTGGGCGAGATCACCGTCCGCCGAATCGACGAGACCGCGCTCCCCGCACCGACCGGCCGATGGCTGCTGCCCGACGCCACCCCGGACGTGGTGGCCCAAGTGCCGTGGCTGCAGCGCGATTTCACCGACCATGACGGCACTCTCCGCCTGGCCACGCACAGTTTCGCGATAGAGGTGCAGGGGCTGCGCCTGCTCGTCGACACCGGAATCGGCAACGGCAAACCCCGGACCAACCCCGCCTGGGACCACCTGGACAGCGACTACCTCCCGCGCCTGACGGCAGCGGGCTTCGCCCCGGAGGCGGTGGATCTGGTCCTCCTCACCCATCTGCACACCGATCACGTCGGCTGGAACACCCGTGCCGACAAGGGTGATTGGGTCCCCACCTTCCCCCGCGCCCGTTATCTGGCGGCGCGTACGGAGTGGGACCACTGGTCGGGCCAGGACCTGGACGACGCCCGCCGCCAGATGTTCCGGGACTCCGTCCATCCCGTCCGCGATGCCGGACTGCTCGACCTGGTCGAGGTGCCTGGCGAAGGCACCACGGTCGCTCCCGGCGTCCGTCTCCTGCCCACCCCCGGGCACACGCCCGGCCAGTTCGCCGTGGAGCTGCGCAGCGCCGGGCGGACGGCCCTGATCACCGGCGACTGCATCCACCACCCGGTGCAGCTACCGCGCCCCGACATCTGCAGCTGCGCGGACGTCGACCCCGTACAGGCCGCCAGGACCCGCCGCAGCCTCCTTGCCTCGCTCGCCGGTACCGACACCCTGCTCCTGGGCAGCCACTTCCCGCCGCCCACGGCAGGCCGGGTCATCGCCGAGGGCGACGCCTACCGGCTCTCACCCGTCGCCCCCGACCGCCCCTGACTCCATCGCCGCCGCTGCCTGCCGCTGCCCGCCGGTGACGCCGTCCGCACGCCGGTTCCCGTCCCGCGCATCCCCTCTCCCACCCCGTGAGATGGCATCCGGAGAGTGATCCCTCGCCACCCTCAGCCATGTTTAATAAGAAAATCGGCTTATGTCTGAATTTTCACGCATTTCGCCTTGTTGGAGACAGTTGAGCGTCGTAGCTTGGGAGTTGTCGGAGCCGGTAACGGTTCGACAACAAGGAAAAAACAACGAGGAGGCGAGTATGAGCTTCCGCAAGGTCTTCCCCAGAAGGCGTCACCGCGACCATGACGACTGGCACGACCACGACCGCGACCGCCGCAGGCGCCGCAGGAGGTTCCGTCGAGGCCGCGGGCGCGGTTACCGCTACGGCTACTGACGCACACCTCTTAGTTTCGAGGCAGGCTCGCGTACGGCGCGAGTTTGCCTCGTCGTTTTAGGGGGCGGTGCCTCGTGGTTCCGCTCAACTACCCCACCAGCGACGAGATGACGTAGCGATCATGCACCTGCGTAGCTCACGCCGGCGCGGAGAGCGCCCCGCAGCATCGCCCCAACGAGGCACGGAATCAGGGCCCGTTGGCGAGAATTCGGCACTGCCGCACGATGCCGGCGACCACTCCACTCACTCCACCCCCTCAACCCCCGCCACCGAGACCAGCGAACCCGTCAGCGGCATGCGGTCCCGGCCCCAGCCGGACCCGGACCCCGCCATGGACCGGGTGTTCCGTGCGCTCGTCGCGGACACCTCCATCCGCACCAGACGGGTCGGCTTCAAGGAAGCGGTACGGCGCTTCTGGCCGCTGACCCGCGGCGACCGGCGCTGGATCGTCCTGGTCTGCCTGAGTGCCATCGTCGCCGCGCTCGCGGAGACCGTGGCCATCCTTGTCTTCGCCAAACTCACCGACAACGCGCTCCAGAAGGGCTCGATCAGCGCCTTCTGGGGCCCCGCCGGGCTATGGCTCACCGTGGCCGTCGCCGGCGCGATCGTGGGATACCTGGGCAACTCCCTCGCCGCCTGGACGGCGGAACGCTTTGTGATGCGGCTACGCGCCCGCGTCTTCGCCCATCTCCAGACGCTCCCGCCGCACTTCTTCCAGCGCAACCGTCGCGGTGACCTGGTCGAGCGGCTGACCGGCGACGTCGACGCCATCGAACAACTCGTGGTCTCCGGCCTCGTCCAGGCGGCCACGGCCCTCTTCGGCGTCATCTTCTATGCCGGAGCCGCGCTCTGGCTGCGCTGGGACCTGGCGCTCGCCACCTTCGCCCTGGCCCCGCTGTTCCTGGTCGCCACCACCCGCTTCACCCGCCGGGTCAAAGAGGTCTCCCGCCGGGAGCGTGCGGCGGACGGCGCCATCACCTCGGTGGTCGAGGAAGGGCTGGTCAACGTCATCCTCACCCAGGCCTACAACCGGCAGTTGGACGAACAGGAGCGGCTGCGCCGCGAGGCCCGCAAATGGCTGCGGGCGTCGGTGACCAGCGCCCGTATCAACGAGCTGTACGGACAACTGGTCGAGGTCCTCGAAACGCTCTGCGTCCTGGCGATCATCGGCCTGGGCGTGTGGGAGATCTCCTCGGGGCGGATGACGCTGGGGGAGCTGCTGGCCTTCGCCGCGTTCGTCGGCTACCTCTACCCGCCGATCCGCGACCTCGGCCAGCTCGGCCT
Source organism: Streptomyces sp. NPDC048516 (assembly GCF_043199875.1). NCBI lineage: Bacteria > Bacillati > Actinomycetota > Actinomycetes > Kitasatosporales > Streptomycetaceae > Streptomyces > Streptomyces sp. NPDC048516. Next base: position 268,699 of record NZ_JBICWS010000006.1, on the reverse strand, counting down.
GACGGTCACCGAGGCGACCGCCGGAGCCGAACGCCTGCTGGAGATCCTCGACGCCCCGCCCGCCGTCACCGACCCGGACCCCGCGGACGTCATACCGGCACCGGACCGTGCCGTCGGCGCGGTGGAGGTGTGCCAGGTCGGCTTCAGCTACCCGGGCGGCAAGGAAGAAGTGCTCCATGACTTCTCGTTCACCGCGGTGCCCGGGGAACTGGTGGTCATCACCGGCCCCAGCGGTGCGGGCAAGTCGACCCTGGCCGCCCTGCTGCTGAGGTTCTACGACCCCGACACCGGCAGCGTCCGGCTGGACGGCATCCCCGTGAACCGGCTGCCGCTCGCCCAGCTCCGCCGGAACATCACGCTGCTGCCCCAGGACACCCTCGTCCTGCACGACACGGTGGAGGAGAACATCGCCTGCGGACGCGACGGCGTGACCCACTCCGACGTGGTGGGCGCCGCCCGGGCCGCCGACGCCGACGAGTTCATCTCCGCCCTCCCCGACGGCTACGACACGGTCATCGCGCCGGGCACCTCCCGGCTCTCCGGCGGCCAGCTGCAGCGCATCGCGATCGCCCGCGCCATGCTGCGCAACGCCCCCGTGCTCATCCTCGACGAGCCCACCACCGGCCTGGACACCCTGGCCACCCAACGCATCCTCGAGCCGCTGCGGCGCCTCGCCGAAGGCCGCACCACGCTCGTGATCACCCACGATCTGGACCTCGCCGCGGACGCCGACCGCATCCTGGTCCTGGACGAGGGACGCCTGGTGGAGTCGGGGCAGCACGCCCAGCTCCTCGCCCGCCACGGCCTGTATTCCACCCTCTTCCACGCCCACCCGCCACCCCGCAACGGCTCCACACACCCCGTCGCCCGCCCGTCGGGCAGCCACTAGCCACTAACCACTGCCGGTCCCGGCGCCCGGGCCGGCGCGGACAGGCCACTCACTCTCGGTACGCACGACGACACGCAAGGCGCATGCCCGCCTGGTCCGCCTCCCGGGACCAAGATGGTCCCGTGAACCAGGAGCGCGCGTGACCAGGCCATCCGCAGCGGGGAGTGACAGCGCCACCGGAACCCGCCACCTCCACCGGGCGGTCGGGTTCTGGGGGCTGATGTTCATCTCCCTGGGATCGATCATCGGCTCCGGCTGGCTGCTCGGCGCCCTGACCACCGCCGTCATCGCCGGACCGGCCTCGCTGATCTCCTGGGTCCTCGCGTCCACGATGCTGGCCGTGCTCGCGCTGGCCCATGCGGAGCTGGGCGCCACCTACCCGATCGCGGGCGGCACCGCCCGGTTCCCCTTCTTCGCCTTCGGCCCCCTGGTCGGCTTCACCGCGGGCTGGATGTCCTGGCTGCGCTCGGTCCTGATCTCACCGATCGAGGTCGAGGCCACGCTCTCGTACATGGACCGCATCGGCTGGGTGCACGACCGCATCCACGTCCTGCACCCCAACGGCACCCTCACCGCGGCCGGCCTGCTGATCGCCAGCGTCTTCATGCTGATCTTCACGCTCATCAACGTCCTCGGCGTACGCCTGCTGTCCGGGATCAACTCGGTCACCGCGGTGGTGAAGACGGCCGTACCGCTGCTGACCGTGGTGGTCTTGATGACCCTGTCCTTCCACGGCTCGAACTTCACCGCGGGCGGCGGCTTCGCACCGCACGGCGCGCACGGGGTCTTCGCCGCCCTGCCCGCCGGCGTGGTGTTCGCGCTGCTGGGCTTCGAGCAGGCCATCCAGCTGGCCGGTGAGGCGCGCGACCCGCAGCGCGATGTCTCGCGGGCGGTGATCGTGGCCATGGCGGTCGGTACCGCGCTCTACCTCCTGCTGCAGATCGCCTTCATCGCCGCCCTGAACCCCGACGCCGTCAGCCACAGCTGGGACAACCCCGTGGGCAAGGGCAACTTCGGCCCCTACGCCACGCTCGCCACCGTCGTCGGGGCCGGCTGGCTGGCGACCATCCTCTACGTCGACGCCGTCATCTCCCCGGCGGGCACCGGCCTGGTCTACATGGCCGGTGCCGCGCGTCTCTCGTACGCCATGGGACGCGAGCGGGTCCTGCCCCGACCCCTCACCCAGGTCGGCCGCAGCCGGGTGCCCGTCGTCTCGATCCTTCTCGCCTTCGTGGTCGGCGAGATCGCGTTCCTGCCGTTTCCCAGCTGGCAGGCGCTGGTCAGCGTGGTCACTTCGGCAGCGGCGATCATGTACGCCTTCGCCCCGGTGGCGCTGTACGCCCTCCGCGTCCAGGACGGCGGTCGGAACCGCCCCTACCGGCTCCCGGCCGGACCCGTACTGGCCCCCGCCGGCTTCGTCTTCGCCAACTTGATCTTCTACTGGTCCGGCTACGAGGCGGACTGGAAGCTCGGTATCGCCGCCCTGCTCGGCTTCGTCGTCCTGGCGCTCACCCGCCGCGGCATCCCGGCCGCCGAACGCAGCGGGCTGCGCGCAAAGTCGGCCGCCTGGGTGTGGCCCTGGCTCGGCGGCATGGTCCTCATCGGCCACTTCGGCCGCTACGGCGGCACCCGCGCCCTCCCCGCCTGGTGGGACCTGGTCCTCGTGATCGTCTTCAGCCTCGCCATCTTCTACACCGCCGTACGCATGGCCATGCCCCCCGAGGCGGTGGACGCCGCCGTCCAGCACGAGGAAGAGGGCGAGTCGGTGCCACCCCCCGCCGCCTCATCGAGCTGATCCCCTGGGCCGCTGGGCCCCTGGGCTTCCACGCCCCTCGCCCCTCGCCCCTCGCGCAGCCTCGACCGCAGAAACAGCGCTGCGCCATCCGTCACCGGTCCCTCCCCTCGTGGGGACCGGTGCCGAATGGCGCTGGCGAGGACGGTCCGCGCCGGGTGGCGCTGGGCGCGGACGGTTCCGGTGGAGGAGGAGCCATGGCACTGGGCCGCAAGGGAGCGGCAGTAGGTGACCGAGTCGGACGCCACCGCCTACCGGACCTGCCCAACGGACCTGTTGGTGACAAAGGAAGTCACCAACAGGTCCTGCCCCGCTCGGTCGTTCAGTTCTCCGCGTCTGCGGTGCTGCTCTTGTACTTAGGGGTGTTGCCCTTCCAGGCCATGGCGATGAAGTTGATACCCCGGCCTTCCCTCATCTCCCTGGAGAAGTCGCAAGCCGTCCAGCCCTTGGCGCCGCCGAGGTAATCCCTGCACTCGAAGACGGTTTGCGTGTTGCCGCGGTACAGGGCGCGCATCGAGATGCTCATTCCGTCGGCCAGCGAGTCCTTGACGTAGAACGTGTCGCCGTCCGGATCGAAACACACTTCGCCGTGGGTCTTCTTGCCGCCGCCCGACATGACCCAGTTGCAGACGACCGACCGGCCCGGCTTCGGCACGCCGGAGTCGGCGACGTTCTTCGCGTTCTTGATGTGCCAGCCCCCGCCGGCGAGCCGCACCGTGGCCGGGGAGGCAGAGGCGGTGGACGCTGAGGCGGCGGGCGTTGCGAAGGCCGGTGCGGCCATCAGGCCGAGGGCGAGGCCGCCGGCGGCGACGAGTGCTCCGGCTGATGTGAGAGTGCGCATTGATCCCCCTGTGGATATTGCGATTGCGGATCACTACCTGGTTGGTCGTTTCGGGACACGTCCCCTTGGCGACAGGCCCCCGGCCCGTGCACAGGCACTGATCGAACTAACGCCTCCATGATGTCGGTGCGCGGCTGGTGAGTCGTTGGCTCGGAGTGCACAACCGTGTTGGCAATGAGTTCACTTGCGGCCGTTGAGGGCCTGCTGCCGGTGATCCTTGGGCGTGGTGCCATAGGCGGCGCGGTAGGCGCGGCTGAAGTCGGTTGCGCGGGGGAATCCCCAGCGGGTGGCGATGGCGTGGACGGGGAGGGCGTGGAGCGCTGGGTCGGTGAGGTCGCGGCGGGCCGCCTTCAGGCGAAGGCGGCGGATCCAGGCGGCGACTGTGGCGTCCTCGTCCCGGAAGAGGCGGTGCAGGTAGCTGGTGGAGATGTGGTGGGCGGCGGCGATGGTGGCCGGGGTGAGACTCGGGTCGTGCAGGTGCTCCCGGATGAACGCCTGGATACGCAAGATGAGGGTTCGTCGGTGGGTTTCCGGAGGGAGGCAGTCGCCGGCTTCGAGCAGGTGGGCGAAGAGCGCGGCGACCAGATCGTTCAGGACCGTGCCCAGCCGGGGCCCGTCGGAGGGCTGGTACGCGCTCGTGTCCGCGGTCAGCTGGGTGAGAAACCGTGCCAGGAGGGCGCCCATGCCCTCCTGGCCCGACACCGGCGCCCCGACCAGCCGTGGAGCCACGCTGCGAGGCAGCGGCAGCAGGGCCTTGGGAGTCTCCAGCGCAAGGATCGTGACCGGGCCCCCGGTGCTGCTGCGGATGTCGTTCGGCAGTGAGGTGGAGGTGACGAACAGGTCGTGCGGCTTGTACGCGGTCTCCCGGTTGCTCCACTCGCCTGTCCCGGTCCCCTGTACGACGAGGGAAAGATGGTAGGCCTCCGGGTCGGATTGCCGGATCAACTTCGGTGTGCGCCGGAAGGCCAGGGGCTGGTAGGTGGCAGACCACACCGTGACACCACCGAGGTCCAGCACGCGTTGGGAAGCGCGGAAATCGTCGGTGTAGTCGCTGCGCAGGTCCATGGGGGCGTGGGTGCGGCCCAGTAGCTCGACCCAGTAGTCGAACCGGTCCGCCGCGGGCAGAGCATCGGTCCGGAACACCATCTCTTCCAACAACAGTCTTTCCCCGTTTCAGAGGGCGCGGCTCAAAGGGCTCCCGTCAGGTTGTACACGGTGTGCTGGACGCCCTGGTTCCGTGCCCGCGGCTGCCGGACACCCCGGTTCCGCGCCGCGCCGGCCGGTGGTGCGGACGCCCACGTCGCGTGCGCGCCGGCCGGTGGAGCGGACGCCCACGTCGCGCGCGGGCCGGCGCATCATCGGTCTGCCCGGTCCGCTGATCACGATCCTCCGGCAGCATCAGGAGTTCCCGGATCGGGAGCGGCGGGGTGGCGCGGGGTGCGGCCGGGCCGGAGCGGAAGGGCGGGTTCGACGCGATCACGGGGTGGAGCCCGGGAGGACGGCGCGGATGCGCGCTCGGCACAGGCTCGGCACGGGGCTGGTACGCGGCAAGACCGCGCGGCAGACCCAGACGCGCCTCGGGCGCCGACCGAGTCCGACCGCGAGGAGAGCTGAGTCGGAGAGTGGAGCCGGAGAACCGCGAAGGGCCCCACCGCAAGTGGTGGGGCCCTTCAACGTTGTGCCCGGTGAGAGCACTGGCGGAGGATACGAGATTCGAACTCGTGAGGGGTTGCCCCCAACACGCTTTCCAACTCTGCGCGAGTGGGTCCGTGGCTGTTCGGGGGCGTTCAGGGGCTGGGTTCGAACTGTCGCTGACCCGGTTCTGAACGCCCCCGAACGGGCACGGATGAGACTGCGGTTGAGACTACGCGGCTGGGGTGATCAGGCCGTCGTCAAGCCAGAGGGGGGATTGATGCCAGAGCATCGGCCACAGTGGTCATGTCGGTGACCACTGCATCGGCGCCTGCCTCAGCCAGCGTAAGGCCCTTGTGGGGCTTGTTGGCGAAGCCGATGGACATCGCTCCAGCGGTACGAGCAGCTTCGACGTCTGTCACCGAGTCCCCGATGAGGGTGCAGTGATGGGGGTAGATGCGAAGTCGTGCGGCGGCGAGCACCAGCGAGTGGGGGTCGGGCTTCATCAGGTCGGGGTGATAGGCGGCGCGTCCAATGACTTCGTGCACCAGGTGGCGCAGGCCGTGCAGCATCAGGAACGCCCGTACACATGCCGTCGAATTGTTGCTGACGACGGCGACCTTTCGTCCGGACGAGTGCGCCGCTTCGAGGGCGGCGACCGAGCCAGGGACGGGCGGACCCGCGACCTTGACGGCCGACACTTCGGCTTTGGTCAGTGATTCTTCGATTGCCCGGATGACCGGCTCGCCGCCCTGCGTGGCAAGGCGCAGGATCTCCATCGGGTCGTCGACGCCGGCCGCCTTGCCGCCAAGAGCCGCGTCGTGCTGGGCCACGATCTCCGTGAGTTCCCGCGCGACACCAGGGGCGGGCCGACCCGCGAATACATCGCAGATCGGCCCGTCAAAGTCGAACAGGACTCCGCTGGTGGCTCCGACGACCTCGGAGAGCTTGCTATTTCCCATCAGGGTCGAGGTCCCTTCCGATGGTGCTCCACACGCTGTCGAACCACATGCGCGCCTGCTCGACCTGCTGCGCCCCGCTCGATGCCTCACCCTCGTTCACGGAGTAGTGGAAGAGCGTGGCGTCTGCCCCCACCAGGTCGTAGATCTCTACGACCTCCCCCTCCGCGACCACCTTGTTGGGCCGGATGGGGTAGTACCCGAAGAACGCATCTTCCTGATTGACCACGTACAGCTTGAAGAACTGCGTTCCGCTGTGGACGCGCACGCTCACCTTGGTCTCCGGCACCAGTCCCAGGACGCTTAGCTCGTGGATCGAGTTGGCGATGCTGCGGGTGAAGCTGACCATCATGTCGTGCATGCGACGGCGTAGGCGTGGGTCGTCCGCCCCGTCTTCGCGGCGCACGGGCGCGGCGTGCGGGATCGCCATGTCCGGCACCAGGATGCGGATGCTGATGCTCGACGGCGTCAGCCGACCGACGCGGATCTTGTCGATGGGCTCCTGAAGCGCGCTGTGCAGGGTCTCGCTGGAGAACCCAGCGAAGTCGATCGAGACGTCCGTGCTGGCGAATGCCTGCTCGACGTACGGACGGAGACCGGCCGGCCGTTCCGTGCGGTTGCGGACGTACACGCCGCTGCCCTTGCGGGACACGACGAGACCCTCATCTTCCAGATCTCGGAGGGCTCGCTGGATCGTGGCGCGGGCGAATCCGTACAGCTCGGTCAGCGTTTTGTGCGACGGGAGCTTGTCGCCGGGGCCTAGCTTCTTCGTCCGAATGGCGGCGCCAAGACTGCTCGCCACCTGCTCATACGGCGGCCGGTCGTCGTCCGGATCCAGGGGTTCGGGCGTGAAGGTCATGCCCCGATGCTACGTCCTTCCCCCTTGATCAGGACAGCCAGGATAGCCAGGTGTTGACGTGACTAGCCAAGCTGGCTACGTTGTTCTTGCGCCCACCAGGCTAGCCAAGTTGGTCAGGCTGAATGGCGTGGATGGGCCTTCTTTGGCCTGCACAAATGCGAAACCTGCACAGCAATGGGCTCCGCTTCGGCGGGGCCAAGGGGCCCGGGACAGAGCGGGCCGAGGGGCCCGGATCCCTGGTCAACCGGAGGGCTCAGACCGAAAGGTCACGTCTCCATACGCCTGAAACGGGAGCCCGTGTTCCCGAAGGAGACAGCACACGCACTACCTCATCCCGCCGTCTAAGGCGCCCACACGCCCATGAACGGCGCGCGGCCCCGGGGCGCAATCCCGGGGCCGCTGTTTGGGCCGTTCCACTGTGAGAGGAGCACGACCCATGAACCACATCGTCACTGTTCAGGACGCTGTTACCGCGTTCGCCGACTTCATGGAGCCGACGAACGCTGAGCTGGACGCGGTCGAGCAGGAGATGCCCGTGATCCTCGCGGACGTCGAGCTGCTGGACGCGCACATCGTCACCCTCGACCGCACGCCGACCGAGCTGGACGACCGCCGCATCCGCCGGGCCCGCCGCCGCGCGCTGGCCGCGCGGGTCGCGCTGGTCAACCGTGCGGCTGACACGACCCTGCCCGGGGGTGCCGCGTGAGCGCCACCGACCGGAACCTGACCGCTGCGCACGCTGAGGTGAAGGCGGAGATCGCGCGGACGGACACCAAGACGGCGTTGCTGCTGGCGTTCGTCGGCGCGGTGCTCGCCGGATCGTGGACGGTCGCCCGTGACTTGCCGCTGAACGTGCCCGCCATCGTCACCGGCGGTCTCGGTCTGGCGCTGCTGCTCGGTGCGGCTGGTCTGCTGCTGCGGTCGGTGCGCCCGAACCTTGGCGGCCGGCACGGCTTCCCGCTGTGGGCCACCCTCACCGCCGACGAGATCACCAGCGCCGTCGCCTCGGACCTGGCCGCCGACATCGCGGGACTGTCCCGGCTGGCGGTCGCGAAGTTCACGTGCCTGCGCCGCGCGGTGGACCTCACCATGATCGGCGGCGCCCTGCTCATCCTCGCCGCTCTGCTCACGGCTGGAGGTGCGGCATGAACAACCAGACAATGAGCGACCTCGCTGCGCCGCTGCGCTTGCTGCGGCTGCTGGCCACGGACTTCCCCGACCTGCCCGCCATGAACGTGGATGTCTCCACGCTCTTCCCCGACCAGCTTGAGCTGGTGAGCCACGACGGCTTCGGCACGTTCGAGGCGTGGCGCGCGGCGGTCGGCATCCTCCCCGAATCGGTGACATACGCCGAGCAGAGCGAGGGGCAGACGCGGGTTCTGCGCGCGGCCACCGACTACGCCGGCACCCGCCTGAGCCTGATCGCCTACAGCGCGAACCCCGCGCATGAGGACGGTGAGTCGCTGTGATCCGCATCGTCACCCGTGCCCAGCTCGCCGGGCTGCAGCAGGACATCGATCAGGCCCGCGCCCGTACGCGGGAGGTGCAGGAGACCGCGGATCGTGCGTTCGCTGGTCACACCCGCTCCGCTCAGCGCCTGACCGCGCAACTGAAGACCGCACGTCGTGAGGCCGAGGTGGCCCGGGCGGATGCGCTGGACCTCCAGGCGGCCCTGGACAACATCAAGGCCCAGCTCGCCGAGGCACACGACCGGGCAGCCGAGCAGGCCGCCCGGACCGAGGCACTGAGCGCACCGGCCCCGGCGGATGCGTCCATGGCACTGCTGCTCTACTACGGCAAGCCCCACAGCATCCACCCCGACCGGTCGGCCGCCTACGCCTATGCGGCCACCCTGGGGGCACCGTTGAGCGGCTGGGTCCCGGTCGGTGAACGCCCCGCCGCGGAGCTGCGGTGGGTGTGCATGTCGTTCATCTACGACGCCGCCCGCGACCACTTCCGCAGCGTGACCGCCCCCGCGGTGGAGCCGTTGGGGGGTGCGGCGTGAACGGTGTTCAAGTGCGTTCAGCGGAGAAGGCGTTGTCCGCTGGCACGTGGCTGATCGTGGGCGGGTCAATGCTCTTCTCGATCCTGACCGTGACCCCGCTCATGTCCGCCCACACCCCCAAGGCGTGGGCCTGGACAGCACCGATCCTGCCGCTCGTTGTCGACGCCGCGGTCGTCATCGTGGTCCGTCTGGACTCGGTGCTGGCCCGCCTGGGCGGGCACGGAGGCCGGTGGCCCATCGCCCTGCGGTGGATGACCGGCGCCATGACCCTGGCCCTGAACATCGCTGACTCCGCCCTGAACAAAGACCTGGTGGGCGTAGCCGTTCACGCGGTGGCGCCGCTGCTGCTGATCGTCACGGCAGAGACCGGACTCGCCTACCGCCGCGCCATCACCCACGCCGTGACCGCCCTGGAGGACAAGCGGCAGGCCGAGCGCGAGCGCCGGGAAAACGCCGTGCGCGAGCGTGAGGAAGCCGCCCGCCGGGAGCGGGCCGAGGAGCGCGAGCACGCTGCCTCCCTGGCGCGTGAACAGCGTGAGCATGAAGCCCAGCTCACCCGTGAACAGGCCGACCGCGAAGAGCGCCAGCGGCGAGAAGAGCGTGAGCAGGCCGCCGCCCGGGAGCGGGCGGAGCGGGAGGCTCGTGAACGCCGTGAACGCGAGCGTGAACAGCAGCACCGCGAGCGTGAACAGCGTGAACGCCAAGCCGCCGAAGAGGCAGCGCGTGAGCGTCGCGAGCGGGCCGAGGCCCGTGAGCGTGAACAGCGCGAGCGCGAGGAGCAGGCCGAGCGTGAACGCTCCGCGCTCCTGGCCCGCGGCCCGGCCCAGGAGAAGCTGCCCGAGGACGAAGCCCGCACCCTGATCGCCGCGGCGTTCGCCGCAGGCCTGCCGGTGCGTGCCGCCTCCGAACTGTGCGGCTGGTCGGTCGGCTGGGTCTCCACCCGCTACGCCGAGCAGCGCCAGCCGGACGACGCCGGCCGCGCTGACCTCGCCATCGCCACCTCGTGATGGGCAGGCCCAGCCGCGAACCCTGCGGCCTGCCCACCTACCCCTGGCGCCTGGCCCCGGAGGGCCTGGCCACCCGCCGCCAACTGCGCGCACGCGGTTTGCGGCCCGGGGGTCAGTGCGTGGCCGCGACGCTCGAAGGGCCACGCCGCCGCCGGGGGCCGCTGGTCGCCTACCTCTACCGCGTCGACCTGGCCAAGCCGGTACGGCCGATGACGCCGGGCCGTTGGGCGGCGCTGGCCGCTGCGAACCGGGCCCGCCGCGTCTGCCCCGGCTGTCGCCGGGATGCGGGCTACGTCATCCCCACCTCGCTGGGCACCTGCGTGCCCTGCGCCTACCCCGACCCAGATGGGTCTGAAGGGAACACCTCGCATGGGTAACTCCGACCTGCGCCGCCTGGACCGCGAGATCCAGGCGACCACGAAGAAGCTGGAAGCGGTCCGCCGGGGCGAGTCGTGGCCGCTGAACGGCCGTGAGCGCCGGGCCATGGCCCGCGCCCTGGCCGGCGGATCCTACCGGGCCGCCCGGGGCCGCAGCACGGGCCGTGCGGAGGAGCAGGTCGACGCCACGGGCAGCGCTGCCGAGATGCGGCTGAGCGCGGAGTTGACCGCGCTGCACGGCGAGCGTCAGCGGCTCATCACCGAGGCTGCCCGCGACAAGGCCAAGAGGAAGTCGTCCGGCTGGTTCTGACCAGCCCCTTTCGGTGCCGGGGTGGCCGCCTCTTTCCACGGACACGGCCACCCCGACCCTCTCCTTCACTCCCGCCCCTGCTGGGGCAGTCAGGAGCACGTTCAGCATGTCTGAGAACGTCGTTCACCTCCACAAGCCCACCGACCCTCCGACCGACGACACGGCCCCGATGGTGCTGACCGTCGTGCCCGACCCGGCCCCGGCGGCGCCCGTGCCGCTGTGGGTGCGCTCCGGCCGCGCCGTGAAGAGCGCCGCCACGCACGAGACGACCCGGGCGACGGTCCGCGCGGCGGCCCGGCACAGCCTCTACACCCTCAACGGCGGCCGGATCGTGGCCCGCCGCGCCTGGGACGGCCGCACCGGGTCCCGGTACGAGCGGATGATCCGTGCCGCTGAGGCCGCGGGGAACCTGGAAGCGGCCGAGGAGTGGGAGGAGCGGCTGCAGCGCTTCCGCGCCGCCCGGCACCACCGCCGCATGGACCTTCTCCACTCCCCGGCAGAGGCCGCCAAGGGCGTAGCCGTCGGCGCCGGCATGAGCATCGGTGTCCTGGTCGCCCTCGGCGTCGTCATGGCCCTCAACACGGGGCACGTCGGCGACGTGATCACGCCCCTGTCGGCGACCATCGACTTCATCGCGCTGCTGATCCGGATCGTTCAGGTCGTGTGGGGTCCGGCGCTGGCGATCGGGCCGTTCCTGGCCTTGCTAGCCCTGTGGTCGGTGGGCCGTAAGCAGCACGCCGCCCCGGCCTGGGCACTGCCCGCCAACGTCCGGTCGGATGAGGGTGAGCCGATCACCCCGTCCATCGTGGTCAAGGCCCTGCGCGACCTCGGCGTCCCTGCCCTGGCGCGCGCCATCAAGGAGATGGGCGACGCCGGCGCGTCCATGCTGGGGCCGATCCGGATCGCCGGATGCGGCGTGGAAGTCGACGTGACCCTTCCCTCCGGGGTGTCGACCAACGAGGTGCAGGGCAAGCGCCGCAAGCTCGCCGAGAACCTGACCCGGCACGAGCACGAAGTGTTCATCACCATCCCCCAGGCCGCCCGCACGGTCCGGCTGTGGGTGGCCGACTCGGGGGCGCTGGACGAGCCGATCGGCCCGTCGCCGCTGGTCACCGACGACACGATGACCGCCGACTACGCCAAGGGCCGCGCCCCCTGGGGTCAGGACCTCCGCGGGGACGCTGCCGCGCTGAGCCTCTACCAGCGCCACCTGCTCATCACGGGTCTGTCGAACCAGGGCAAGACCGTTGCCCTTCGCTCCCTGGCCCTGTGGCTCGCCCTGGACAAGTCGGTGCAGTTCCTCATGGGCGACCTCAAGGGCGTGGGCGACTGGGCCATGTTCGACGGGCTCGCCACGACCCTGATCCAGGGCCCGACGGATGAGCACGTGATCCAGGTGACCGAGATGGTCGAGGGCGCGGTGGACGAGATGAACCGCCGCATCCAGGCGCCGCCCGGCACCGTGTTCCCGCCGCTGATCGTGCTGGTCGACGAAGCACAGGTGGCGTTCATGTGCCCCGCCAAGGACGCCGACAAGCGCCCCTACGGCGGGTCCAAGGCCAACTCCCGGTACTTCATGGCTGTCCGCAAGATCCACAACCAGGGTCGGGCCGTGAACGTCCTGATGTGGCAGGGCACCCAGGACCCGACCAACGAGAACCTGCCCAAGCTGGTCCGCGAGGGCGCCCACACCCGCGCCTCCCTTGCCCTGGGCACCGAATCCCAGGCCCGCATGGCCCTGGGAGACAAGGCCGTTGACGGCGGCGCGGCGCCGAACCTGCTGCGTCCGGGCCTGGACCGGGGCACCCTGGTCGTCGCCTCCGACGGCATCACGATCCCGGCCGGACAGTCGTCCATCACCGTGCGCACGCACTACATCGACGACGACGCCGCCGAAGCCATCACCGACCGGGCCAAGGCCCTGCGCGACGGCGTCACCACTCTGCACGCCATCGAGCGGGAAGAAGAGCACGACCCGCTCGCCGACATCGCCGCAGTCGTCGGCGACGCGACCCGCGTGCGCACGAAGGACGTGCTGGCGCGGCTCGCGACGCGGAACGCGGACGCCTACGGCGGCTGGTCGTTCATCGACCTCAAGAGCGTCCTGGACGACGCCGGCGCGGAGCCGTACAAGTCCGACGGAGTGATGGTCGTCGCCCGCGACCGGGTCACCCGCGCCCTCGCCGACCGCGACACGAACGGTTCCGCTTCCGCCGACGGATGACAGGGATCCGAACCCCGAGGGGTCAGGGAGGCAGGGAGAACTCCCTGAACGCCTCCCTGACCCGCCTCCCTGGCCCTGACCTGCATAAATGATCGTTCAGGGAGGCAGGGAGGCACGCAGGTCAGACCCCCAAACACCCCTCCACACGGCACCCCGAAGGGGGTGCCACTGCCTCCCTGACCATGCACCGGAAGGGATTCCGCATGTACCCCGACCACACCCACCACCCACCCGTGCAGCGGGCCGTGGAAGTTCACCAGCCCACCCCGTACCCGCCCGCCGTCGCCGCTCCGGCGCCGGTCGTGTCGGTGCAGCCCGGCAGCGTTCCGGCGGTGGCGAGCATCGTCCTGCCCGACGGCCGTGTCGTCACCGGCTATGCCGTCGACCCGGCGCAGCCTGAGCCGGTGGCAGTCCCGCCGGCTGTGTCCCGTACGGCCGTGAACGTCGCTCTCGGGGGCGTCGGGTTCCTCGCGGTGTGCGGCGGGCTGCTCCTGTTCACCTCGTTCATCGCCGCGCTCACCGCGTTCATCACCCAGCTCATCGTCCTGGCAGCCGTGATTTTCGGCGGATGGATCGCCGTGCAGGTCTTCAGCGCGAGCGGCCACCAGGGTGGCACCACCGTGAACATCCGCAAGGCCGTGATCAAGCGCAACCACTTCCACGGCTAGCTACGCCAAGGGCGGCCCCCTCGTCTCGCCAAAGTCGCGGGGCCGCCCTTGTCCAACCGTCCTCAACAGACCTGTTGGAGGTCTCCCAGCATGACCCAACCCACCGACATCCGGCGAGTAGCCCTCGCCTTGGCCGCCGTCAACGTGCCGGTCTTGCCCCTGCGGGAAGGCAAGCTACCGTTCGGAAACTGCCGAGCCTGCACGAAGAGCGCGTGCGGGGACCGGCCGAACATGAAAGCCGCCGGCCCCTGCCAGTGCCCCCGGCCGTGTCACGCCTGGGCCGCAGCCAGCACTGACCCCCGGGTCCTCACCTCGCCGACATGGGCATCCGCGTGGCGTGAGGCGACGGCCGTCGCTTACCACCCCGGCGGGGCGGGGCTGACTGTGGTCGACCTGGACGACGCGGCAGCCGTCGCATGGGCTCGCGAGGCACTGCCCGCCACGCGGACCGTGCCGACGACGCGGGGCGAGCACTGGATCTACCGGGGTGCGATGCAGTCCGCGAACGGTGTGCGGCCCGGCGTCGACATCAAGTCGCTCATGTCCTACGCGCGGTGGCTCGGTCCCGGAACCGGCACCATGACCGCCCTGCCGGACGCCGTGCGTGCGCTGGCCGTGAAGAAGCCCTCCACGGTCCGGTCTGCACGGCCAGTCGCCACCGTGCCCGCGCTCGCCGGGGGCGGGGAGTGCCGCCACCGCACGCCCGCCTACCTGGACCGTGGCATCACCATGGCAGAGCAACGCATCACCGAGGCGCGTAGTGCGGTCCACACGACCGTGTATCGGACGTTCCTGGCCGTGCTGTCCACGCACGGCAGGTGCGGCTGCCTCACCGATGCCCACGTCACGCGGCTGTTCACCGCCGCGCAGGCCAAGGGCGAATCGCCCCGGCACTGCACCGACGCGTGGACCAACGCCCGCACCGCACTGGGGATGTGAGCCGTGTCCGAGGACGAGAAGACGCCGGCCCGCCAGATCATCACCGACTACGCACAGGCGCACTTCCGGTACTTCCGCACCATCGACGGCACCGTGTACGCGCAGAAGAACGGCCACCCTGTGGCCCGCCCGATCCGCTCCCAGGGCACGACTGGAAGCCACCGTCAGGAACTCATGGTCGGCCTGTTCAGGGACGGGGTCGGCGTGTTCAACGGCACGGCACTCAAGGAGGCGTTGGACTTGATCGAAGCACTCGCGCTGACCGAGGACGTACAGCCCACCCACATCCGCGTGGCACCCGGGTTCGACGGTGCGACCTGGCTCGACCTGGGCCGCGACGACGGCAAGTCCGTCCGCATCCACCCCACCGGCTGGGACATTCGCACCCCCGACCCGCAGGAAGTCTGCTGGCGACGCACCCAGCTCACCGGCGAACTCCCCCTGCCCGAAAAGGACACCAACGGCAAGGGCATCGACCAACTGCTCCGCCTGTGCAACTTCGCCAACGCCGAAACCGAGTGCCTGGCCATCGCCTGGCTGATCGGCTGCCTGGAGCCGTCCGTCCCCGTCCCCGCCCCCTTCCTCACCGGCCCCCAAGGCGCGGGCAAGTCCACCGGCGGCCGGATGCTGGTGCGGATCATCGAGGGCATGAGCGGCGACCTGCGCCGGGCTCCCAAGGACGAAGAGAACATGATCACGGCCGTCGCCGCCGGATGGGTCACCGCCCTGGACAACCTCTCCCACCTGCCTCCGGACCTGTCCGACCTCATGTGCTGCATCGTGACCGGCGCTGAGAGCATCAAGCGCGCTCTTTTCACCGACGGCGACGTCGTCCGCTCCCGTTACCGGCGCCCGATGCTCCTGACCGGCATCGATGTCGGCGTCATCCGGCCCGACCTCGCCGAACGCCTCCTGCCGCTCCGTCTCGTGCGGCCCCGGGTGCGGCGAACCGAGGCAGAGCTGTGGACGGAGTACGCGGAGATCCTGCCGATCGTGCTCGGTTCCCTGCTGGACCTGACGGTCAAGGTGCGTGCCGCTCAGGCTGACACTCCCACCGACCTGCGGATGGCAGACTTCGCCCACCTGTGCGCGCAGCTCGACACGGCTACCGGCTTCGGCTCGCTGGCCGCGTACCGGGCCAGCCTCGATGACCTCAACGACGACGTCATCGAAGGTGACCTGCTGGCGCAGACGGTTCTGAACCACGCGGCTGGCCTCGACGCGGGTACGGAAGTCCGTATGACGTCCTCGGAGTGGCTGCACTGCCTCACAAGCCTCTACAGCGGCGAGGAGTGCCGTCCCCTGCCCAAGGGCTGGCCCACCACCGGCAAGGTCCTCTCCGACCGCCTCAAGCGGCTACAGCCGACCCTCGCCGCACGTGGCGTCCTCATCGACTGGGGCCGCACCAGCGCCGCCCGCTACATCGAGATGACCCGCCCCGCGACGCTGTCCCCACACCAGCAGGAAGCGGCGTTCTGACCGCCACCGTCACGGCGCCACACTGAACAAGCAAGAGGAGCACCCCGCGCCCGCCCGGTGCTCCTCTTGCTTTCCGGCGGCTTGCCGCCGCTGCACAAGACGTGCCGCGAAGCGGCTCCTTCTTCACGTCCTGAGCCGCGCCGCACCACCACAGACACCACCCCTCTTTTTCCTAAGAGAAGAGATCCTGCGTCACCCACGTCACCAGCCACCCGAACGCGGTCCCTGACCAGCGGTGACAGCGGTGACGCAGACGGCAAAACCTGCGTCATCCCGCGTCACCCGCGTCACGGGTGACAGAACTTCGCCCCGCGCCGTGACACGCCCCGAGCTGCCCGCGTCACCGCATAGCCGCAGTTCAGAGCCATAAATGACGTGCGTGACGCGATGACGCAGAAATCCGCTCCTCGGACAGCACAGACCACGACACCTGAGATTCCGCCGTCATCCCCGGACTCCGCCCAGGAGGTTGATCCGTGACGACCACCGCAGCGTTCGTGTCGGACGCCGAAACCGAGTTCGACCCGACACTCCTCGCGCTCACGGTCGAGGAGGCGGCCCGCCGCCTCTGCGTCGGGCGCACCACGATGTACGCCCTCATTCGCGACGGAGCAGTGGAGACCGTGCCCATTGGTCGCCTCCGCCGCGTTCCCGTCAAGGCCATCAGCGCCTATCTCGACGCCCACATGCATTCCCGCCCCAAGTCCGCAGCCGCATAAGGAGAATCATGGGAAAGCGAGCTAAACGCCCTGATGGGGCATCGTCCATCTACTTCGGCAAGGACGGCTATTGGCACGGGCGGGTCACCGTCGGCGTCCGGGACGACGGCCGGCCCGATCGTCGCCACGTCATGAGCAAGGTCAGCGAAGCGGAAGTGATCAGGAAGGTCCGTGAGCTGGAGAAGCAGCGCGATGCGGGGAAGGTCCGGAAGCCGGGGCGACCGTGGACTGTGAAGGCGTGGCTCCTCCACTGGGTGGAGGAGATCGCGAAACCGTCGGTGCGAGAGAACACGTACGCCGGATACGAGGTGGCCGTCAGGGTGCACCTGGTCCCCGGCGTCGGTGCGCACCGGCTGGACAAGCTGGAGCCGGAGCACCTGGAGCGCTTCTACACGAAGATGCTGGCCAACGGCAGCAAGCCCGCCACCGCGCACCAGGCTCACCGCACAATCCGCACGGCGCTCAACCACGCCATGCGGCGCGGCCACGTCACCCGCAACGTCGCCATGCTCGCTGTCCCGCCCCGGATCGAGGACGAAGAGGTCGAGCCGTACGACATCGAGGAGGTTCAGCGACTCCTCGCCGAAGCGGCCAAGCTCCGGAACAGCGCCCGCTGGTCCATCGCTCTCGCCCTGGGGCTGAGGCAAGGGGAGGCCCTGGGCCTGCACTGGTCGGACGTGGATCTGAATGCGGGCATCTTGCGGGTGCGGAAGAACCGGCTTCGCCCGAAGTACCTCCACGGCTGTGGAGGCGAGTGCGGACGGAAGCCCGGCTACTGCAAGCAGCGGGTCAGGAAGAACGAGGACACGGCGAACACGAAGTCGCGTGCCGGCCGCCGGGTGATCGGGGTACCCGACGAACTGGCTCGGCTTCTGGAGCTGCACCGGCAGGAGCAAGAGCGCGAGCGAGTGCGGGCCGCTCAGGAGTGGCATGAGACGGGCTTCGTCTTCACCTCGCCCACCGGACAGCCCTTGATGCCCAGCACCGACTACGACGTATGGAAGCAGTTGCTCACGGACGCGAAGGTGCGCGACGGCCGGTTGCACGATGCTCGGCACACCGCCGCAACGGTGTTGCTCATTCTCGGCGTCCCGGAGCGCGTAGTGATGCAGATCATGGGCTGGTCCTCCACGGCGATGGCGGCTCGCTACCAGCACGTGACCGGAGGAATCCTGGCCGACGTGGCGCAGCGGGTCGGCGGTCTCATCTGGGAGGTGGCGAAGGCCGCCGACGACGACGGTCCGGAGGGCTCCGCCGAAGCGCGTTGAGACTGTAGATGAGACTACGAACCGCGAAGGGCCCCACCGCAAGCGGTGGGGCCCTTCAACGTTGTGCCCGGTGAGAGCACTGGCGGAGGATACGAGATTCGAACTCGTGAGGGGTTGCCCCCAACACGCTTTCCAAGCGTGCGCCCTAGGCCACTAGGCGAATCCTCCGCCGCAAACAATACAAGACGTTGAGGAGTGCTCGCGACCATGATCCTGAGGAGGGGGCGCGAGAGGTGGGTGAGGGGGCGGAGCGGGCGCGGGGTGGGGTGCGGGTTCGTTTCCCGGGCGGGGGATCCGCTACTGTGGTGCGCAGCCCCTCACGTGGCGCTATCTGACTGAACTCCCCCAGGGCCGGAAGGCAGCAAGGGTAGGTCGGCTCTGGCGGGTGCGTGGGGGGCGCTTGCGTTTACGGGGCCCCTCGGTTGTCAGTGCGGCCCGATATCGTCGTATGCGTGTCGTCCCTTGCGCTGTACCGCCGCTACCGCCCCGAGACCTTCGCCGAGGTCATCGGGCAAGAGCACGTGACCGATCCGCTGCAGCAGGCACTGCGGAACAACCGGGTCAATCACGCCTATTTGTTCAGTGGGCCGCGAGGTTGTGGCAAGACGACCAGCGCGCGGATCCTGGCGCGCTGCCTCAACTGTGAGGAAGGTCCCACCCCCGCGCCCTGCGGGAAGTGCCAGTCCTGTCTGGACCTGGCCAGGAACGGCCGGGGCTCGATCGATGTGATCGAGATCGACGCGGCATCGCACGGTGGCGTGGACGACGCCCGTGAGCTGCGCGAGAAGGCGTTCTTCGGGCCCGCCAGCAGCCGGTACAAGATCTACATCATCGATGAGGCGCACATGGTGACCTCGGCGGGCTTCAACGCCTTGCTGAAGGTCGTCGAGGAGCCGCCGGAGCATCTGAAGTTCATCTTCGCGACGACCGAGCCCGAGAAGGTCATCGGGACGATCCGCTCGCGTACGCATCACTACCCGTTCCGGCTGGTGCCCCCGGGGACCCTGCGGGAGTACCTGGCCGAGGTGTGCGGGCGGGAGGACAGCCCGGTCGAGGACGGGGTGCTGCCGCTGGTGGTGCGCGCCGGGGCCGGGTCGGTGCGTGACTCGATGTCCGTGATGGACCAGCTGCTCGCCGGCGCGGGCGCGGGCGGTGTGACGTATGCCATGGCGACGGCATTGCTGGGGTACACCGACGGATCGCTGCTGGATTCGATCGTGGAGGCGTTCGCCGCGGGGGACGGCGCGGCGGCCTTCGAGGTCGTGGACCGGGTCATCGAGGGCGGCAACGACCCGCGGCGCTTCGTCGCGGACCTGCTGGAGCGGCTGCGGGACCTGGTGATCCTGGCGGCCGTGCCGGACGCGGGGGAGAAGGGGCTGATCGACGCCCCGGCGGATGTGGTGGAGCGGATGACGGCGCAGGCGTCCGTCTTCGGGGCGGCCGAGCTGAGCCGGGCCGCCGACCTGGTCAATACGGGGCTGACGGAGATGCGCGGGGCAACCTCGCCGCGGCTGCAGCTGGAGCTGATCTGTGCGCGGGTGCTGCTGCCCGCGGCGTACGACGACGAGCGGTCGGTGCAGGCCCGGCTCGACCGTCTGGAGCGCGGCGCGGCCGCGGCGCCGCCGGCCGGCGGCGGGGCCGGTGGCATGAGCGGCGGTGCGGGTTCCGGGGGAGGCCCCGTGGCCGGGCCGGCGCCCGTGGTGGCGTCCGGCGGCATGCCCGCGGCCGGATATGTACCGGGGCCGGAGGCTCATCCGGCGATGCCTGCGGCCGGGTCGTCCGGACCGGCAGGACCGTCCGGGCCTGCCGCTGCGCGTGCCGCGGTGCGGGGCGCGGCGAGCGGCGGTGCGGGCGGCGGCGGTCCGGCGGGCGGTGCGGGGGCTCCCCCCGCTCAGGCTCCGTCCGCGCCGGCTCCGGCTGCCCCGGCGGCTCCCGCTCCCGGTGCGCCGACGGCCGGTGCGGCGGCGTCCGGCGGAGAGCAGCAGTGGGGTGGCGGCGGAGGCGTGGCGGCGCCACAGGGCGGCCCGGCGGCCGCTTCGCAGGCCGGGGCTCAGGGCGAGGCGCAGGGCGGTGGTGGTGAAGGCGCGGCCGCGCGCCCCGGAGCCTGGCCCGGTAGCCCGGGCCGGGGCAATGGCGGCGGCGGAACCGCTGGCGGCGGCGGAGCCACCGGGGGCGGCAATGGCCCCGGCGGCGGGCGCCAGCCCGGTGGGTGGCCCACGGCCGTGGCGCCGGGGCAGGGGGGCCAGGCGCCGCAGGGCGGGGCACCCACTCCTTCGCCGTCGCCGTCGCCGTCGCCGTCGCCTTCGCCCGAGCCGGCGGCCGGTCCGCCCGCGCCCGTATCCCAGCAGCCGCAGGCCGGGGCGGCCCCGGGGGCGGCGCAGGGTGCCGCTCAGGTGCGGCAGATGTGGCCGGACATCCTGGAGGCGGTGAAGGACCGCCGGCGTTTCACGTGGATCCTGCTGAGCCAGAACGCCCAGGTCTCCGGCTTCGACGGCACGACGCTCCAGATCGGCTTCCCCAATGCCGGTGCCCGCGACAGCTTCGCCAACGGTGGAAGCGAGGATGTCCTCAAGGACGTGCTGGCCGAGCGGTTCCAGGTGCAGTGGCGGGTCGAGGCGATCGTCGACCCGTCGGGCGGGGCCAACCCGCCGGCCGGCGGCGCTCCCCGTAGTGGCGGTGGCGGCTTCGGCGGCGGGAGCGGTGGCTTCGGTGGCGGAGCGCCTGCCGCGCCACAGCAGGGCGGTCCGCAGTCCCCGCCCCAGCAGAGCGGCCCGTCGGCGCCCTCGTCGTCCGGGAGCCAGTACGGGCAGGGCGGCGGCGCGGCCGGCGGTGCCGGCGGCAGCGGCGGTGCCGGCGGCAGCCAGGGCGCGCGGTTGGCGCGGGAGGCCGTCTCCCCGTCGGCGTCCGCGGGCGGCGGGCAGTCGGCGCCCGGGGCGGAGGCTTCGTACTCGCCGCCGGAGCCCCCGCCGACGTCGATCGAGTACGACATGCCGGCCGAGGACGATCCCGACCTCGTCGACTCCGCCCTCAGCGGCCACGACCTGATCGTGCGCGAACTCGGCGCGACCGTGGTGGAAGAGTTCAACAACGAGTAGAAGAGCGACGGGAAGAACGAGCAGAAGAACAACGAGGAGCAGGCGGCTTCCACAACGAGTGGACGACGTGCACGATGCGTAGCTGACGCATCAGCACCGCGTAGGCAGCGCGCCGGTGCGCGGGCAAGTCCGGGGCTCGGGGCCGGAGAACGCGTAAGCGGGCGTACACCAGGCGTACACCCGTGCTCCTCCCTACGGCGTAGGGCGCGGGGCTCGTGAAACACGTAGGCTCGGGCTACCGCACAATCGTTGTCGTATGGCAGGAGTCACGTCGTGATCCCCGGTGGTCAGCCCAATATGCAGCAGCTGCTTCAGCAGGCCCAGAAGATGCAGCAGGACCTCGCGGCCGCCCAGCAGGAGCTCGCGGAGACACCCGTCGAGGGCTCCGCGGGCGGCGGCCTGGTCAAGGCCACGGTGACCGGCTCCGGTGAGCTCACGGGCCTGGTCATCGACCCCAAGGCGGTCGACACCGACTCCGCCGAGGAGACGGCCGAGACGATCGCCGACCTCGTGCTGGCGGCGGTCCGCGACGCCAACGCCAGTGCCCAGCAGCTCCAGCAGCAGAAGCTCGGTCCGCTCGCCCAGGGTCTGGGCGGTGGCGGAATCCCGGGTCTCCCCTTCTGAGGAGTAGCCAACTAGCGTACGCATCACGGCAGAAGAGAAAGAAGACGTTCCGTGTATGAAGGCGTGGTCCAGGACCTGATCGATGAGCTGGGCAGGCTGCCCGGCGTCGGTCCCAAGAGCGCGCAGCGGATCGCCTTCCACATTCTTCAGGCCGAGCCCACCGATGTCCGCCGGCTCGCGAACGCGCTGATGGAGGTCAAGGCGAAGGTCCGGTTCTGCGGCACCTGCGGCAATGTGGCGCAGGAGGAGCAGTGCCGGGTCTGCCTGGACCCGAGGCGTGATCCGGCGGTCATTTGCGTCGTGGAGGAGCCCAAGGACGTCGTGGCGATCGAGCGGACGCGTGAGTTCCGCGGTCGCTACCACGTCCTCGGCGGGGCGATCAGCCCGATCGAGGGCGTGGGGCCCGACGACCTGCGGATCAGGGAACTGCTGGCCAGGCTCGCGGACGGCACCGTCACCGAGCTGATTCTGGCCACCGACCCCAATCTCGAGGGCGAGGCCACGGCCACGTATCTGGCCCGCATGATCAAGCCCATGGGCCTGAGGGTGACGCGGCTGGCGAGCGGTCTGCCGGTCGGTGGCGATCTGGAGTACGCGGACGAGGTCACGCTGGGGCGGGCCTTCGAAGGGAGGAGACTTCTCGATGTCTGATGCCACGCTGCACAACGCGACACAGGACCCGGACGACTTCGCCGTATCGATCTCCGACTCGGTCGAGAGTTTCATCGTCGCGGTGACGGAGGTCGCCAAGGGCGACGAACCGGACAGCGCGGTGCCCTTCCTGCTGCTGGAGATCTCCCAGCTGCTGCTCACCGGCGGCCGTCTGGGCGCCCACGAGGACTTCGTTCCCGACGAACGGTACGAGCCGGACACCGGCCCGGAGCCGGACGTCGACGAGCTGCGCGAGCGCTTCGCGGCCCTGCTCGACCCGGTGGACGTCTACTCCGAGGTCTTCGACCCGTATGTGCCGCGCAGCGAGCCGGTCGCCAGCCGGATCTCCGACGACCTGGCCGACATCATCACCGACCTGCGGCACGGCCTGGCGCACTACCGGGCGGGCCGGGTCAGTGAGGCCCTGTGGTGGTGGCAGTTCTCCTACCTGTCCAACTGGGGCCCGACCGCCTCGGCCGCCCTGCGCGCGCTGCAGTCGCTGGTCGCCCACGTACGCCTCGACCAGCCGCTGGTCGAGCTGGATGGTCTGGACACCGACAGTGACGTCACCGGCGACGAGCAGCGGCTCGCCGAGGAGGCCGGAAAGGTCATGGTGGCGGAGATCGCCGGGCCGCTGGGGCTGCGCGGGGTGTGAGTTGGGGGTGTGAGCCGGGGGTGGCCGCACCGGGCGCCTGACGGGCCGCTGCGCCGTTCACCGCTCCTGCGCCGGCCGGGTGCGGGCGCCGCCCCCGCCCGCCGTAGCGCGCTCGGCGCGCGCCGTATCGCTCCGGAGCACCGGAGCACGTGAGGTGCCCGGGCCGTCCGCCCTGTGGGCCTCTTCGCCGCGCCCCGACCTTGTGACCTGGGTTACGTTTTCGTGTGTACTGCCCAGAAGCGGGCATGTGCTCGCCGAGCGGGCGCGACGGTGCGCCTTGTGGAGCCGCCTCGGGACGTGGACCTCACGGGACAGGTGAGCACGGTGAAAATCCGTGATCAACCAGTGAGTCGCATGTCTCACGATGTGGTATCAGCAGGGCGGATTCCGCTTGCTCGTTAGACTGAGCCGACCGCAGTACCCCCATTTCCGGGGGTCCGGGAGGAAACTCCCGATGAGACAGTTGCGAGGAGCGCACGTGGGCCTTGTCGTGCAGAAGTACGGCGGCTCATCCGTTGCGGATGCCGAGGGCATCAAGCGCGTTGCCAAGCGAGTCGTCGAAGCCAAGAAGAACGGCAACCAGGTTGTCGTAGTGGTTTCGGCGATGGGCGACACGACGGACGAGCTGATCGATCTCGCGCAGGAAGTGTCCCCGATTCCGTCGGGGCGCGAGTTCGACATGCTGCTGACCGCCGGAGAGCGGATCTCCATGGCCCTGCTTGCCATGGCGATCAAAAACCTCGGCCATGAGGCGCAGTCCTTCACGGGCAGCCAGGCAGGTGTCATCACCGATTCCGTGCACAACAAGGCACGGATCATCGACGTCACGCCGGGCCGCATCAAGACCTCCGTCGACGAGGGCAACATCGCCATCGTCGCCGGGTTCCAGGGCGTGTCTCAGGACAAGAAGGACATCACGACGCTGGGGCGCGGTGGGTCGGACACGACCGCCGTCGCGCTGGCGGCCGCCCTGGACGCCGATGTCTGTGAGATCTACACCGATGTGGACGGTGTCTTCACCGCCGACCCCCGGGTCGTGAAGAAGGCCCGGAAGATCGACTGGATCTCCTTCGAGGACATGCTGGAGCTGGCCAGCTCCGGATCCAAGGTGCTGCTGCACCGTTGCGTCGAGTACGCACGCCGTTACAACATCCCGATCCACGTCCGCTCCTCGTTCTCGGGGCTCAAGGGCACATGGGTCAGCAACGAACCGCAAGGGGACCAGCCGATGGAGCAGGCAATCATCTCGGGCGTCGCACATGACACCTCCGAGGCGAAGGTCACGGTCGTCGGAGTCCCGGACAAGCCGGGCGAGGCCGCGCGCATCTTCCGTGCGATCGCGGACTCCGAGGTCAACATCGACATGGTGGTGCAGAACGTCTCCGCCGCGTCGACCGGTCTGACCGACATCTCCTTCACGCTGCCCAAGGCGGAGGGCCGCAAGGCCGTCGCCGCCCTGGAGCGGACCCGTGCGGCGGTGGGCTTCGACTCGCTGCGCTACGACGACCAGATCGCCAAGATCTCGCTGGTCGGCGCGGGGATGAAGACCAACCCCGGCGTCACGGCGACGTTCTTCGAGGCGCTGTCGAACGCGGGCGTGAACATCGAGCTCATCTCGACCTCCGAGATCCGCATCTCGGTTGTCACCCGTGCCGATGACGTCAACGAGGCCGTACGGGCCGTGCACACCGCCTTCGGTCTCGACACCGACAGTGACGAGGCCGTGGTCTATGGCGGCACCGGCCGATGATTCCGGCCGAGGCGGGCCGTCCGTCCCTCGCCGATACGGCGTGGGCGGACGCCCGTAAGGCCGCCAAGCCGCATCTCGCCGTCGTCGGCGCCACCGGCGCCGTCGGCTCGGTCCTGCTCGGCATCCTGTCCGAGCGGGCCGACATCTGGGGCGAGATCCGGCTGATCGCCTCTCCCCGCTCGGCCGGCCGCAAGCTGACCGTGCGGGGCGAACAGGTCGAGGTCGTCGCGCTGAGCGAGGAAGCCTTCGACGGCATCGATGTCGCGATGTTCGACGTCCCCGACGAGGTCTCCGCGCAGTGGGCACCGGTCGCGGTGTCCAAGGGCGCGGTGGTCGTGGACAACTCCGGCGCGTTCCGGATGGACCCGGACGTGCCGTTGGTCGTGCCCGAGGTCAATGCGCACACGGCGCGGGTGCGTCCGCGCGGCATCATCGCCAACCCGAACTGCACGACGCTCTCGATGATCGTCGCGCTGGGGGCGCTGCATGCCGAGTACGGGTTGAGCGAGCTGATCGTCTCCTCGTACCAAGCCGTTTCCGGGACGGGCAAGGCCGGCGTCGACACCTTGCGCGCTCAGCTGTCCGCGGTGTCCGGTACGGAGCTGGGCACCGCGCCCGGCGACGTGCGCCGGGCCGTCGGGGACACACTGGGGCCGTTCCCGGCGCCGATCGCCCTCAACGTGGTGCCCTGGGCCGGCACGCTCCAGGCGGACGGCTGGTCCTCCGAAGAACTCAAGATCCGTAACGAGTCCCGCAAGATCCTGGGGCTGCCGGATCTGCCGGTCACCGCGACCTGTGTACGGGTGCCGGTGATCACCACCCACTCCCTGACCGTGCACGCCCGGTTCGAGAACGAGGTCTCGGTCGGCGGTGCGCACGAAATCCTGGCCGCGGCCCCCGGGGTCGTCCTCAGCGACGACCCGGCCGAGGACGAGTACCCGACCCCTGCCGATGTCGTCGGTACGGATCCGACCTGGGTCGGACGGGTACGGCGCTCGCTGGATGATCCGCGGGCGCTGGAGCTGTTCGTGTGCGGGGACAACCTGCGCAAGGGGGCTGCCCTGAACACGGCGCAGGTGGGGGAGCTGGTGGCGGGGGAGCTTCGGAGGTAGGGGCGGGTGCCCCTGGAGGTAAGGGCGGGTCCCCTGGGGCCGCGGCTGGAGGCCCGGTCGCTCAAGGGTTCCGGCGTTCCGGCGGAATGCCGGTGCGGGCTCCGGCCGTGGTGTGCAGCCGAGTTGGCGGGATCGGACGTCGTGTGCCTGCCGCCTGGGGGATACTTTGTGGAGCGTGTGAAGATTCTGTGAGCGGATTACTGGCCGAACCTCTTGATCTGGGCTGACGGCCTGTTCGGCCATTCGCTCCCCGCCAGACTGCAACCGGCAGTTGGGCGGGGAGCGTCTTTGTGGCCGCCCGCAGGGGTGGCCCGGGATGTCCGCGGGTCGCAGGGTGAGGCCCCGGTGTCGGGGAATTCGCGTCGGGTAATTAGGGCATTCAGGAAGAGCTGGTACGCATGAGGGCATTTGATGCACCGTCAAAGGCGGTGCCTTGCGCGTACAACCCTTATAGGGGGAAGCGTGTCCAACAGGCGTGGCAGAGGTACTCGGATTCACCATCGCCCCGGCGGGGGCAGCGGGCGCAACAGTGCGCCCGCCGCGGCCCCTTGCGTCCGGGGGCATGCCAGTGATCGCTCCCTGGCCCACCACGCGTCCCGCGCAGATTCCTCCGCAGCGTGGGGACACTGACGAGGCGATGGCAGCGGGCACCACAGTCGACCACCTCACCGAGACCTACCGCGCGCACTACCGCTCCCTGCTCGGTCTCGCCGCGCTGCTCCTCGACGACACCGCCTCCTGCGAGGACGTCGTCCAGGAAGCCTTCATCCGGGTGCACTCCGCACGTGGACGGGTGCGCGAACCCGAGAAGACCCTCGCCTATCTCCGGCAGACGGTCGTCAACCTCTCGCGCTCCGCGCTGCGCCGCCGCATCCTCGGGCTCAAGCTGCTCTCCAAGCCGATGCCCGACATGGCGAGCGCCGAGGAGGGCGCCTACGACCTCCTGGAGCGGGACCAGTTGATCCAGGCGATGCGCGGTCTGCAGCGTCGGCAGCGTGAGGTGCTGGTGCTGCGCTATTTCGCCGATATGACCGAGGCGCAGGTGGCCCAGACGCTGGGCATATCGCTCGGTTCCGTCAAGGCCTACGGGTCGCGGGGCATCGCGGCGCTCCGCGTCGCGATGGAGGCTCCCGCATGAGTGGCACCACGCGTGGCCGGTACGACCCGTTCGACTCCTGCGGCCCGTCCGGCGCGACCCGCCCGGGGCGTCCGGCTACGCCGGGCCGACCGTTCGATGCGGTTGCGCCGGGCCGGCCGTACGACCCGGTTGCGCCGGGCCGGCCGTACGACCCGGTACGTGAGCTGTACGCGGCGCACGAGGCGCAGGGCCACCCTGGAGGCGAACGAGGTGCGGGTCACCCGGGCGACGAGCCGGATGCGGGCCGCCGACGGGGCGAAACGGTCTGGCAGGGCGCGAAATCCAGCCAACATTCCGGCAGCGGCGATGACATCGGTGTCGCGGAGCCGGGATCTGCCGGTGGCGAGCGGACACCTGCTGGTGGCGAGCGGACACCTGCCGGTAGGGACGACCCAGCGGTCCACGCCGACCAGGCAGCTGCCGGTACGGACGAGGCGGCGGCCCGCGCGGAGCAGTCCCACGCCGGTACGGACGACGCGGTGGCCCACGCCGGGGCGGCGCGCGCCGAGGCAGCACCCGCGGGCATGGCGAGGGGCCCGTTCGGCGCCCGGGGCGGAGCGGACGCCGGTGAGGGGCCCGACAGCCACGCGTACGGCAGCGACAGCGAGGAGCACGCCGGCACCGCCTTCGGCGGCGGTACGGGTGACGGCGGCCACGGCCGCAGCCACCCCACCGGCGGCTTCGGCGGCGAGGACGACCTGAGGCGGCTGCTGCAGTCCCGGGTGGGCGGCCTCGAACCCGCGCCGGACGCGCTGGAACAGCTGCGCCGCGCGGTGCCCGCCCGCCGTCAGCGCCGTCGGCATGTCGTCCTGGGCGCGGCCGCCGCGCTGCTGCTCGGCGGTACGTCCATCCCCGCCATGGTCCACGTGGTGAGCCTCGCCGACGGCTCCGAGGAACGGGCCGCCAACGCGGCCGGTAACCAGCACGCCCAGGCTGGTACCGGCGGCGCACACGGCGAAGGCACCGAGCAGGCCGGCCCGCGACCGACCCAGGAGGGCGGCGAGACGCCGGGCGGCGGCGAGCCGCAGGGCGATGGCAGGGCCACGGGGAAGAACGGCGCGGGCCCCGGCGCGGGCGCCGGCACCCCCGGCCCGGACGAGACCATGGACGTCACCTCGCCGGTCTGCGGGCGCGATCAGCTCGGCAACGGCAGCAGCACGGTCGGTCCCGCGGACTCCACGGGCCGTATCTACGGCACGTTCCGGGTGGTCAACACCTCTTCCGCCGCATGCTCCGTCGAGGGAGGCGGGACCGTCGGCCTGGTCGCACACGGCTCCACGAACCCTGACCGCATCCATGTCGTCGACCACACCTCGGGTGATGAGGCCACCGGCCTTCCCGACCCGGCCACCACCCCTGACCAGCTGGTTCTCAAGCCGGGGGAGGCGTACGAGGTCAAGTTCGCCTGGATCCCGCAGTCCGGCGGCGGCACCACCGGATGCGTCAATCCCGGTCCCTCGCCCACCCCCGCCCCCTCCAAGGACCCGGGGCAGTCCCCGGACGCCGGGGCCACGGCAACGGGCGACGGCGGTGGTGGCAGCGGTGGCGGTGGCGGCCAGGCGGGCGGCGACGAGGGATCCGGTGGCGGCGACGCGTCCGGTGGAATCGTTCTCACCCATACGCCGGAGGCCGGTGAACCCTCCGCGGCCGACGCCAAGGTCACGGACGCCTGCGCCGGAACGGTGTACCGCACCGAGGCGCTGGCCGCCCCGTAGGGGGCGACGGCAGGGGCATGGCGGGAGGGGGCGGTGCGGTCCCTCCGCACGGGCCCCGTACCGTTGTGGTGTGTACCGGTTCCTGCTGACCCCGCGGTGGTGGGGAATCAATGTGTTCGCCGTACTGGCGATTCCGCTGTGCATTTTCATGGGCAGCTGGCAGCTGAGCCGCTTCGAGGACCGCGTCAACACCCATCAGCAGCAGGAGGACCGCTCCGCCCGGGCCAAGACCGCGGCGGCCCGTCCGCTGGCCGGTCTGCTGCCCGTCGACACGGTCACCTCAGGACGGCAGGCCGGTGCCCGCGGGCACTACGACGCCGGGCACCAACTGCTCGTACCGGACCGCACGTTGAAGGACAAGCACGGCCGGCAGCAGCAGGGCTTCTACGTCCTCGATCTGCTGCGCACGGACGGCGGCAAGGCGCTGCCGGTCGTACGGGGCTGGCTGCCCGGCGACGCCGGTTCGAAGGCCGACACGGCCAAGGTGCCCGCGCCGCCCAAGGGCGAGGTGACGGTCACCGGCGCGCTGCAGGCCTCCGAGAACCAGGGCACCGACGGTGTACAGGCCGGCGGCGGGCTGCCGCGGGGACAGCTCGGCATGATCAGCGCCGCGTCGCTGGTCAACATCGTGCCGTACGAGGTCTACGACGCCTGGATCACGCTCACCGACACCCAGGCGCCGCTGCGCGCCGTCCCGCCGGCCGCCGCCGAGGGCAGCGGCCTGGACCTCAAGGCCTTCCAGAACCTCGGCTACACCGGAGAGTGGTTCGTCTTCGCCGGCTTCGTCGTCTTCATGTGGTTCCGGCTCTTCCGCCGTGACGCCGAAGCCGCCAAGGACGCGGCGCTGGGCATCGTGACGGAGGAAGGCGGGAGCGCTGCCCAGGGCGAGGAGCGGGCCTCCGGCCAGGATGAGGAGCGGGGCGTCGGCCAGGGCGAGGAGCGGGCCTCCGGCCAGGGCGAGGAGCGGGCCTCCGGCCAGGGCGAGGCGGCTCCGGTCCGGCGGGCCTGAAGCCGACCGCCGGGTCCCCGCTCCTGCGCCCATGTTGCACCTGGTCAGAGGCGGTATCACGGCAGTAGCCGCAATCGGATCGGCGTGCCACGGTAGGCCATATGGCAGGCAAGAGCACCCACCCGCATGGTCATGATCACGCCCGTCACCCCCAGCGTCCGCATCAGGCCCACGACACCCAGGCCCACCACCTCCATCCCTCCGGTCACGGTCAACCCGACCACCATGACCACCATGACCACCACGGCCACCACGGCCACCATGACGATCACGACCATCACGGCCACCATGACCACCGTGATCACCATGACCGCCACGGTTGCGGCCGTTGGTCACGGATCCGGCATCGGATCGTCCACCTCGTCACCCCGCACAGCCATGAGGCCATGGACAAGATCGACACTGCGATGGAGACCTCCCGCGAGGGCCTGCGCACTCTGTGGCTCTCGCTCGGCATCCTGGGCCTGACCAGCGCGATCCAGCTGGTGGTCGTGGTGCTGTCGGGGTCGGTGGCGCTGCTCGGCGACACCATCCACAACGCTGCCGACGCCCTGACCGCCGTTCCGCTGGGCCTCGCCTTCATCCTCGGGCGCCGGGCCGCGAACCGCCGCTACACCTACGGCTACGGCCGGGCCGAGGATCTTGCGGGTATCGCCATCGTGCTGACGATCGCGCTCTCCTCGGCGCTGGCCGCCTACGAGGCCGTGGACCGTCTGCTGAACCCTCGCGACATCACCCACCTGTGGGCGGTGGCAGCGGCCGCCGTAGTCGGGTTCATCGGCAACGAATGGGTGGCCCGCTACCGCATCCGCACCGGGCGCAAGATCGGGTCGGCCGCGCTTGTGGCCGACGGCCTGCACGCCCGTACCGACGGCTTCACCTCCCTCGCCGTCCTCTTCGGCGCGGGTGGCGCGGCCCTCGGCTGGCGGGCGGCCGACCCGCTCATCGGCCTGCTGATCACCGCGGCCATCCTCATGGTGCTGCGCGACGCCGCCAGGGAGGTCTACCGGCGGCTGATGGACTGTGTCGACCCCGGACTCATCGACGCCGCCGAAACGGCTCTGCGCACGGTGGACGGCGTCCGCGGCATCGGTCAGGTCCGTATGCGCTGGATCGGCCATACCCTGCGTGCCGAGGCCGATATCGTCGTGGACTCCCGTCTCACCGTGGTGCAGGCCCATGCCCTGGCCGTCGCCGCGGAACACGCCCTGATCCACGCCGTCCCCCGGCTCACCGCCGCGACCGTGCACACCGATCACACCAGCGAGGGCACCGATCCCCATGCGGCGCTGGCGCATCACACCACTACCTGACCGGGCCCCCGCCCCCGCCCCCCGCCCCCCGGCCACCGGCCACCGGCCCCCGGCCAAGCCGGGGGAGCACCCCCGCCCAGGCCGGAGGGAGCACCCCGCCCGAGCGCCGGGGCTCACCCCGCCCGTCCCATGGGCTCACCCCGCCCGAGCGCCGGGGCTCACCCCGCCCGTCCCATGGGCTCACCCCGCCCGTCCCACCCGGGCTCACCCCACCCGTCCCATGGGGAGTTGCCCTGCCCGAGCCCGGGAAGTTGCCCTGCCAGAGCCCCAGAAGCACCCCCCGGTGGGACGCCCGGGTGGGACGCCCCAGTGCTTCTCGCTCCTCCCCGGCCCCCTTCCGACTCCTCTCCGGCCCCTCGCCGGTTTCTAGTTCTTCTCGTTCTTCTCGATCACGTACCGCTGGGCGAAGTCGAGCTCCAGGCGGACCTGCTTGATGCGCTCTTCCACGACCAGAGAGCCGTGGCCGGCGTCGTAGCGGTAGACCTCGTGCGGGTGGCCGCGGCCCGCCAGTCGCTGGACGTAGTTCTCCACCTGCTGGATCGGGCAGCGCGGGTCGTTGACGCCCGCGGAGATGTAGACCGGGGCCCGCACCGCGTCCACATAGGTCAGTGGCGACGACGCCTCGAAGCGTTCCGGGACCTCCTCGGGGGTGCCGCCCAGCAGGGTCCGGTCCATCGCCTTGAGGGCTTCCATCTCGTCGTTGTACGCCGTGACGTAGTCCGCGACCGGGACCGCCGCCAGACCCACCGCCCAGGCCTCCGGCTGGGTGCCGAGTCCCAGCAGGGTCAGATAGCCGCCCCATGAGCCGCCCGACAGCACCAGCCGCTCCGGATCCGCCAGGCCGGACGAGACCGCCCACTCGCGCACCGCGGCGATGTCCTCCAGTTCGATCAGCCCGACACGATGCTTGAGCGCATCGGTCCAGGCGCGGCCGTAGCCGGTCGAGCCGCGGTAGTTGACGCGGACGACCGCGAAGCCGTGGTCCACCCAGGCCGCGGGGGACGAGGCGAAGGCGTCGCTGTCGTGCCAGGTCGGGCCGCCGTGAATGTCGAAGACCGTCGGGAAGGGGCCCTCCCCCGCCGGCTGCTGCACCAGCGCGTGGATCCGGCCTCCCGGGCCCTCCACCCACACGTCCCGCACAGGCACCGACCCGGGTGCCTTCCTACCGGGCGGGTCCAGCACGACCTTGCCGCTCGTCGACCGCACCTCCGGGGGCTGGGCCGCCGACGACCACAGGAACTCCACCGTTCCGTCCGGCCGCGCCGTCGCGCCCGAGACCGAGCCGGCCGGGGTCTCGACCCGCGTCAGCAGGGGACGGCCGGGCGCAGCAGCCGCGTCCGTGGCGCCGGCCGTAGCACCGGCGCCGGCCGGCCGGCCCAGCTCGTAGCGCCACAGCTCGCTCCGTGCCTGGTACTCGTGCTCCACCAGCAGCGCCGACCCGTCGGGATACCAGTCGGCATCCACGTCTCCGGGCAGGTCTATCTCCAGGGCCGTCTCCGTCCCGGTCAGCGGATCCCAGATCATCGGCTCCCAGCGGCCCCGCCGCTGATGCCCCACCAGCAGCCGGGCGTCCCCGTCCACCGGTGCGAAACCCATCACCGACAGGCCCAGCTCTTCGGTCCCGCCCTTGGTGTCGTCCAGCTCCGCGACCGTGGACCCGTCGAGCCGTACGACGCGGATCGCGGAGTGCATCGCATCGCCGTGTTCGGTGTGCTCAAGGGCGATCAGCGAGCCGTCGTGCGAAAGATCGCCGACGCCCGCCGACTCGCGGTGCCGGTAGATCTCCACCGGCGCCTCGCCCGGCCGTACGACGTGGACCGTCGAGCCCTCCTCGTCCGTGGAGCACCCGATGACCGCGGTCCCGTCCCGGCCGATCGCCAGCCCTCCCGGATACGAGGCGGCGAGCCCCGGGGCGGCCGGTTCATCCGGGCCGCCGGCGAACGGCTGCCGCATCCAGACGCCGAACTCGTCCCCGTCGGTGTCGGAGAACCACCAGATCCACCGGCCGTCCGGCGACAGCGTTCCGTCCGTCGTGCCGTTCGGCCGGTCCGTGGCCTGCCGCTGACTGCCGGTCGCCCGGTCCCAGGCGTACAGCTCGAAGGTGCCGGTGGCGTTCGACACGAACAGGGAGCGGTCCGGGGCGTCCTCGGCCCAGTCCGGGAGCCCGATCCGCGGCGCACGGAAGCGCTTCTCCCAGTCCGGCACCGCGGCATCCGCGCCACGGGTATCCGCCGGGCCCGCCGAGCCGCTCGAGTCTTCCGTCGCACCGTCCGTCACCGCTACCGGGCCGGCCGAGGCCGCCCCCGTCACGGCTGTGGGGGGAGTAGCGGCCGTTGGCGCGTGTGAAGAGCGCGAAGGGTTCGGAGCGGTGGCGTGGCCTGGGTCTGCGGTCGTCTCGTCAGTCATGGGCCCATTCTGCGCCCGGCGCAGGAAATCCGTTGGCGAGGGCCACAAGCCTGTGGATAACTTCGCTGTATGCGAAGAAACACCGGTCCCGATGACTGGTGGGAGGCCAACCGCGCGAGGTGGGACGAGCGCGTCGCCATCCGCACCGTGAGCGATTATTACGACCAGGACGGATTTCGCAGGGCGCGCGACGTGCTCCGTGATTTCGGGGTTGCGGAGGTCGGGGACGTCACCGGGCGGTCCCTCCTTCACCTCCAGTGCCATTTCGGGGTGGACGAGACTCCCGGTACGTACACGGATTTCGGCGCACGGACGGTCAACAACCGCAGCGTCGAATGGCAGCACCCGCTCGGCGACGTCGTCTCGGCCCCGGACCCCCGCGGCAGGCCGTCCGGGCGGCCTGCCGCGGGGGCTGTGCTCATCCCAACCGCACCGGCAGCGCGTTCAGGCGCCAGCTACCCGGCAGGGGCGTCCGCTCCAGGCGTTCCGGTGCGACGCCCAGCGACAGCTTCGGGTAGTGCGCGAGCAGTTTGCCGAAGGCGACTTCGCCCTCCTGCTTGGCGAGTGTGGCGCCCAGGCAGTAGTGCGCCCCATGGCCGAAACCCACATGGTTCTCTGCCTGGCCCGCGGGGTGACGGGTCAGGTCGAGGCGGTCGGGGTCGGTGTAGTGGCGGGGGTCGAAGTTCGCCGACACCAGGACGAGTTGGACGGCGTCGCCCTTGCGGATCGTGGTGCCGGCCAGGTCGACGTCGGCGGCGGCGTAGCGCAGCTGGGTTATGTGCACCGGCCCGCACCAGCGCATCAGCTCGTGGACGGCGCGGGGGAGCAGGGACGGGTCGTCCTGGAGCAGGCGCAGCTGGTCGGGATGGGTGAGCAGCGCCGCCGTGCCGTTGCTGATGAGGTGGGCGGTGGTCTCGTGACCGGCGAGGACGAGCGTGAGGATCATGGTGACCATCTCGACGTCGCTGAGCCGGCCGCCGTCGTCGTCATGGGTACGGATCAGCTCGCTGAGCAGATCGTCGGTGAGCGCGCCGCGCCGCTCCCTGACCATTTGATGGATGTGCTCGATCATCGGCGGGAACGAGGTGCTGAGCCGGTCCGGCTCCATCGAGACGAGGTCGGCACCCCACTTCCGCCACTGGGGGCGGTCCGCCTCGGGTATGCCGACCAGTTCGCAGATGACGGTGATCGGCAGCGGGTAGGCGAAGTGCTGGATGAGATCGACGACGCCGTCCTCGGCGTGCTCGGGCAGCCGGGCCAGCAGTGCGTCGGCGATCTGCTCGACCCGTGGCCGCAGGTCGGTGATCTTGCGGGCCGTGAAGGCCCGCGACACCAGGCGGCGCAGCCGGGTGTGATCGGGGGCGTCGTAATTGAGAATCGATCCGAGCAGATAGGGGCGGAGGTGCTCGGGGAGGCCCAGCATGTCCATCAGCCTGGTCAGCGGGTTGTCCTCGGCCGCGTGCCCCAGCAACGGCGCGGCCGGGTTGTTCACGAACCGCTGGTCGCGCAGGACTTGGCGGACCTCCTCGAACCGCGTCACCAACCAGACGGGTGAGTCGTCCATGAATCGGCCGCGTACGACCGGGCCCTGCTCACGCAGCGCGCCGTAGCCGGCGAACGGGTCGTTGATCAGTGCCGGGTCCATCACGTTCGGCTCGCCCGGGTGTTTCCCGACGTGTGCAGCGAACGGTGAGGTGGGTGATGCCGACATCTTTCGTTCTCCTCCGGGTTGGGAGTCGGTCTGGGAGTCGGTCTGGGAATCGGTCTGGGAATCGGTCTCGGTGTCGGCCGCGCCGCCGTGGCAGGCGGACCAGGCGGATCAGTCGCGTATCTGCCGGCGGATCTCGCGCAGGGTGAGTTCCCCGAACTGTTCGTAGAGCGCGATGATCTCCGGCGCCGCTGCGGCCGCGGCCTTGTGTCCGCCGGGGGTCTCCAGTGCGCCGCGGACCGTTCGGGCGAGTATGTCGGCGCGTACCTGAGGGGCGACCGGGGCCCGGCCGGCGAGCAGGGCCTCGCCCGTGAAGAAGCCGGTGGCCATGGCCATCAGGGCGTACTGCTGGTGGTGCACGTCGAGGTCGTCGTGCACCAGGCCGTACCCGCGCAGTACTTCGAGATGGCGGCACAGCATCCGGTCGCCTTCGGCTATCAGCTCGGTGAGTTCCTTCTTCGCGGTGTCGTTGAGCCGGCCGAGGACGTCGGCATCGTCGGTGTATACGGCCCGCAGCACCGGATCATTCAGGAAGTCGCAGAAGAGCCCGCGCAGCATCCGGCTCGGCAGGATCTCCAGCGGATCGGCGCGCATGCGCGCCACCTGCCGGTGATGGTTGCGGAATTGGCTCCGCAGGACGACGGCCAGGAACAGCGCGTCCTTGGTCTTCCAGTGGAGGTAGACCGTGCCCTTGCCGACCTTGGCTCGCCGGGCGATCTCGTCGATCGTCAGGCGGTCGTAGCCCCAGGCGAGCAGCAGCTCTCCGGCCACCTCAAGGATGCGCTCACTGCGCTCCACCCGGTCCACGGTCAGTCCCCCTCTGACTCCGTGACCAGATTTCATATCTGGTCACGGAGTCAACGCTAGAACCGTCGGAACGATGGGATAAGGGCTATTCCGGCCAGGAGTTGGCCGGATGGACCTTCATGCGTGTGCGGGGTGATTCGACGTCAGGTGTTAGAACACTCTCAAAACGGGGTGGCTCGACGCTGTGGGGCGAAGTGCGCCAGGCCGCGCGAGGTGTGCTCAGAAAGGGCTGCGACCTGGTCTTATGCGCGCGGGATGCGGGAGTGTGGGCGGTGGGGCGTGGCCCTGTCAAGGTGACGAGAGATGTTCGAAGTTCTCCACTGCTGAGGGTGACTGGTGAGTACACTCGCCGACCATGTGTGAGGCCAGCCGGAACACAAAACGGCAAAATATACCCGTTTCTCAGCCATGTGCCGACGCTTCGGTCTGGCAGGGAAAGGCTGTGCGGAACCCGGCCGCCGCTGTCGGACGCGCTCCCCGGCGGGCGTTCGCCGCTGGCGACGGGTGGGTTCCGACCGGGCGGGTGGCCGTGACGGGCAGAGCGGCGAAGGCCTCGGTCTCCGAGGGCCTCGCGCCGTTTCCCCTCCCCGTCACGGCGGCCGCCCCGACGGTCACCGCCGGCACCCGCAGCGCCTGCACTACCCCCACATCCCCCACCCCCACACCCCCCATGACCCCCACATTTCGCATCACCCCCCACATTCCCCCACACCCCCACACCCCCACACTCCCCAACGCCCCCACACTCCCCAACACCCCCACCACCGCCCCTCTCTCAAGACACCCCGCCCCGGCCGCGCCCGAGACCGTTCCGGTCGCGACGTGAGGGGCCGGAGCAAACGGGGCAGGCATGCCCAGTCCCGTGATCCGCGCGGCCATTGGCTGCTGCTGAGCCTGGTGCTTCCCCTGGTGTTCGGTGCCCTGTTCTTCGAGGGCTGGACCACCCATGAGGTGGACGCCGCCAAGGTCCGCAGCGACTGCACCCAGCCCGTGCCGCCCGCGGTGGAGAAGGGCGGCCCGGTGGTGGATCTTCGCGGCGGCACCGTGAAGACCGCCGGGATGCCGGCCCGTACGGTGGCGCTCACCTACGACGGCGGACCCGACCCGGTGTGGACGCCGCGGCTGCTCGACCTGCTGCGCAAGCACCATGTCCACGCCACCTTCTTCCTGTACGGCGCCAAGGCCGCCCAACACCCGGACCTGGTACGGCGGATCAGGGACGAGGGCCATGAGATCGGCTCGAACACCTACACCGGCGCTGTCATGGGCTCGGCATCGCCCCTGCGCGCCCGGATGGAGCTCTCGCTCACGCAGAAGGCGCTGGCCGGCACGGTGGGCATCCACACCAGGCTGCTGCGGCTGCCGCAGACCACCGCGGCGGACACCATGTGCGGCGCGGAGTGGAAGGCCGCCAAGAAGGCGAGCGCGGAGGGCTACACACTGGTCGCCGCCGACCGGTGGTACCGCAAGCCGTCGCAGGGCCTCATCCGGCAGTTCAGCCAGAACGACACCGCCTACAAGGACACCGAGCGGCTGCTCGCCAACCGGAACGTCGACCAGTTCACCACCGTGACGGCCGGGGCCAAGCTGCCCCCGGCCGTCAAGACGGTTTCCGGCACCGAACGAGCGGTGGGCACGGCCCTGGTCTGGGTCAAGGTCGCCGGCTACACCTTCGTGCACGGCATGACCTGGGTGCTGGGCATCGCCGGCACCCTGGGTGTGCTGCGGCTGGCGTCCCTCGTCGTCTTCGCCCGGACGCACGTCCGGCGGCTGACCCGCTTCCGTCCCGGCTCCCCCTGGCTGCGGGAGGTCGCCGATCCGGTGACCGTGCTCGTGCCCGCCTTCAACGAAGAGGCGGGCATCGAGTCCACCGTCCGTTCGCTGCTCGCCTCCACCTACGTGGAGATGCAGGTCATCGTGATCGACGACGGGTCGACGGACGACACGGCGGAGATCGCCGTCCGGATCGGAGACCCCCGCGTGGAAGTGATCCGCCAGTACAACGCGGGCAAGGCGGCAGCCCTCAACACCGGCCTGGCGCACGCCCGGTACGAGATCGTGGTCATGGTCGACGCCGACACGGTCTTCGAGCCGGATGCCGTCTACCGGCTGATCCAGCCGCTCGCGCACCCGGCGGTGGGTGCGGTCAGCGGCAACACCAAGGTCGGCAACCGCGGCCGGTTGCTGGGCCAGTGGCAGCACCTGGAGTACGTCTTCGGGTTCAACCTCGACCGGCGGATGTTCGAGGTGCTGGAGTGCATGCCGACCGTCCCCGGCGCCATCGGGGCCTTCCGCAGGGACGCACTGATGGGCGTCGGCGGGGTCAGCGAGGACACCCTCGCCGAGGACACCGACCTGACGATGGCCCTGTGGCAGGCGGGCTGGCGGGTGGTCTACGAGGAGTCCGCGATCGCCTGGACCGAGGTGCCCACCTCGCTGCGGCAGCTGTGGCGGCAGCGCTACCGCTGGTGCTACGGCACGATCCAGGCCATGTGGAAGCACCGCCGCGCCGTCATCGAAGTGGGCCCCTCGGGGCGCTTCGGGCGGCGCGGGCTGAGCTACCTCGCGCTCTTCCAGGTCGCCCTGCCGCTGCTCGCGCCGGTCGTCGACGTCTTCGCCC
Organism: Streptomyces sp. NPDC048516; assembly: GCF_043199875.1. Taxonomy (NCBI): domain Bacteria; kingdom Bacillati; phylum Actinomycetota; class Actinomycetes; order Kitasatosporales; family Streptomycetaceae; genus Streptomyces; species Streptomyces sp. NPDC048516. The sequence goes on along the minus strand of NZ_JBICWS010000006.1, from coordinate 230,128 downwards.
TGTACGCGGCGCTGTTCCGCGGCCCGGTGCTCGCGGCCACCGTGTGGTTCGGCTTCCTCGGGCTCCAACTGGCCTGCGCCGGGTACGCGTTGAAGCTCGACCGGGAGCCGGTGAAGTCGCTGTGGACGATGCCGTTCCAGCTCTTCGTCTACCGGCAGCTGATGTATCTGGTGGTCATCCAGTCCGTGGTGGCCTTCCTGCTGGGCACCCGCCTGAAGTGGCAGCGCATGCAGCGCTCCGGCACCGCGGCCCAGCAGATCGGCCAACCGGTCGCGTACCAGGGCCTGACGTCGAGATGACCCCGTAACGGGCCTGCGGGGCGTCCGTACGGCCGTGTGCCGTGCGGACGCCCCGGGCACCGGCCAACAGCCGGCCGCCGGCCCGGTCCCGCACCCTCCCGCTCGCTTGTGTAGATCCGAGCACTCCTTGGTGAAGAGGACATGACATTGGAGACTTCCGCGCATGACTGACTGGCTGGACAGGCCGCCCGAAACCTGGCGCGGCGGCGAAACGGAGACGACGTACCCCGGCCCCGGGCAGGTGTGGCTCCCGGAGGAGCACCCGCCCCAGATGTATCCGCCCCAGATGTATCCGCCCCAGGGGCCTCCGCCCCGGATGCACCCGCCCCAGGAGCCTTCGCCCCGGACGCAGCCGTCTCAGGGGCCTCCGCCTCAGATGCACTGGCCCCAGATGGACCAGGCAGGGACCGTGAACAGCCCGCTGCCCGACGTCCGGGCGCCCGCACCGGCGCCGGCGCCCCCGGTCCGGTTCGAGGCACCCGGCGGGGACGACGGGCGTGCGGTCCGGCCCGGCCGCGTGGGCCCCGAAGCCGGGCGTGCGGGCCGCGGCCGGCGCGCCGTCCGCCGTTCCCCGCGCCGCCGCCGGATCAGGCGGACGGCGATCTTGCTGGTGACCGTGCTGCTCTCCGGCTCCCTCGGCACCTACGTCTGGGCCGATACGCAGCTCAACCGCGAGGTCGACCTGGATAAGATCGCGGACCGGATGCCGCAGGGCCGGGGGACCAACTACCTGATCGTGGGATCCGACAGCCGGGTGGGCCTCTCCGACCGGGCCAAGAAGGACCTGCACACCGGCGGTTCGGCCGACGCGGGCCGCCGCACCGACTCGATGATCCTGCTGCACACCGGTGCCCACGGCACCACGATGGTGAGCCTGCCGCGTGACTCGTGGGTGACCATCCCGCCGTACATCCGCCCCGACACCGGCAAGCACTACCGCGCGGCGAAGAACAAGCTCAACGCGGCGTTCTCGTTCGGCGGCCCCGACCTGCTCGTCCGGACCATCGAGCGCAACACGGGCGTGCACGTCGACCACTACACGGAGATCGGGTTCGCCGGTTTCGTGGGCATCGTCAACGCCATCGGCGGCGTCCCGATCTGCCTGGACCGCGACGTCAGGGACAAGAAGTCGGGCGCGAACCTCAAGAAGGGCTGCCAGACCCTCGACGGCCGTACGGCACTGGCATTCGTCCGCCAGCGCCACCAGGAGGCCCAGGGTGACCTCGGCCGGAGCCAGAACCAGCAAAAGTTCCTGGCCGCCCTCGCCCGCAAGGCCGCCACGCCCGGCATCCTGCTCGACCCGGCCAAGGTCTACCCGACCATGAGCGCGGGCCTCGGCACGCTCATCGTCGACAAGGACACCGGCCTGACCAACCTCACCTCGCTGTTCAAGGCGATGAAGGGCGTCACGGCGGGCGACGGCAAGCGGCTCAACGTCCCCGTGTCGAACCTCAACCTCCGCACCCCCAAAGGAAGCGCCGTGCAGTGGAACGAGGCGAAGGCGAAGGAGCTCTTCACCGAGCTGAACGACGACCGCCCGGTGACGGTCGGGGAGAAGGGCTGAGCCACCGCGAACGGGCCTTCGGCCGGCCGGCCCCGCGGGCGGTCCCGCCCGGGGCGCCGGTCCGCCGGAGGCCCGTTCGCGGCGCGGCTAGCGGAACAGGCCCAGCGCGCCGTCGAGCGACCAGGACTGCCAGCTCACGGCGAACAGCCCCGCGAGGGAGACCAGAGCCATCATCAGGTTCTGTCCCTGCTCAGCCCAGTCGTGGATCATCAGCACGAGATAGATCAGGTTGAGCACCGCTCCGCAGACCAGGGCTATCGGCGTCAGGAAGCCCACGACCAGCCCGAGGCCGAGAGCCAGCTCCGCGTAGGCGACGAGGTACGCCATCGGCCGGGGGCGGGGCCTCACCCAGCGGTCGAAGCCCGTACGGACCGCGGACCACCGGTGCTTGGCCGCGACGCCGGCCGCCCAGGTGATGCCGCCGCCGGTGAACCAGGTCTTCTTGTCCTTGTGGCGCCAGCTCTCCAGCCACCACAGCCCGAGGCCGATACGCAGGACGGCGAACCACTCGGCACCGCTGAGCCAGATCGATTGCATGCTGTCCCCTCGCTGCTCATCAACTGAACTGACGATGTGTCAGTTCAACGGACGGGGCGCCGCCGCGCAAGGGGGTGGAGTTTGCGGTCCCGCCTTGTCGTCGCACGGGGGGAGCCCATAACCTCGAAACTGATGGGTCGTCAGGTATGGGTCCGGCATGGGCCACCGGCGGGCAGTTGGGGGTACAGCGTGATCAGCAACGAGAGCGGCACGGCGGAGCTTCCCAGGGTCATCAGCGTGGACGATCACGTGATCGAGCCCGCGCACCTCTTCGAGAGCTGGCTTCCGAAGAAGTACCAGGACAGGGGGCCGAAGCCGTTCACCGCCGGCATCGGCGGGCTGGCGTACGTCGGCGGGAAGTACCGGTTCACCACGGACCCCAAGGGCCAGCTCACCGACTGGTGGGAGTACGAGGGGCTGATCTTCCCGTACAAGCGCATCATCGCCGCCGTGGGCTTCTCCCGCGACGAGATGACGCTGGACGGGATCACCCGGGAGCAGATGCGGCGGGGGTGCTGGGACCCGAAGGCACGGCTGGCGGACATGGACCTCAACCATGTCGAGGCGTCGCTCTGCTTCCCGACGTTCCCGCGCTTTTGCGGGCAGACCTTCGCCGAGGCCGGGGACAAGGAGGTCGGGCTCGCGTGCGTCCGGGCGTACAACGACTGGATGGTGGAGGAGTGGTGCGGGGACAGCGGCGGGCGGCTGATTCCGCTGTGCCTCATCCCGCTGTGGGACGTCGAGCTGGCCGTCGCGGAGATCCGGCGCAATGCCGCCCGCGGGGTGCGGGCGGTGACCTTCAGCGAGATTCCCACCTACCTGGGGCTGCCGTCGATCCACTCCGGTTACTGGGACCCGTTCTTCGCCGCGTGCGAGGAGACCGGGACCGTCGTGAACATGCACATCGGCTCGTCGTCGCAGATGCCGGCCGCCTCACCGGACGCACCGCCCGCCGTGCAGGCCTCCCTGAGCTTCAACAATGCGATGGCCTCGATGATGGACTTCCTCTTCAGCGGCGTCCTCGTGAAGTTCCCCCGGCTGAAGCTGGCGTACAGCGAGGGCCAGATGGGGTGGATCCCGTACGCCCTGGAGCGCGCCGATGACGTCTGGGAGGAGCACCGGGCGTGGGGCGGGGTCAAGGACCTGATCCCCGAGCCGCCGTCGTCGTACTACTACCGGCAGATCTTCTGCTGCTTCTTCCGCGACCGGCACGGCATCGAGGCGATCGAGACGGTGGGGGTCGACAACGCGACCTTCGAGACCGACTACCCGCACGTCGACTCGACCTGGCCGCATACGAAGGAGGTGGCCGCCGAGCATGTGGCGGGGCTGCCGGCGGAGGTGACGTACAAGATCCTTCGGGGGAACGCCATCCGGATGCTGGACCTCGCGTTCGACCGGGAATAGCGGGAAGGCCGGGTGGCACTCACCACCTTTCCAGGGGCGTGACGAACAGCATTTCCGTGCGGTCACCGGGCAGGATCACGTCGGAGACACTCACGATCCGGTCGTTGACGTCGACCGAGGTCTTGCGGAGTACGAGCACCGAGGTCCCGGGCGGCAGCTCCAGCTCCGCCGCCTCTTCGGGGGCCGGCGGGCGGGCGGTGACCCGTTCCTCGATGCGGCCCAGCTCGATGCCGAGGGTGTAGAGCTGGGCCTGCGACCCGCCCGGCCAGGGCTCCTTGGCCTCGTCCAGCAGGTCGGGGTTCTTCGCGATCATGTCGCGGACGAGGTACGAGGTCATCAGGCTGAAGGGCGCGCTCTCGGCGGCGTACCGCGTTCTGTAGCGGCGTTCGAGGAGGGGCGTGCCTTCCGGCAGGTCGAAGGCCCGCGCGAGGTCTTCGTCCGCCTCGGTCTCGCGGTACGACGCGTGAAAGACCAGGTCATCGACGTGCAGACCGGTGTCCCGCTCGGTGGCGCCGGTCCGGGCCCGCTCCTCCAGCGGCTCGCGCGCCCGGCTCTTCTCCCACTGGTGGCGGAGGTTCGTGCGCACGGCAACGGTGCGCGGGCGCCGGACGACGGTGCCGCGCCCGTCCTGCTTCTCGACGAGGCCTTCGTCGCGCAGGATCCGCAGAGCGTCCTGGACCGCGGGCACGCTCCACCCGAACTCCCCGGCGAGCTCCGCCACCGGGGGCAAGCGGTCGCCAGGTTTCCACCGGCCCGTCCGGACGGCCTGCCGGAGCTGGTCCGTGATCCGCTCGTACGCCACTGCCATGCGTGCTCACCGTTCCGTGCTCGGCGCGCCGGCCCGGCGGCCGGCCGGACGGCACCAGCCTATGAGTCATCACGAGGTGCCGACGAGTGGAGGGCGTCCGTCCGGTACCCGGCTGTCCGTGTCCGGCGCCAGGGCGCTGCCCGTGTCCGGTGCGGGGCATGGAAATGCCCGATCGCTGGCGACGGGGGATGCACCAGCGATCGGGCTGACGCCAAGACTAACAAGGCTGCCTCTCCTGCGGGAGCCAACTTCCCGGCAACTTCGAGGGTTTGTGAGGGGGATCACGCAGGGTGGTGCGCCAAGGGGTGGAATTCGTGAGCAAAGGGCACTGCGGAACCGACGGGGTGCCGCTGCGCCGAAGGGGCGCAGCAGAGCCGGCCGACGGTTTCTGCCCGGCACCCGGGCGGCATGCCGCCGGCCGAGCCTCGGCCCTGTCCCCCGCTACCCGCTACCCGCCGCACGGGGGCTCGTACGAAAGGCGGGGCAGATATTCGTGCCAATTACCCGGCGTCAGAACTCCCCGAGTGGTCGAGCAAACACGGTGAATGGCCGCGTCGGCGTCGAGGTTCCACAGCCGGACGGTATCGGCGCCGCTCGATACCCCCAGGATGTGGCTTCCGGGGCGGAACGAAAGGAAATTGCCGGCCTTCGCGTTGGGGCTCATCGACTGGCCGATGGGAGTGGCCGTGGAGGGGTGCGCGACGTTCCAGAGCCGGACCATGTCGTCGTTGCCGCCGCTCGCCAGGGTGCGGCCGTCCTGGCTGAAGGTCACCGACGCGATCGCCTCGGTATGGCCGGTGAGGGTGGAGAGCGGGGTGGATTTGCGGGGGTCGGCGACGTCCCAGAGCCGGACCGTGTTGTCGTCGCTGCCGCTGGCCAGGGTACGGCCGTCCGGGCTGTAGGCGACCATGTTGACGGGGCCCCGGTGTCCCTTGAGAGGCGCACCGAGCAGGGTGGCGTGACGCGGGTCGGCCGCCTTCCAGAGGCGGACGGTGCCGTCGGCGCTGCCGCTGGCGAGAGTGCGGCCGTCCGGGCTGTAGGCGAGGAAGTTGACGTAGCCCGTGTGGCCGGTGAGCGGTTCACCGAGCGGATGAGGGCGCGACGGGTCGCGGACGTCCCACAACTGAGCGGAGCGGTCGTCGTAGGGGGTTGCCAGCGTGTGCCCGTCCGGGCTGAAGGCCAGTGCGGCCGCGTACCGGGTCCGCAGCGTGAGGGGCGGCCCGTAGGGGACGGGCCGCGCGGGGTCGGTGACGTTCCACAGCTGCAGTGCGCGGCTCCCCGACCGCACCGCGAGGGTACGGCCGTCGGGGGAGAAGGCCATCCACCGCACGTCACCCTTCCCGGGCCGGAACGGCTTGCCCAGCAATGCGGGCCGCCGGGGATCCTTCACGTTCCACAGCCGCATCCGGTCGTCGCGCGCGGCCGTGGCGAGCACCTGCCCGTCCGGGCGGAACGACCCGATGCGGCCGGTCATGTCCGATGCCGGCATCGACCACAGGCGGACCTTGTTGTCGCCACCCCCGGTGGCGAGGGTGCGGCCGTCGGGGCTGAAGCTCACGGCGTACATCTCACCGCTGCTGCCGGCGAGCGGTTCGCCGACCTGCGACGGATATGCCGGATTGCGGACGCTCCACATGCTCGCCGTGCCGTCCGCGCTGCCGGCGGCGAGCATGCTGCCGTCGGGGCTGAAGTCCACGGACCACACGGCACCGGTGTGGCCGGTCAGGGGCGCACCCAGCGCCGTCGCGTGACGCGGGGCGGCCACGTCCCAGAGCCGGATGGTGTTGTCGTCGCTGCCGCTGGCGAGGGTGCGGCCGTCGGGACTGAAGGCCACGGAGTGCACCGTGCCCTTGTGGCCCTTCAGGACCGGGCCGACCGGCTTCGGATGACGCGGATCGGCCGTGTTCCACAGCCTGATCGTGGCGTCGTCGCCGCCGGCCGCCACGGTCCGCCCGTCGGGGCTGAAGGCCACGGAGCGCACGGCGGCGGTGTGGCCGGTCAGGACACCGAGCTTCCGCGGCCGGCGGGTGTCGGCCACGTCCCACAGGCGGACGGTGTGATCTTCGTCGGCGGCGGCCAGCGTGTGTCCGTCCGGGCTGAAGGCGAGCAGGTAGGCCGTGCCGTTGTGGCCGGTCAGGGGCGCACCGATCGGGCGTGGGCGGCTGGGGTTGCGCACGTCCCACAACCGGATCGTGCCGTCGTCCGAAGCGCTGGCGAGGGTGTGTCCGTCCGGGCTGAAGACGGCGGTGCTCACCCAGCTGGTGTGTCCGGTGAGGGGCTTGCCCAGGGGCTTGGGGTGCGTCGGGTCCGCCACGTCCCACAGCCGGACGGTGCGGTCGTAGCTCGCGGTGGCCAGGATCCGCCCACTCGGGCTGAAGGCGGTGAGGTAGACGGGACCGGTGTGGCCGAGCAGCGGGGTGGCCAGTGGTGCGTTCACCGTCGAGATCAGCCGGTTGTCGGTGCCCTCGTCGTCCGGCCGCAAGCGGTGTGCCACCAGGTCGAGCTGAGCGGACAGCGAGGGATCCGTGTGCTGGACGCGGTCGGCTTCGGCGAGCACCTGCTCGAACACCGCGTCGTCCCGCTGCTGCCACGCGACCACCGCCGAACCGGCGGCCAGTATCGCCAGGACGGCCAGCGCCGATACCGCCGCACGGCTGATCCACACCGTGCGCTTGCGCAGCTTGACCGAAGCGGCCAGGAATTCCACCGCGCTCCGGGTCAGAAAGGTGTCACCGGCAGACTGCGCCCAGGTGCGGGCCTGTTCCAGACGCGAACCCCGGTAGAGCAGCGAGGCGTCACGGTGGGCGCCCTCCCAGGCTCTGCCGTCCTCCTCCAGCCGCTGGCGCAGCAGGTTGCCGGTCCGGTCCTCGTCGATCCAGTCGCGCAGGCGCGGCCAGGCGTGGAGCAGCGCTTCATGGGTGATCTCCACGGCCTCCGCGTCGAGGGTCACCAGCCGGGCGTGCACCAGCGCTTCCAGCGACTCCTCCGTCTTGTGGGGGTCCGCCGACTCGTCCGCCAGCTGGCGCCGGGTCCCCCGCCGACGGGTGGCCTGGGTGTCCTCGCCCAGCCGGACCAGCCGGAGCAGGAGCAGCCGCGCGGCCGTGCGTGCCGTCGGGTCGAGACCGGTCCAGGCCCGCTCGGCGGTCGCCGCCACCGCTCCTTGGATGCCGCCCGCCGCGCGGTAGCCGGCCAGCGTCAGCCGCCCCGCCTTCCGCCGCTGCCAGGTGGCGAGCAGGGCGTGGGAGAGGAGGGGCAGCACCCCCGCGTCGTGCGTCCCGCCGGGGCCGTCGGCGCTCACCTCCCGGACGATCAGCTCCGCCAGCCCCGGTTCGAGTTCCAGGCCCACGGCCTTGGCCGGGCCGGTCACCGCCTCGCGCAGTTCCGTGGTGGTCAGCGGCCCGAGCACCATGTGCCGGTGCTGCAGCGCGTCGGCCAGCTCGGGATACCCGAGGCACCGGTCGTAGAAGTCGGCGCGTATGCCGAGGATGACGCGCACGGGTGCCGGGGCACCGGGACCGCCGTGAGTGCAGGCGGCGTGGAGGAGCTGGAGGAAGGTGCGCCGGTCCGCCTCGTCGGAGCAGAGGGTGAACGCCTCCTCGAACTGGTCCACGATGACGACCGGCCGCGCGGTGGCGGACGCCTCCCGCCCCGCCCAGGTCCCGACCGCCTCCCGCACCGCCTGCGTGAAGTGCACGGTGCCGGGCTCCTGCGCCGCCGATTGCCCCGCCGCGGAGAGGACGGGTGCCAGCTCGGGGATCCGGGAGGCCAGCTCGGCGAGCGGATCGGCTCCCGGCACCAGCTGCAGTACCTTCCCCTGCTGGCTCTTCCCGTCGCCCGCCGGGCCGTTCCGCAGCGCGCCGTTCCGCAGTGCGGGCACCAGCCCGGCGTTCAGCAGGGAGGATTTTCCGGCCCCCGAGGCGCCAACCAGCATGACCAGGCCACCCGTCTTCTCCGCTGCGCGGAGCTGGGCGACGAGGGCATCCGTGCACCGCTCCCGGCCGAAGAACCACCGGGCGTCCTGCTGACGGTACGAAGCCAGCCCCCGGTAGGGGCACACGCCGGGGACGGCCGGCGCCTCGGCCGCGGGGCGCCCCTCCTCTTCCTCGGCTGCCGAGGCGCGGTCGCCGACCGCGCGCTCCCACAGGCGCTGCCACTCGGCCGCGTCGTACAGGCCCGGGGACACCGGAGCGGGCCGCTGGCGCCGTGCCTGGGGGATCAGGACGTGCAGCACCGCGGCGAGCGCGGTGAACTGCGCGGGCACGTTCTTGGCCCGCCGCCAGTCGCTGATCCGCTGCACGGACACCCGCACGGGCCGCCCTCGTTCGTCGACCCGCTGGAGCCGCACGACCGCCTCGGCCACCTTCTTGAGCGGAGGGTTGCCGGCCTCCTTGTACAGCAGCGCGAGACGTTCCGCGAAGGCTGTGCGTGCCCCTGAGTCGGAACTCACGGCCTCCCCCCTTCCTTCCCCCGCATCTGGACATCCGGACCGGAAAACTCACCTTAGCGGCCTGACCTGCGGCGAAGACCGCAGCCCGATACCGGAACCTCCTCAGAGGGAACCTCACCTGGCAGGATCACTTCCCAGCGGCGCATCAAGGGGTGCCCTACCCCGACAAGCCACCGGCACAGCCCCGGCAAAGCACTTCTTGATGCCTGTTCCCGGCCACCTGCTGCCGGACTCACGAGCCACATGTGACGGTCTCGGCTCATGAGCCCGGGGAATCCGTGGAGCCGGTCCCCATCGGACCGCTCGCCCGGCGACCTCGGGACCCGGCACCGTCCACGCTCCGCGCCACCCGCGCGGACCGCCCCCGCCTGCGCCATTCGGCACCGGTCCCCACGAGGGGAGGGACCGGTGACGAATGGCGCGGCGATGTTTTCGGGGCCGGCCCGGCCCGGTCGTGAAGGGTCCCCCCAGCCGCCGGATGCGGAGGTCACCGCGCCTGGACCGGCCGCCACCCCGTAAGCCCCCGCATCGCCGGGGCCGAGCAACTTCCCTGTCCGCACAGAGCCTTCGACGCGGCCATGGCGGCCTTGACGGTGCACCACCGGCACGACCTACGCCGTGGTCTGCGTGGCGGGCTCGACCTTTGCCCAACTCCCGCCGTCCGTCGTCGAACCGGCGATCGCGAGGCGGCGTACGGACCTGGAGTCCAGCAAGAGGGAACCGCCGGCGGTCCGCACCCTCGTCCCTCCAGACCACGTCGGCGGCGCCCATGAGTGCCGCGCCCGAAGGCCTACCGCCTGACCCGGGAGGAGGCCGCAGCTTCGGCTCCCGCCGGTTTCACGACCTGACGCGAAGTTACACCTGCTTCGTACCGCAGCGGCTCGGCAGGCAGGGGCGGTACCGGCATGCCGGTCGGCACCGGCGCGACAGTGGAGTGTGCCCGACATCACAGGTTCCGGACTCGACGGCTTCCAGGCGTACACACAGCGGCGGCCGCACAACACATCAGGCCCGGTGCTGATCTCTCAGCACCGGGCCTGATGTTGTTTCTTCAGTCGGGGTGGCGGGATTTGAACCCACGACCTCTTCGTCCCGAACGAAGCGCGCTGCCAAGCTGCGCTACACCCCGAAGCAACGAGCTCTACTTTAGCGGACTGATCCCCGTAGGCGAAATCCGGTTGTTGTGGAGCCGGGGAGCGGGCCTGACCTGGTCGATCCCGATGGTGATCAAGGGGAGGGCGCAGATGGCCAGGCCGAGGGTGAGGGCGGAGGTGACGGTGGGGGAGGGGGCGCCGGTGGTGGTGGGGAGGGCAAGGGTGAAGGCGAGGTAGAGCAGGGGGTAGGCCGGCCACTGCCAGGCGTAGGAGGGGCGGAGACCGCGGGGCGTGGTGAGCAGCAGCCAGTCGGCGAGGGTGGCGAGCGGGGTGAAGACGTAGAGGAGCTGAGGGGAGAGGGCTTGGGCGGCGCCGGGGTTGCCGGTGGACGGCAAGGCGAAGGCGAAGGCGGTGGCGTCGGCGGCCGGGAGGACGTGGTGGAGGAGGGCGGGGAGGGCGAGGAAGGGGACGAGCGCGCCGGCGATGCGGGGGCTTACGGGGTGGCGGCCGGTCCAGGCGCGGTGCGCGGAGCAGGCGGAGACCAGCGCTGCGGCGATGTTGGCCTGCACGGTGAAGCGGGTGAGGAGCTGGGCCGGGTCGGCGGTGCCGAGGGCCGCCAGGACGAGTCCCGTCAGGGCCGCCGCGGTGATGAGGAGACGGAAGGCGGCTGCCAGGGGGTGGCGGCTGGTGGGGGCAACGGCCGCTGCCGGGGTGCGGGCGGCGGCGCCGGCCGGGCCGGTGGCGTGGCGCGTGGACTGCGAGGTCCGGGTGGGATCGGACATCCCTCCACGGTAGAGGGATGATCAACGGGTGCGGGAGACCCCGTCGGGCAAAACGCCCGCCGAAGGGTCAGCCGCCCGCCGAAGGGTCAGTCCCCCGCCGTAAGGGTCAGTCCCGCGCCGTAAGGGTCAGCAGCGTCGCCTCCGGGGGGCAGGCGAAGCGGACCGGGGTGTAGCGGTTGGTGCCGCAGCCGGCGGAGACGTGGAGGTACGAGGTGTGCCCGGCGGCGGTGTGGGTGGACAGGCCCTTCACGCGGTCGGTGTCGATGTCGCAGTTGGTGACCAGGGCACCGTAGAAGGGGATGCAGAGCTGGCCGCCGTGGGTGTGGCCGGCCAGGATCAGCGGATAGCCGTCGGCGGTGAAGGCGTCCAGGGAGCGCAGGTAGGGGGCGTGTACGACGGCCAGCGAGAGATCGGCGCCGGATTCCGGGCCGCCGGCGACCTCGGCGTAGCGGTCACGCTTGATGTGCGGGTCGTCCAGGCCGGTCAGGGCGATCTCGATGCCCTCCAGCTTGAGGCGGCCGCGGGAATTGGACAGGCCGACCCAGCCGGCCGCGTCGAAGGCGTCGCGCAGCTCTTCCCACGGGTTGTGGACGACGCCCACGGCGGGTGCGTTGCCGTTGAGGCCGTGGCGGCCCTGGGTCCGCTCGATGAGGTAGCGGGCGGGATTGCGCAGCTTGGGGCCGTAGTAGTCGTTGGAGCCGAAGACGTAGGCGCCGGGGAATTCCATCAGCGGGCCGAGCGCGTCCAGCGCCTCGGGAACGCCCTCGGTGTCGGAGAGGTTGTCGCCCGTGTTGATGACGAAGTCGGGTCGCAGCCCGGCGAGCGACTGCAGCCAGCGCTGCTTCTTGCGCTGTCCGCTGACCATGTGGATGTCGGAGACCTGCAGAACGCGCAACGGCCGCATGCCGCGGGGCAGTACGGGCACGGTGACGCGCCGGAGGCGGAAGGAGCGGACTTCGAATCCCGCGGCGTAGGCCAGGCCGGCCGCGCCGACTGCGGTCAGGGTCAGGGGTACTCCGTATCGCGCGCGCATGGTCCCCATCGTCGCAGAGTGCGAGGGGTAAGTGCAGCGGGAGGGAGCCGCCCCGCCGGGAGGTGGGCGTGGTGGGCCGGGAGGAAAAGGCGCGGTGGTTGTCGGCGGGTGAGGGCATACTCAACGGCATGACCACGCTCAAGTCCAAGCTGCAGGACGACCTCACCACCGCGATCAAGGCGCGCGACGAACTGCGTTCCTCCACCCTCCGTCTCACGCTGACCGCGATCCAGAAGGAAGAGGTCGCGGGCACCGAGGCGCGCGAGCTGTCCGACGACGAGGTCGAGAAGATCATCGCGCGGGAGGCGAAGAAGCGCCGGGAGGCCGCGGACGCCTTCGAGAAGGGCGGCCGGGGCGATTCGGCCGAGCGGGAGCGCGCCGAGGGCGAGGTGCTCGCCGACTATCTGCCCAAGCAGCTGACCGACGAGGAGCTGGAGCAGCTGGTCGCGGCGGCCGTGGCGGAGGCCAAGGGCGCAGGTGCCGAGGGGCCGCGGGCGATGGGCGCCGTGATGAAGATCGTCAACCCGCAGGTGGCGGGCCGCGCCGAGGGCGGCCGGGTGGCCGCGGTGGTGAAGAAGCTGCTCGCCGGCTGAACGGCCGGACGGAGTTTTTCAGGGAAGAAGGAGGGGCGCCCCCATGGTGTGGGGCGCCCCTCCTCTTTCGTCATACTGGCCGGCGACTTTCGCCGTACGGGCCGGTATCCGTCGCCGCCGTACGGGCCGATCGGCGGTTCAGCAGCGGCCGTTCACCAGCCGCCGTTGCCGCCGCCCAGGATGTCGGGGAAGCCGGGGATGTGCCAGCCGCCGCCCGGCTTGTTGTCGCCGCCGCGGCCGCCCCGGCCGGGCTTGTGCTTGCCGCGGCCCTTGTCGCCCTCGTCGCCCTGGTTCTTGTCCTTCGCGGGATCGTCGATCGCGACGGTGGGCAGGGTGGGCGCGGGCCGGTCGGCCAGCGCGCCGGACATGGCGTCGCGCCAGATGGGGCCGGGGGTGTCGGCGCCGTAGACCTTGTCGTGGGGCACGCCGCCGATGGTGATGTTGTACATCTTGCGCTTGTGCTGCGGGTCGCCGACCCAGACCGCGCCGGCCGCGTTGGGGGTGTACCCGACGAACCAGGCGGCGTAGCGGCTGTCGGTGGTGCCGGTCTTGCCGGCGCTGTCGCGGCCCTTGAGCCCGGCCTCCTTGCCGGTGCCGTCCTCGACCACGCCCTTGAGCAGCGTGTTGATCGTGTCCGCGGTCTTCTTCGACATGGCGGTGCGGCAGCTGGTCTGCGGGACCTTCAGTGCGCGGCCGCGCGCGTCGGTGATCGACTCGATGGCCACCGGTGAGCAGTACCGGCCGCCGCCGGCGAACGCGGCGTAGCCGGCCGCCATCGTGAGCGGCGACATCTCCTGGGTGCCGAGTGTCATCGACGGAACCTGCTGCAGCGGCTTGCCGTCCGCCCGCTCGATGCCCATCTTCTGCGCCATGCCGACCACGGGGCAGACGCCGATGTCACTGATCAGCTGCACGAAGTAGGTGTTGACCGACTTCGCGGTCGCCTCCTTCATGGCGTACGGGCCGACCTCTTCCTTGTTCTCGTTCTCGACGTTCTCGGAGCCGTTGCCCTGCCATTCGCCGTCACAGGTCTGGACGGGACTGGGGTACGGCATCCGGTACGGCGACGGGTACTCCTGCTCCGGATTCGTCCCCTGCTCCAGGGCGGCCGCCGCGACCACCGGCTTGAAGGTCGAGCCGGGCAGATATCCGGCGCCGCCGCCCTTGTCGTGGTTGACCGAGAGGTTGATCACGGTCTCGTTCGCACCGAACCCGTACGGGCGCGACTGGCCCATGCCGAGGATCTTGCCGGTGCCCGGTTCGACGATGGTGGCGGCCGAGGCGACCGGGTCGTCCTCGTAGACGTGGTCCTTGAGTGACGCCTGCACCGACTTCTGGGTCTGCGGGTCGAGGGTGGTGCGGATGGTCATGCCGCCCTCGTTCCACCGCTTCAGGCGGACCTTCCGGGTCTTGCCGAACGACTTGTCGTGCAGGAAGACCGTGCGGATGTAGTCGCAGAAGAAGCCGGCGCCGTTGGTGGCGGTGATGCAGCCGTTCTTGGGGCGGCTGACCGCCAGCTTGATCGGCTTCTGGGCGGCCGCGTCGGCCTCCGCCTGGGTGACGTCCTTCATATCGGCCATCCGCTGCAGCACGGTGTTGCGCCGCCGGGTGGCCTCCTGCGGGTCATTGACCGGGTCATAGCGGCTGGGCGACTGGACGATGCCCGCCAGCAGCGCCGACTCCCCGAGGTTCAGGTCCTTGGCGTGCTTGCTGAAGTAGCGCTGGGCGGCCGCCTCGATGCCGTAGGCCTGCTGCCCGAAGAACGTGATGTTGAGGTAGTTCTGCAGGATCTTGCGCTTGCCGAGCTCTTTCTCGACCTGGATCGCGTACTTGAGCTCCTTGACCTTGCGGCCGAGGGTCTGCTGGGTGGCCTGCGCGACCTTGTCCGGATTGTCGCCGGCCTCCTCGATGAAGACGTTCTTCACATACTGCTGGGTCAGCGTCGAGGCGCCCTGGGAGACCGCGCCGGACTGGGCGTTCTTGTTGAGCGCCCGCAGGATGCCCTTCACGTCCACGGCACCGTGCTGGTAGAAGCGCGCGTCCTCGATCGCGACGATCGCCTTCTGGATGTACGGCGACATGTCCTTGAGGTCGACGACCGTACGGTCACGGGAGTAGACCTTGGCGATCTCGCCGCCCTTGGCGTCCAGAATCCGGGTCCGCTGGCTGAGCGGCGGCGTCTTGAGGTTCGCCGGAATGTCGTCGAAGCCCTCGACCGATCCCTTGGCGGTCAGGCCCAGCGCCCCGGCCGCCGGGAGCGCAAGCCCGGCGAGCACCGCTCCGGCCAGGACGCTGACACCGAGGAACTTGGCGGCCTGCTGAGTCTTGGGCAGACCCCCGCCATCACGCTTCTTAGGCATGAGGGCACCCTACGTTCTCAATCGCCGGACAGGGGCGCACCTGTTCGTTTAGCCTGTTCTCAGCTACCACAGCTGAACGGTTACGCATCGGTTCGTCAACCCCCTCCTCCCGTGGGCCGCGCCCCCACGTGCCCGTGTGTGTCGAGAGAAACCCCGTGTCAGGACGGTGAACTGTCCTGTCTTGTGCGTAACGTGACGTATGCCGTTCGGTCACTCCGTTGGGTGATCTGCCGCGTACGCATAGTCCGTTCGGGCCATTCAAGATTGGGCCCGAAGGGGGTGTTGCGCCCTGCCTGCCTTCCGTAACGTCCTCAACTGGCAACGGTGAATATGCCGATTGCCGCCGTGGGGGAGCCTCGATTCGGGAGAGGACGGCGCCAGCATGAGCTGGGTAACCGACTGGAGTGCACAGGCAGCCTGCCGCACTACCGATCCGGATGAACTGTTCGTACAAGGGGCAGCGCAGAACCGCGCCAAGGCAGTGTGCACCGGGTGTCCGGTACGCACGGAATGCCTGGCCGATGCCCTGGACAACCGGGTGGAGTTCGGCGTGTGGGGCGGGATGACCGAGCGCGAGCGGAGGGCGCTGCTGCGTCGCCGCCCGACCGTGACGTCATGGCGCCGGCTGTTGGAGACAGCGCGCACGGAGTACGAGCGCAGCACGGGCATCCTGCCGTTGGACTGCGAGGACGAGATCTTCGACGAGTTCGCCGCGGTCGGGTAGGCGGGCTACTGCGGGCTGTGGCCCGTAGCCCGCAGACGGCGGCCGGGAGATGTGGCCGAGAAGTTTTGGCTGGTGGCGCGTTCTGCGTGCTGTGTGGTGGCGTGCCATCAGTGTCGTGACGGCGTACGGGAGTTAGGTACGCCGGGAGTGGGGCGTCCGGTAGCTGGGCTGCCAGGTGTGGGGCGCCCGGGGCGCGTGCAGGTGGTGCGGTGTGACACTTGGCTGTGTGTGACATGCGCCTGCCTGTGGATGGGCCGGTGCGCGTGTGCCTACCTGTTGTGCGCGCTGGTGAGAGGCCTTTTGTGAGGGGTGTCGGGCGCTGTGGGGTGAGTGGCGCTGTGGGGTGAGTGACTGAGTCGGCCGTGCGTACGGCTCAACTGTGGGTGTCCATGGGGCCGTCGGTGTCCGTGGGGTTCAGCGCCAGGCGGTCGCCGATGGCGCGCAGCCCTGCGAGGTCATGAACATCGCCGGGCAGCGCGGCGACCTCGGTCACCGGAACCTCGGGATGCAGCGCGGTGAAGCGGTCCCGCGTGCGACGTTCGCGCGCGAGGACCTGCATACGCTCCGCGTGCAGCCGTAGCAGCCCGGCGGCCAGTTGCGCCGCCGAGACCGACGTGGGTGCTACATGATCCGCCGCGGCAGCGGGGGAGAGGCCGCCGGCGGTACGTGATCCAGCCTTCCCGCCGTCGAGATCCACAATGCCGATGGTTTCAAGATTATTTTCTGCGCGGCCGGGAGCGGGGTCGGCGTCCATGGCGGAGCCGTGGCCGGGGCCGGCCGTTGCGACCGGGGCCGCCCCGGCGTCCGTGGCGGTGTTCAAAGGCGTTTGCGTGTCCGTGTCCGGCATCGTGTCCGAGACCGCTTCCGGCGTGGTGTCCGCGTGGGTGTCCTCCGCCATACGGTCGGTCAGGGCCTCCGCGGCGGCCAGGGCGCGCTCGGCGCTCAGTTGGGCGGCGCCGCTGCCGTGCACCCGGTTCAGCACGAGACCGGCCAGCGGCATCTGCTCGGCGGCCAGCCGCTCGACGAAGTACGCCGCCTCGCGCAGCGCGTCCCGCTCCGGCGCGGCCACCACGAGGAACGCCGTGCCGGGAGCCTGCAGCAGGCGGTAGGTGGCGTCCGCGCGGGTGCGGAAGCCGCCGAACATGGTGTCCATGGCGGCCACGAACGTCTGCACATCGCGCAGCAGTTGGCCGCCCATGAGCTTGCTGAGGGTGCCGGTCATCATCGACATGCCGACGTTGAGGAACTTCATGCCGGCCCGGCCGCCGACCTTCGCCGGCGCCATCAGCACCCGGATGAACTTGCCGTCCAGGAAGGAGCCGAGGCGCTTGGGCGCGTCGAGGAAGTCCAGTGCGGAGCGGCTCGGCGGGGTATCGACGATGATCAGGTCCCACTCGTCGTTCGCGCGGAGCTGGCCGAGCTTCTCCATGGCCATGTACTCCTGTGTGCCCGCGAAGCCGGCCGACAGGGACTGGTAGAAGGGGTTCTCCAGGATGGCGCGGGCCCGGTCGGCATCCGCATGGCCCTCGACGATCTCGTCGAAGGTGCGCTTCATGTCCAGCATCATCGCGTGCAGTTCGCCGCCCGCGCTCTCGTCGACGTCCTTGACCTGGCGCGGGACGTTGTCGAGCTCGGAGATACCCATGGACTGGGCCAGCCGTCTGGCCGGGTCGATGGTCAGCACGACGACCCTGCGGCCGCGCTCGGCGGCACGTACGCCCAGGGCCGCGGCGGTCGTGGTCTTGCCTACGCCGCCCGAGCCGCAGCACACCACGATGCGGGTGTGCGGGTCGTCGATCAGCGCATCGACCTCGAGCCGCGGGGCCGAGGCGTCCAGCGTCGTGGTGTCCGAGGTCATATGGGCCCCTGTTTCCGCAGGTCTCTCGCCAGACGGTAGAGCCCGGCGAGGTCCACTCCCTCGGGGAGCAGCTCCAACTCATAGGTGGGCAGGCCGATTGCGGTCAGTTCGGCGTGTTCGGCGCGCTCCAGCTCCACCCGCTCGGCGTGTTCGCGCGCCTGCTCCAGCAGGGGGTCGATCAGCCGGTCCGCCAGGCCGCCGCGGCGGGCGCCGCCCAGACCGGCCTCGGAGAGCGCCTTGGCGACGCCCGTACGCGCCCCGCGGGCGGCGCTGTCGAGGGCGCCGTTGTCCAGCAGCGCCGGGCGGGTCATGTTGATGACGACGCCGCCCACGGGGATGCCGGCGGCGCGCAGCTCGGCGACGCCGTCCGCGGTCTCCTGGACCGGCATCTCCTCCAGGAGCGTCACCAGATGCACCGCGGTCTCGGGCGACTTGAGGACCCGCATCACGGCCTGTGCCTGATTGTGGATCGGGCCGATCTTCGCGAGGCCGGCGACCTCGTCGTTGACGTTCAGGAAGCGGGTGATCCGGCCGGTCGGCGGGGCGTCCATCACGACCGCGTCGTAGACGAACTTTCCGCTCTTGTCCTTGCGGCGCACCGCTTCGCACGCCTTTCCTGTCAGCAGGACGTCCCGCAGGCCCGGCGCGATGGTCGTGGCGAAGTCGATCGCGCCGAGCTTCTTCAGCGCCCGGCCCGCGCTGCCGAGCTTGTAGAACAT
The DNA here is from genome assembly GCF_043199875.1 of Streptomyces sp. NPDC048516. NCBI lineage: Bacteria > Bacillati > Actinomycetota > Actinomycetes > Kitasatosporales > Streptomycetaceae > Streptomyces > Streptomyces sp. NPDC048516. The sequence continues at coordinate 211,903 of NZ_JBICWS010000006.1, read as the reverse complement.
CTGGAGGTAGTCCAGAAGGGCGCGTTCGGCGTCGATGGCCAGGGCGTGGACCTCCCCGCCCGACCGTCTTCCACCGCCGCCCCGGGAGGGCTCTGCCGCGGACTCCGTCCGGGGGGAGCCCCACGGCGACGCACCGTCCGATGCCGGACCCACCGCGATCTTGCGTTCCTCGTAAGGAAGCGCTTCTGTCTCGAACAACTGGGCAATGCCCTGCCGGCCCTCGACCTCGACCAGGAGGGTTCGCCGTCCCTCGGTGGCCAGGGCGAGGGCGAGGGCAGCGGCGACCGTGGTCTTGCCGGTACCGCCCTTGCCGCTGACGACATGGAGCCTGCTCACGCAAAGGAGCCTAACCAGTCCGCGTCCCGGCTACGCACGGGATACACCTGGGAAGCCCCGGAGAATCTTCCCGCGGCTTCTCCGGGAAGGGTCCGGAATGCTCCGTAGGGGTGCGGCGGCCGCGCCGCCGGAGCGCCGCACGGCAGGGGTGCGGGCGGCCCGCGGCGGACGGCGTCCACCGCGTTCCTGGACAGGCATTACGCTCGGCCCATGACCAAGTGGGAATACGCGACCGTGCCGCTGCTGGTGCACGCGACGAAGCAGATTCTGGACACCTGGGGCGAGGACGGCTGGGAGCTCGTCCAGGTCGTGCCCGGCCCGAACAACCCCGAGCAGTTGGTGGCCTACCTGAAGCGGGAGAAGGCGTGAGCGCGGCGGAGGACAAGATCGCGGCGCTCGGGCACAAGCTGCCCCAGGTCGTGCCGCCGCTGGCCACCTACCAGCCCGCCGTGCGCTCCGGCGCCTATGTGTACACCTCGGGCCAGCTGCCGATGGTGGACGGCGCGCTGCCGGTCACCGGCAAGGTCGGTGCCGAGGTCAGCGCCGAGCAGGCCAAGGAACTTGCCGCGACCTGCGCACTCAACGCGCTGGCCGCCGTGAAGTCCGTCATCGGTGACCTCGACAAGATCCAGCGGGTCGTGAAGGTCGTCGGTTTTGTGGCCTCCGCGCCGGACTTCACCGGCCAGCCGGGTGTCCTCAACGGCGCCAGCGAGCTGCTGGGCGAGATCCTCGGCGACAAGGGCGTGCACGCCCGGTCCGCGGTGGGTGTGGCGGTGCTGCCGCTGGACGCCCCGGTCGAGGTCGAGATCCAGGTCGAGATCGCCGAGTAGACACCCTGTAACGGCGCCGGGAAGACACCCCGTAAGGGCGCCGGGCAAGACCCGTAAGGGCTCTGGGCCCGAGGCGTGCGCCGTCTGCCGGAGGGCCCCTCGTCAGCAGGGGCCCTCCGGCGCGAAAGACGCCCTCGAACATCCGCGCGCGAGCGCATAGCATCCGGCCATGTCGTCCACGACCAACGGCCAGTGGTACCCACCGGAGTGGCCGGACCGCATCCGGGCACTCGCGAACGGCGAGCTGACCCCCGCCGAGCCCCGGCGGGCCGCCACCGTCCTGCTGCTGCGGGACTCCGCCTCCGGCGGCCCCACCGTCCACATGCTGCGCAGACGTACCTCCATGGCCTTCGCGGGAGGCGCGTATGCCTATCCGGGCGGCTCCGTCGATCCACGTGACGAGCGACCGGTGGCCTGGGCAGGACCGTCGCGCGCCCAGTGGGCGGTCCGTATGGGCGTCGACCCGGCGACCGCGCAGGCCATCGTCTGCGCCGCGGTCCGTGAGACGTTCGAGGAGGCGGGCGTGCTGCTCGCGGGCGCCTCGGCCGACACGGTCGTCGCGGACACCACCGGCGAGGACTGGGAGGCCGACCGCGCCGCCCTCGTCGCCCATGAGCTGTCCTTCGCCGACTTCCTGGGCCGCCGCGGCCTGGTCCTGCGCTCCGATCTGCTCGGTGCCTGGGCCCGCTGGATCACCCCCGAGTTCGAGCCGCGGCGCTACGACACCTGGTTCTTCGTCGCGGCGCTCCCCGAGGGCCAGCGGACCTGGAACGCCTCCACGGAGGCGGACCGTACGGTGTGGACCCCGCCGCGGGAGGCGGCGGCCGGCTACGACCGCGGTGAGCTGCTGATGATGCCGCCGACCATCGCGACCCTGCGCTCGCTCCAGCCGTACGCCACCTCAGCGGAGGTGCTGGCCGCGGCGGAGGCGCAGAACCTGACGCCGGTGCTGGCGCGGGCCCGTCTCGTGGGCGGCGAGATCGAGTTGAGCTGGCCTGGGTACGACGAGTTCACCAAGCACATCGCACAGACCGATGCCCGGGCCGGCGCCGGTGTCGATGCCGGTGCTGATTCCGGTACGCCTGCCGGCACCCGTGCCCCCGGGGACGACGACGGCCCTTCGGACGGCCCCGGCCCTTCGGACGGCCCCGGCCCCTCGGACGGCCCCGGCCCCTCGGACAGCCCCGGCCCCTCGGACAGCCGCAGCCCCTCGGGAGGGACCCCCGCATGACCGAAGCATCCGCCCTCCCCGGTCAGCCCCGTGGCGGTGTGATCGCCGGGCAGGCGACCGCGCGGGCCCGGTGCGTACTGGCCCCGAACCCGTCGCCGATGACGCTGGACGGCACCAACACCTGGATCGTCGCCGAGCCGGACTCCGATCTCGCCGTCGTCATCGACCCCGGCCCGCTCGACGAGAGCCATCTGCGGGCCGTCATCGACACCGCCGAGCGGGCCGGCAAGCGCATCGCGCTGACCCTGCTGACCCACGGTCACCCCGACCACTCCGACGGCGCCGCCCGTTTCGCCGAGCTGACCGGTTCGGCCGTACGGGCGCTGGACCCGGCGCTGCGCCTGGGCGACGAGGGGCTGGACGCGGGCGATGTCATCACCACCGGAGGCCTGGAACTGCGCGTGGTGCCCACACCCGGCCACACCGCGGACTCGCTCTCCTTCCACCTCCCGGCCGACCGCGCGGTCCTCACCGGCGACACGATCCTGGGGCGCGGCACCACCGTGGTCGCACACCCCGACGGGCGGCTGGGCGACTACCTGGACTCGCTGCGCCGGCTGCGCTCCCTGACGGTCGACGACGGGGTGGCGACGGTCCTCCCGGGGCACGGGCCGGTGCTGAATGATGCCCAAGGGGCGGTGGAGTTCTATCTGGCGCACCGCGCGCACCGGCTCGCCCAGGTGGAGACCGCGGTCGAGGCCGGCCACCGCTCACCCGCCGAGGTCGTCGCGAACGTCTATGCCGATGTCGACCGCTCGCTGTGGCCGGCCGCCGAGCTGTCCGTCCGGGCACAGCTGGACTACCTGGGCGAACACGGGCTGATCGAGAGCTGACGGCGGCCGGCGGCCGGCGGGGACGAGTGCCGACGGCCCGGCCGGGGAACTCCGGGCCGGGCCGTCGGCCGAGCGGGGCCGACGGCGAGGACTGGCCCTGGTCCTGGCCCTGGCCCCGGCCCTGTCCCTGGCCCCGGTCCTGGCCCCGGCCCCGGCTGAGAGGCGCCGTCAGCCCGCCCGGGGCGGCGGCGTCTTCGCCCCGTGGACGGCCAGGTATTCCGTGGCCAGCCAGGGGGCGAGGCCGGTGAGCAGTTCATCCAGCAGCTCCGGGTATGCGGCGGGCGCCCGGGCGGCGCGTGCCGCGGCGTGCATCTGCTCGGCGTGCGCCGGGTAGTAGCGGCCGAACACCTCGGCGGACTCGGTGAGATCGCTCGTCCAGCCGCCCCAGCGCGGCATGACCAGGGTGAATCCGGTGCGCACCAGCCGGCGCGCCACACCCCGGGTCAGCCGGGTGCGCTCGGCTTCCGTCGTGGCCGCCGCGGCCTTCTCGCGCAGACCGGGCAGGCTGCGGAAGAGGTCGCCGTTGGTTTCGCGGGCGAGGAGCGAGGTGGGACGGTAGCGGGGCAGCTCGGCGGCGAGATCAGGGCCGCTGACCGGGGTGCACAGGCAGGCCACGAACCACGCGAGGTCGTACCGCTCCCGCTCGCTGCGCAGCCGGTGCACGCCGAACAGCAGGATTCCCGCGCCGTTGATCTGCGGAAACGCGGCATCCAGGCTGCTCTCGACGGCGCGGACGGCAGCACGGTCGGCATCGGTCGGCTCGTCCCGCAGGGCGATCAGCGCGTCGAGGTCGGAGACCCCGGGGACGGCGGTGCCGCGCGGGACGCTGCCGAAAAGATAGCTGCTGTGCAGGCGGCCGGGGCCGAAGTTCGCGCCGATCCCGGCACCGAGCTCCGCCACGACGGGCGCGAACGGCGCGGAGACGCGGTCCAGGGAGCCTTCCCGCAGAAAGTAGCCGTCCCGGTCCAGCCCCGCGCCGTTGGTCATGGCGCCACTATGGCCAGAAGGGCGGAGGTGCGGCGACCTGATTACCGGGGGCGCACCAGGGGGACGACGGGCGGTGGGTCCGGCGGGCCACGGGGACGACGGTTCGGTGGGTCCGGCGGGCCACGAGGACGACGGCCGGAGGAAGCGGCGGCCCGTGTGTCCTCATGACGCCCGTGTGTCCTCATGACGCCTGTGTGACCTCATGACGAAGGGCCCCGCCGGAGCGGGGCCCTTCCAGGATGCCTGCGAGGGGTCAGCGCGAGCGCTTGGCCAGCCGCTCGACGTCCAGCAGGATCACGGCGCGCGCCTCCAGACGCAGCCAGCCGCGGCCCGCGAAGTCCGCTAGGGCCTTGTTGACCGTCTCGCGGGAGGCGCCGACCAGCTGGGCCAGCTCCTCCTGCGTGAGGTCGTGGACGACGTGGATGCCCTCCTCGGACTGCACGCCGAAGCGGCGCGACAGGTCGAGCAGGGCGCGGGCCACCCGGCCCGGTACGTCCGAGAAGACCAGATCGGACATCTGGTCGTTGGTCTTGCGCAGTCGGCGGGCAACCGCACGCAGTAGGGCCGTGGCCACCTCGGGCCGGGCGTTCAGCCAGGGCTGAAGGTCGCCGTGGCCCAGGCCGAGGAGCTTGACCTCGGTGAGGGCGGAAGCCGTGGCCGTGCGCGGGCCGGGGTCGAAGAGCGACAGCTCCCCGATCAGCTCTCCGGGGCCGAGAACGGCGAGCATGTTCTCCCGGCCGTCCGGGGAAGTGCGGTGCAGCTTCACCTTGCCCTCGGTGACCACGTACAGGCGGTCGCCGGGGTCCCCTTCGTGGAACAGGGCGTCGCCGCGGGCGAGCGTGACCTCTCCCATTGAGGCGCGCAGCTCGGCCGCCTGCTCGTCATCGAGCGCCGCGAAGAGCGGTGCGCGCCGCAGAACGTCGTCCACGAGATCTCTCCTTGTCGACATGCTCCGGGGGACTGTGGTCCCCATCATGCCGGAATGCAAAACAGTGCGATCAATCACAAGTTTGCCGGACCGGTGCCCCGAGCCATAAGGCAGGGGGCCGATTGGGGTCAGGAATCACAGCGATCAAGCCGGATGTCAGTGGCTGGCCTTAGTCTGGCCGAGTGTCCAATACGCCGGTGAGAGCAGAGGAGTGGGGGCCGGAAGAGTGAGCGCAGGGCGTGATTCCGCTGTGGGCGAACAGCCGTCCGGCCGCACATCGAATTCCGATAAAAGTAACAAACCGCCCTCCGGGGTGACGTCCGGCAGGGCGCCGGGCACCCACAAGCCTGGCGCGTCGCGACCGGCGGCGCAGGACACCACCGTGCAGACCTCCGTGAAGAAGACCTCGGTAGGCAGGACCTCGGCAGGGAAGAAGGCCGCCGTGAACGAAACTCCAGAGCAGCCGGCGGCGGCCTCGAAGGCCGCGGCGAAGAAGGCCGTCACGAAGAAGGCCACAGCCAAGAAGGCCACCGCCAAGAAGGCCGTCGCCAAGAAGGCCGTCACGAAGAAGGCGGCTGCCACGGAGACAGCCCCGGCAAAGCGGACGGCGGCGTCAAAGAAGACGACGACGCCGAAGACGGCCGCCGCAAAGAAGACAATCGCCGCAAAGACGGCGGCCAAGAAGACCACGGCCGAGAAGACCGCCCCGAAGACCGCCGCCAAGAAGGCCCCCGCGCGCAAGCCCGAGTCGCGGGCCGCCATGGTGCGGCGGGCCCGCCGGATCAACCGCGAGCTGGCCGAGCTGTATCCGTACGCCCACCCCGAGCTGGATTTCACCAACCCCTTCGAGCTGCTGGTCGCCACGGTCCTGTCCGCGCAGACCACAGACCTGAGGGTCAACCAGACCACCCCGCGCCTCTTCGCGGTCTGCCCGACGCCCGAGGACATGGCCGCCATGGACCCGGAGCGGCTGGAGGAGCTGATCCGGCCGACCGGCTTCTTCCGGGCCAAGACGAAGTCGCTGCTCGGTCTGTCGGCCGCGCTGCGCGACCGCTTCGACGGTGAGGTGCCGGGCCGCCTGGAAGACCTCGTCACCCTCCCCGGGGTCGGCCGCAAGACCGCCAACGTGGTGCTGGGCAACGCCTTCGGCGTCCCGGGCATCACCGTCGACACCCACTTCGGCCGACTCGCCCGCCGTTTCGGCTGGACCACCGCCGAGGACGCCGAGAAGGTCGAGGCGGATGTCGCCGAGATTTTCCCCAGGAGCGAGTGGACGATGCTCTCGCACCGGGTGGTCTTCCACGGCCGCCGCGTCTGCCACTCCCGCAAGCCCGCCTGCGGCGCCTGCCCCATCGCCCCCCTGTGCCCCGCGTACGGCGAGGGCGAGACGGACCCGGAGAAGGCGAAGAAGCTGCTGAAGTATGAGCTCGGCGGTCAGCCGGGTCAGCGGCTGAAGCCGCCGGCCGGCTATCCGGGGAAGCCCGCGCCCCCGATGGCGCCCCCTGTGGCCGCCTCATGAGGCGGCCGCCAAAGGTGACCGACGATCGACGCCAGGCCTGAGGGGGCGCGTATGAGGAGCGCACGGGAGCAGCGGTACGGCGAGGAGGCGGACGTCCGCGCGGCGTCGTCCGGCGAGGCGTCCGAGACGGCGCCCGACGTGGCGCCCGACCTGGCGTCCGGCCGGGACGCCACGGTCACCGCCGACGGCCTGCCCGAGTGGCTGACCCCGGTGGCCCGCGCGGCCGCCACGATCGAGCCACGCCAGCTGAGCCGTTTCCTGCCGCCCAGGAGCGGAGGCCGGCAGTCCGCGGTGCTCATCCTCTTCGGCCACGGTGCCCGCGGCCCCGAACTGCTCCTGATGGAGCGCGCCGGGACCCTGCGTTCGCATGCCGGCCAGCCCTCCTTCCCCGGTGGCGCCCTCGATCCGGAGGACGGCGACCCCGACGGCCCCGGCCCCGTGCGGGCGGCGCTGCGCGAGGCCCAGGAGGAGACCGGCCTCGATCCGTCCGGCGTGCAGGTCTTCGGCGTGCTGCCGCGGCTCTACATCCCCGTCAGCGGCTTCGTGGTGACACCGGTCCTGGGGTGGTGGCGCCGGCCGAGCCCGGTCGGCGCGGTCGACCAGGCGGAGACCGCCCGGGTCTTCACGGTTCCCGTGGCGGATCTCACGGACCCGGCCCATCGGGTGACAACCCGCCATCCCAGTGGCCACACCGGAGCTGCCTTCCTTGTCGAGAATGCCCTGGTCTGGGGTTTTACGGCCGGAGTGATCGACCGGATCCTGCACTACGCCGGCTGGGAGATTCCGTGGGACCGTGACAAGGCGGTCCCACTGGACTGGCGCTCATGAGACGGTGTCCGGCGTGAACGTCCTGGACATCTTGCTACTGGTCGCGGCCGTGTGGTTCGCGATCATCGGCTATCGGCAAGGCTTTGTCGTCGGCATCCTGTCCGTGATCGGCTTCCTCGGAGGCGGTCTGATCGCGGTCTATCTGCTGCCCGTGATCTGGAACGAGATCACCGGAGACGCGACACCCGGCAGCTTCGCGGCCATCGCGGCGGTTGCCATCGTGATCGTGTGCGCATCCGTGGGACAGGCGCTCACCACCCATTGGGGCAACAAGCTGCGCCGGTACATCACCTGGTCACCGGCGAGAGCCCTGGACGCGACCGGCGGCGCGCTGGTCAACGTCCTGGCGATGCTGCTGGTCGCCTGGCTGATCGGCTCGGCGCTGGCCGGTACGTCCCTGCCGACGCTCGGCAAGGAGGTCCGCAACTCCAAGGTGCTGCTCGGTGTGTCCCAGGTGATGCCCCCGCAGGCCGGCACCTGGTTCGCGGACTTCTCCTCGGTCCTCGCGCAGAACGGCTTCCCGCAGGTCTTCACGCCGTTCTCCAACGAGCCGATCCACAACGTGCCGGCGCCCGACCCCCGGCTGGCCTCCAGCCCGGTGGCGGCGCAAGCGAGGCGCAGCATCGTCAAGGTCGTCGGCACGGCCCCCGGCTGCGGCAAGGTCCTCGAAGGCAGCGGCTTCGTCTTCGGCCGGCACCGTGTGATGACCAACGCCCATGTGGTCGGCGGTGTGCGCGAGCCGACCGTCCAGGTGGGCGGCGAGGGCCGTACGTACGACGCCAAGGTCGTGATCTACGACTGGCGGCGCGATATCGCGGTCCTGGAAGTGCCCTCCCTGGAGGCGCCGGCGCTGCAGTTCACCGACGGGGACGCGAGCAGCGGCAACAGCGCCATCGTCGCCGGCTTCCCGGAGAACGGCGGCTACGACGTCCGCTCCGCCCGTATCCGCGGCCGCATCCAGGCCAACGGCCCGGACATCTACCACCGCGGCACGGTCGGCCGCGATGTCTACTCCCTCTTCGCCACGGTCCGGCAGGGCAACTCCGGCGGCCCGCTGCTCACCCCGCAGGGCAAGGTCTACGGCGTCGTCTTCGCGAAGTCGCTGGACGACTCGCACACCGGCTATGCGCTGACCGCCGACGAGATCCGCCAGGACGTCCTCAAGGGACGTACGGCCAGGCAACAGGTCGACAGCCAGGGCTGCGCCATCTGACCGGCAGCCGGGATGGCGCCACCCGGCCGACAGCCAGGGTGGCGCCCTCCAAGCGGTGTCTCCCCGCCGACGCATCCACGCGGTGTCCGTACGGCGCTCACAGGCGTCCGGCGCACGGTCAGGTGTTGCCCCCCGGCCCTGCCGGTCGGTCGCGGCGCCGGACACGCGCCGTGGGGCGCGTCAGGGGCGGGGAGACGTGCTTCCTGCGCCCTGCCGGCGGTGCGGCCGATTGAGGTACGCCTGGATTCAGGTGCGCCGTCGTTCAGGCACGGGGATGGCGTAGTCGCGCGCTCATCCAGCGCGCTCTGCGGCGCAGGATGCGTGGGATGCCCATGGGGTGCGCCGGATCGGGGGATTGGCCGGACCCGAGGTCCGGGGTTCCCCTGTCCTGAGTACCCACTACAGCGGCACTGCTGCGGCGGTTGCGTGCCACGTCACGGTAGTCGTGCGTCCAGCCCATACCCTCGACTCTGCCCGTGCCCCAAGGTCCGTAACCGCCTCGGGGGCCGCCAATTGGCCTATGCGCCAGGCAAGTGGCTGTTCGTCATACGAGCGTTCGAGCTTCGGGTGGCGGGCCCCGCCGAGCGGTTCGCGCCGCCCGCTCAGCGGGAAGCGGACCCACGACGGAACCGTGCGCACGGCAGGTATGCACGGCAGGCGCCCACGGCGGATACGCACGGCAGGTGGGCACAACCCTCAACGGTCGGGCCCAAAGCCCCGGTTGCCGTCGGCCCGCTGCCGCGCCCGGCCGTTCAGCGATCCGGTTCCGGGTCCTTGAGCCAGTTGATCAGCTCAGTGGAGAACGCCACCGGGTCCTCCTCGTGCGGGAAGTGGCCCAGGCCGTCGAACAGCCGCCAGCGGTACGGCGCCTCGACGTACTGGCCGGAGCCGGCCGCGCTGCGGGTGCGCATCACGGGGTCGAGCGAGCCGTGCAGGTGCAGCGTGGGGACCCGTACGGGCATCTTCATCCGGCGGTTGAACTGCAGTCCGTCGGGGCGCGCCATCGACCGCACCATCCAGCGGTACGGCTCGATCGAGCAGTGCGCCGTCGACGGGATGCTCATCGCCCGCCGGTAGACCGCGATCGCCTCGTCCTCCGGCTGCCGGGGCCCGGACCAGTCGCGGATCATTTGGCCCACCAGCGCCGCGCCGTCCGCCGTCAGCGCCCGTTCGGGCAGCCAGGGCCGCTGGAAGTTCCAGATGTGCGAACTCCGGGCGCTCTGCCGGACGTCGGCGAGCATCGCCGAGCGCCAGCGCCGCGGGTGCGGCATCGAGGACACGGCCAGCCGGCGCACCAGCTTGGGCCGCATCACCGCCGCCGTCCAGGCAAGGTAGCCGCCCAGGTCGTGCCCGACGAGCGCGGCGTCCGGCTCGCCCAGGGACCGTATGACGCCCGTGACGTCCAGCGCGAGATTCGCCGGGTCGTAGCCGCGGGGGGTGCGGTCGCTGCCGCCGACGCCCCGCAGGTCCATCGCCACCGCGCGGAAGCCCGCCTCGGCCAGGGCGCTGAGCTGGTGCCGCCAGGTCCACCAGAATTGCGGAAAGCCGTGCAGCAGCAGCACCAGCGGGCCCTCGCCCAGCTCCGCGATGTGGAAGCGGGCGCCATTGGCCGCGACGTCGCGGTGTGACACCTCTTTCCCGCCGGGGATGCCGAGCCGTACGACCGAGGCGGTGCTGTCAGGGGCTGTCATACCGATGAGCGTGTCACAGACTCCAGCGCCGGGTGTTCCACCGGGGTCAGGCGCGGGTGCGGCTTGGCCTTCTGGAGCACGGCCGCGGTCTCCTTGGCCGAGTTGATGGACTTCTCCGGCTTCTTGATCTTCTTCATCTTGGCCATCGCGATGAGGGCCAGCAGACCGGCGAGGACCAGGAAGGCGCCGCCGACGATCAGGAAGGACCAGGCGAGCCCGAGCCCGAGGTTGTGGATGCCGTAGGCCGCGGCGAAACTCAGTACCGGCAGCGCGAACAGCGCCAGCGCGCCCGCGACCATGAACGCGGCACTGCCGATGCCCGCCCGCTTGGCGTCCTGGCGGAACTCCGCCTTGGCCAGCGCGATCTCGTCGTGCACCAGCGCGGACATCTCGGCCGTGGCCGTGGCCACCAGCTGTCCGAGGCTGCGGTCCGTGCCGTCGTCGGCTGCGCTCATCGCCGTCTCCCTCTTTTCTTCACCCGGATGCAAAGCCTCTCAGATCATGCCGGACCATCGTCTCCGGCATGCCTGCTGGAGGCCACTTCGGCAAGCCGCCGGTGTTCCGCGGCCTTGGCTTCGTGGATTGCCGCCATCCGCAGGTGGTATTCCGGCTTGTCGAGTTCGTAGATGTCGGGGATGCCGTCCTGGTCCTCGTCCCGCTCCTCTTCCTCGCACAGTTTCTTGTACTTGGTGTTACGGAGCTTGAGGAGGATGCCGGCGAAGAGGGCCGCCAGCAGCGAGCCGGTCAGCACCGATGCCTTGATCTCGTCGGTCAGTACCGGGTTCCCGGAGAAGGCGAGTTCACCGATGAGCAGCGAAACGGTGAAGCCGATACCGGCCAGGGAGGCGAGGGCGAAGACATCCGGCCACTTGAGGTCGGGGTTGAGCGTGGCCTTGGTGAAGCGGGCGGTGAGCCAGGTGCCGCCGAATATGCCGAGCGTCTTGCCCACCACCAGGCCGAGTACGACGCCCAGCGTCTCCGGCCGGGTGAAGACGTCGTGGACCGCGCCGCCGGATATGGAGACGCCCGCGGAGAAGAGGGCGAACAGCGGCACGGCGAGGCCGGCCGAGAGCGGGCGGACCAGATGCTCGATGTGCTCGCCCGGGGACCGTGTTTCGCCGTCGCGCCGGGTGCAGCGCAGCATCAGGCCCATGGCGACGCCGGCGATGGTGGCGTGCACCCCGCTGTTCTCCATCAGGCCCCAGATGACCAGGGCGAGCGGGACGTAGACGTACCAGCCCCGGACACCCTTGCGCAGCAGCAGATAGAAGATCACCAGGCCGACGGCGGCCAGACCGAGCGCCAGAAAGTTGAGCGTCGAGGTGAAGAAGACCGCGATGATCAGGATCGCGAAGAGGTCGTCAACGACGGCGAGGGTGAGCAGGAAGGCGCGCAGTGAGGAGGGCAGGGACGTGCCGATGACGGCGAGTACGGCGAGGGCGAAGGCGATATCGGTGGCGGTGGGGACCGCCCAGCCCTGTAGTGAGCCGTCGCCGATGCTGTTGACGGCGAAGTAGACCACCGCCGGCACCGCCATGCCGCAGAGCGCGGCGATCACGGGCAGTGCGGCGGCCTTCGGGTCGCGCAGCTCGCCGGCCACCAGTTCGCGCTTGAGCTCGATGCCGGCGACGAAGAAGAAGACCGCGAGCAGCCCGTTGGCGGCCCAGTGCTGAATGGACAGGTCCAGGCCCAGTGTGGCCGGTCCCAGGTGGAAGCCGCGGACCGCTTCATAGCTGCCGCCAAGGGTGTTTGCCCAGATCAGAGCCGCAACGGCGGCGGCGAGCAGAAGGATGCCACCGACGGTTTCGGCGCGCAGCGCGTCCGCGACGAAGTTCCGCTCGGGCAGCGGCATCCGCCCCAGGAAGGGGGAGCGGCGGTGGGTGGGGGTGCTCACGCGGTGACCTCCGGGCTTTTCGGTAGCTGCGTACGGCTGTTGCAGTTGCCGACCAGACTTCCCGGCGCACCCTGAGTTCTTAGCGCGTCATTGACGCGGTTCCCACTGTACCGGGGAGGGGCAAGCGGCTATCCGGTGGCCTCACTTTACGGGCAATTCGGGCCTCGGGCCGCTGGGAGCGGGCCGGGCTGCCGGGCCGGGTTCCGGGCGGACCGGAGGGGTCGGGCGGACCGGAGGGGCCCGGCTGCCGGAGGTGACGGGATGGCCGTGTCGGGGAGGCCGGGGCGCCAGGGAGGCCGGGCAGACCGGCGGAGGCGACGGATCGCCGGAGAGTCCGGAGTGCCGGAGAGGCCGGGCGCCGGTGACCGACGGAGGGGCTGGGGCGCCGGAGACGACGGAAGGGGCACCCGGCCGCGCAGCCAGGTGCCCCTTACCGCCATCCGTTCCCGCTCAGTCCTCGGAGGCCGCGCTCGGCAGCTTCGCCTGGATCAGGTCCATGACGGAGGAATCGGTGAGGGTCGTGACATCGCCGAGGTCACGGTTCTCGGCCACATCGCGCAGCAGCCTCCGCATGATCTTGCCGGAGCGGGTCTTGGGCAGCTCCGCGACCGGCAGGATCCGCCGGGGCTTGGCGATCGGGCCGAGCTGCTGGGCGACATGGGCGCGCAGCTCCTCGACCAGGCCCTCGTCCTCGGCGGTGGCGCCGCCGCGCAGGATGACAAAGGCGCAGATGGCCTGGGTGGTCTGCGGGTCGGCGGCGCCGACGACCGCGGCCTCGGCCACCTTCGGGTGCGAGACCAGCGCCGACTCGACCTCGGTCGTGGAGATGTTGTGGCCGGACACCAGCATCACGTCGTCCACCCGGCCGAGCAGCCAGATGTCGCCGTCGTCGTCCTTCTTGGCGCCGTCACCGGCGAAGTACTTGCCCTCGAAGCGCGACCAGTACGTTTCGAGATAGCGCTGGTCGTCGCCCCAGATCGTGCGGAGCATGGACGGCCAGGGCTCGGTCAGCACGAGGTAGCCGCCCGCGCCGTCGGGAACCTCGCGGGCCTCGTCGTCCACGACGGTCGCGGCGATACCGGGCAGTGCCACCTGGGCCGAGCCGGGCTTGGTGGCCGTGACGCCCGGCAGCGGGCTGAGCATCATCGCGCCGGTCTCGGTCTGCCACCAGGTGTCGACGATCGGCGTCGCGTCAGCCCCGATGTGCTTGCGGTACCACATCCATGCCTCGGGGTTGATCGGTTCGCCCACCGACCCGAGGACCCGCAGCGACGACAGGTCGAACTTCGCCGGGATGTCATCGCCCCACTTCATGCAGGCGCGGATCGCGGTCGGCGCGGTGTAGAGGACCGTCACGCCGTACTTCTGCACGATCTCCCACCAACGGCCCTGGTGCGGGCTGTCCGGCGTGCCTTCGTAGAGCACCTGGGTCGCGCCGTTGGAGAGCGGGCCGTAGGTGATGTACGAGTGGCCGGTCACCCAGCCGACGTCGGCGGTGCACCAGAAGACGTCGGTCTCCGGCTTGAGGTCGAAGACCGCGTGGTGGGTGTACGAGACCTGGGTGAGGTAGCCGCCGGTGGTGTGCAGGATGCCCTTGGGCTTACCCGTCGTGCCGGAGGTGTAGAGGATGAACAGCGGGTGCTCGGCCTCGAAGGCCTCGGGCGTGTGCCGGTCGCTCTGCCGCTCGACGATCTCGTGCCACCACACGTCCCGGCCCTCGTGCCAGGCGACGTCCTCCTGGCCGGTGCGGCGGACGACCAGGACGCTGCGGACGTTCTCCGTGCCGGGCTTGGTCAGTGCCTCGTCGACGGCGGGCTTGAGGGCGGACGGCTTGCCGCGGCGGTAGCCGCCGTCGGCGGTGATCACCACCCGGGCGTCCGCGTCGTTGATGCGGGTGGCCAGCGCGTCCGCGGAGAAGCCGCCGAAGACGACGGAGTGCGGGGCGCCCAGGCGCGCGCAGGCCAGCATGGCGATGACCGCTTCCGGGATCATCGGCATGTAGACGGCGACCCGGTCGCCACTGCGCACCCCCAGCTCGGTCAGTGCGTTGGCGGCCTTGGAGACCTCGCGCTGCAGCTCGGCGTAGGTGATCGCGCGGGTGTCACCCGGCTCGCCCTCGAAGTGGATGGCGACCCGGTCGCCCAGGCCGTTCTCCACATGACGGTCCACGCAGTTGTACGCGACGTTGAGCTTGCCGTCGGCGAACCACTTCGCGAAGGGCGCGTTGGACCAGTCGAGGGTCTGGGTGGGAGCGGTCTCCCAGGACAGACGTTCGGCCTGCTCGGCCCAGAAGCCCAGCCGGTCCGCCGCGGCCTGTTCGTACGCGGCGGCCGTGACGTTGGCGTTCGCGGCCAGATCGGCGGGCGGCGCGAACCGCCGCTCCTCCTTGAGCAGGTTGGCCAGGCTTTCGTTGCTCACAACTTCTCCCAATCCCAGGGCGTCCGATGTGTCCCCAGGTCATAGCTCATCAGTCCGCGCCTGGCCCTGACAAGGCCTGTGGACAAATATTGGTGTAGACCTGTCGGTCGGGCGCTGTTCCAAGGGCGTTGTGAGGCCGCCGCGCAGGTCAGACGGTTACCGGTGCCGGCTCACCGCGGACCGGGCAGAACCGCCCGGTCGCCTCGTCGAGCACGTAGGTCTGGGCCTCGCCGACATGGAAGTACATGCCGTGCAACGTGAGCGTGCCCTCGGCCACCCGGCGGGCCACACAGGCGTGTTCCCTGAGGTGGTCGAGCTGCTGCATGACGTTGACGAGCGCCAGCCGCTCGTGGTCGTCGCTCACCGGCCGTCCGCTCAGCGAGACTTCGCCCCGCCCCAGCCGTCCGATGCGCTCCATACGGGCCAGGCTCGGCCGGCCGTGCCGCAGCCAGCGGGTGAGCGAGGTCGGCTCGGCCTCTTCCGGCACGGCGGCGCCCAGCAGCGCCCCCATGGCACCGCACCCCGAATGGCCGCACACGGTGATCGAGCCGACCCGCAGCACCTCCACTGCGTACTCGATGGCCGCCCCCACGGAGTCGCAGGAAGCATCCGAGCCGGGCGGCGGCATCAGGTTGCCCACGTTGCGCACGGTGAACAGATCACCCGGCCCGCTTGATGTGATCATGCTCGTGACCAGCCGGGAGTCCGCACAGGTCAGAAACAGCTGACGGGGCCGCTGGCCCTCGCGCGCCAGCCGGGCCAGCTCCTCGCGCACGAGCGGAGCCGTATGGCGCTGGAATGCGCTGACCCCGCCCAGCAGTTGGCTGCCGCTGCTCTCCGGGGCCGCTGCCGGGTCCGCGGCGGGCCGGGTGCAGTGATGGTTGCGCCACGGTGTCCACGGACGGCAGGAGTGCGCACTGGCCGGCTCGGCGATCGGCCGGCCGGAGCGGCCGCCCAGGGTCACCCAGCCGCCGTGCGCCCGATGGGCGGCGGACCAGGACTGCAGTGCCTCGTAGGCGGCATGATCCATGAACGAGCCGCCCAGCTCGACGACGACATCGGTGTGCGCAGGCACCTGCCCCAGCGCCCGGGTCAGCCGTGGCACCGCCAGGAACGTCAACTGTCCGCTGACGCGTACCCGGTAGCCGTCGGCCTCCGCCGTCACGGTGATACGGGTGTGCGTCAGCCGGCGCAGGGCCAGGAAGAGCGCGACCGCGATGCCCGTCACCACGCCCTGGAGCACGCCGAGGAGCACCACGCCGCCCAGCGTGGCGGCGTACACCGGGAATTCGCGGTGGCGCTGGACGTGCCGGATGTGCGCGAAGCTCACCATCCGCACGCCGACGACCATCACCAGCGCGGCGAGTGCGGCCAACGGGATCATCTCCAGTGCCCCGGCCAGCAGGCCCGCGCACACCAGCACCCATACGCCGTGCAGCACGGTGGCGCGACGGGTGGCCGCACCGGCCCGCACATTGGCCGAGCCGCGCATCGCGCCTCCGGAGACCGGCAGCCCGCCCAGCAGCCCGGAGACGGTATTGGCCACGCCCTGGCCGGCCAGCTCGCGGTTGAGCCGCGTCCGCCCGGTGGGAGCGCCCGGCCGCTCGGCCGCCAGCCGGTCCACGGCCACCGCCGACAGCAGCGACTCCATACTGGCGACGAGGGTGACGGTCAGCACCGCGGCGGCGAGCGCCGGAAGGGATGCGTCCGGCAGCGTGGGCGGCTCGGGGAGCCGCCAGGACGGCAGCTCCACGCGCGATACCGCAGCCCCTGCGCTGACGGCCGTCGCGGCGAGCACGGCGGCCAACGGGGCGGGGAGTACTCGCGCCCACCGTCCGGCGCGGCCCGGCAGCCGCCCCCATCCGATGAGGACGGTGACGGTGACGGCGCCGATCAGCAGCGCGGTGGCGTGCGGATGCGCCAACTGGCCGGGCAGCGCGGTCGCGTTGTCGAGCGCCGAGCCGTCGGGGCTGCCGCCGAGCACCACATGGAGCTGGCCGAGGGCGATGGTGACCCCGATGCCGGCCAGCATGCCGTGCACGATCGCCGGGCTGACGGCCAGCGTCGCCCGTGCCACGCGCAGTGCGCCCAGGGCGAGTTGGGCGAGGCCGGCAAGGGCCGTGATGGCGCAGGTGGCGCGCCAGCCGTAGCGCTGGACCAGGTCGGCGGTGACCACCAGGAGGCCGGTTGCCGCGCCGCTCACCTGGAGCGGGGCGCCGCCCAGCAGACCGGCGACGATGCCGCCGACGACCGCGGCGACCAGGCCGGCCTGCAGTGGGGCGCCGGTGGCCAGGGCGATGCCCAGCGACAGCGGGACGGCGAGCAGGAAGACGACGGCCGAGGCGGAGAGGTCCCCTCGGAAGGCGGCCCGCCGACCCTTCTTGGTGCGAGGGCCGGCCCCGGGTGCCACAGGGAGCTCGGGAGGGGGTTCGGTGGGGTGCGCGGTGCGCGGCGGCTGCGGCGGTGACTTCTCGATCTGCGGCATTCCCGTCTCCTCCGGGGCGACGCGGTCGCGCGGGGCGCGATCGTGGGGCGGCGGTGTACTGCGGCGGGACGTGAGCCGGCCGGCGGTCATCGCTGTGGGGCGATGGTCCGGCGACTCCCAAGCATCGGTAAATGAACCGTAATGACAGGTAAAGGAAGGGAGAAGCTTTTACCGGCATATGCCGTCATCCTTCCCCCTATCGAATGAATCCGGTGGTTTTTGGCTTGCTCTTTTCCTGCCTCTCCTTCGCGCATGAAGCGGGTGCGCCGTTATTTCGGTGCATCACCCGGAAGGCGCGCACCGGTTCCCGGAGCGGGAAATGTGCCGTCCGAACCGGCGCCTGCGATCCCGGCGCTCTCCATGTCGGCGCCCTCCGTGTCGGCGCCCTCGGGGCCGGCACCCTCCGGGCCGGCGGGCAACCGGCCTGGCCGGCCGCGCCGACCGGCTGCCCCCTGCAGGTCAGGCGGGCTGTGGGGCGGCCGTTCCCTCGAAGAGCACGAAGGACGGGTCGACCTGGGCCGCGAGGTCGACGCCGGTCTTCGCATTGCCCCAGCTCTCCGCGTTCTTCAGGTGGAAGTGCACCATCTGGCGTGTGTAGCGCTCCCAGTCACGGTGCCCGTAGGCGGCGTCAGCCGTGTGGTGCAGCGTCTGCAGGGCGTGGCGGTTGCCCTCCTCCAGGCGGCTGAAGGGGGCCGGGCGGCCCTTCTCCATGGCCCGCACCCAGTCGGAGTGGCCGACGGTCACCAGCAGGTCGCCGCCCACCTCGTCGCGCAGGAACGCCAGGTCCTCGGGACCCTGCACCTTGTTGCCCACGACCTTCAGGGGTACGCCGAAGTCTCGTGCGTACTCCTTGTACTGGCGGTAGACGGCGATGCCCTTACGGGTCGGCTCGGCGACCAGGTAGGTCATGTCGAAGCGGGTGAACATCCCGGACGCGAAGGAGTCGGAGCCGGCCGTCATATCGACGACGACGTACTCCTCGCGGCCGTCCACGAGGTGGTTCAGGCACAGTTCCACCGCGCCGACCTTGGAGTGGTAGCAGGCCACGCCCAGGTCGGACTCGGTGAACGGCCCGGTCGCCATCAGCCGCACGGCGGAGTCATCGAGCTTCACCGTCCTGGCGCAGGCCTGGTAAACGGCGTTGTCCTCGCCGACCCGCAGCAGCCGGGACCCCTCGCCGGGCGGGGTGGTCTTGATCATCGATTCGGCGGACGGGATCCGCGGGTTGCTGCCGCGCAAGTAGTCCTTGATCAGTGGGAGATGGGCGCCCATCGCGGGGAGCGCCGCGCCCTCCGTCTCGTCGAGGCCGAGGGCGGCGCCCAGGTGTTGGTTGATGTCCGCGTCCACGGCGATCACGGGGAGCCGGGCCGCGGCGAGATGCCGGATGAACAGGGAGGACAGGGTGGTCTTGCCGCTGCCGCCCTTGCCTACGAAAGCGATCTTCATGTTCACCAAGGGTAAGCGGAATATTGCTCTGAGTGAGAGCTCCGCGTGAGGAAGACCACTCCTTCGAGGGGTCGGGCCCCGTGGTGCGTAGGGTCGTACCCATGGCTGGAAACACCCGGGGGACGTCCCCCGCACCCCCGAAAGCGAGCGACGACCCGCTCGCGACCCTGGCCTCGCTCCCGGGGGTCGCCGACTCCGTGGACTCCGTACGCAAGGGCGTCGACCGGGTATACGGGCACCGGATCATGCGACGCCGCAGCAACGAGGTGACATCCGAGGCGGCGCTGCGCGGAGCGCGCGGTTCCGCGGCCCTTTCGGGGGCCGACTGGGCGCTCGAAGAGGTGCGGCGCCGCACCGACTTCGGTGTCGAGGGCGAACCGCGGACGGTCGGCGCGGCCTTGCGGCTGACGGCCGAGGCCGGACAGCTGCTCAGCGTGTGGCGGCAGTCGCCGCTGCGGGTGCTGGCGCGGCTCCATCTGGTGGCGGCATCGGGTGGCGGGCGGAGCTCCGACGGGGTCGACGGGGCGCGAGAGCCGGGCGAGGTGGCGGACGAGACGGTGGGGCGGCCCCGGCTGGCCGCCGAGCCGGTGGACGAACCGCTCATCGAGCTGCCGCTGCCGGATGCCGACGAGGTCGCCGGGCGGCTGGACGGGCTGTCGCGGCTGCTGCTCGCCGGCACCGAGGCCCCGGCCCTGGTGACCGCGGCGGTGGTGCACGGCGAGCTGCTTGCCCTGCGGCCGTTCGCCACCTGCAACGGACTGGTCGCGCGGGCCGCCGAGCGGATTGTGCTGATCGGCAGCGGGCTGGACCCGAAGTCGATCTGTCCGGCCGAGGTCGGGCACGCCGAACTGGGGCGCGCGGCCTATGTCGCGGCCCTGGACGGCTACGTGTCCGGCACCCCGGAGGGCGTCGCGGCATGGATCGCACACTGCGGACGCGCGGTGGAACTGGGCGTACGGGAGAGCACCGCAGTCTGTGAGGCGCTGCAGCGCGGCGCGGCATAACGGGAGCCGGGGCGAGAGCTTCGGGCGGTGCTCACGAATTCCGGAAGCAATGCTTCATTCGCCCCTGAACAGGGTTGCGGCGGTACCAATGGGTGGTACCGCCGCTGGCATGTCCGCCTAGTTACCATGCGTGCTCACATATATGCCCATCAGGTCGGAATCTTCGTCCGGTTACCTGGTGCGGCTGGCCCGTAATCGACGGGTCGGCGTCGCGTGGGTGCTCGGCATTCATGCATCGGTCCGTGGGCCACTTCCTGCGTTAAAGGTGTTCCTCTCGGATGTCCTTGGTCTCGCGGGCCGTTAAGTCCTTTGTACTACTCGGGCAGGACAAGCGGAACCCCCACCTGCAGATCTTTACGTTTGACTTCAAACGCGGGCATTGGGGGCGGTGCGACCGGTCCGGCCGATAAGGCGGAGCTGTGGCTTTGTGGATTTCCGCCGGCTCGTGTACCAGACCAGCGTCGCGGTTGCCATGGCCGCGCCCACCGCCGCCATGGCGGCGAGCGCCGGCCGGGAGGGCATCGTCAGCACCGGGAGCCGCTGCTTGAGCGGGACCGGACGGCTGAAGGAGAGAACCGGCCAACCGCGCGCGATCGCCTCACGGCGCAGCGCCCGGTCCGGATTGACCGCGTACGGATGACCGACCGCCGAGAGCATCGGCACATCGGTCGCCGAATCGCTGTACGCATAGCAGCGTTCGAGGTCGTAGCCCTCGGATGCGGCGAGTTCCCGGACGGCTTCCGCCTTGGTCGGGCCGTACGCGTAATACTCCACCTCACCGGTGAAGCGGCCGTCCTCGCCGACGACCATACGGGTGGCCACCACCCGGTCCGCGCCCAGGAGTTCACCGACCGGTTCGACGACTTCGGCGCCCGAGGTGGAGACGATCACGACGTCCCGTCCGGCGGCGTGATGTTCCTCGATGAGCGAGGCCGCCTCGTCGTAAATGATGGGGTCGATCAGATCGTGCAGCGTCTCGGCAACGATCTCCCGTACCTGCGCGACGTCCCAGCCGCGGCACAGTGAGGAGAGGTATTCCCGCATACGCTCCATCTGATCGTGGTCGGCGCCGCCCGCCAGGAACACGAACTGGGCGTACGCAGTGCGCAGTACGGCCCGCCGATTGATCAGACCGCCTTGGTAGAAGGACTTGCTGAAGGTCAGCGTGCTGGACTTTGCAATGACGGTCTTGTCCAAGTCGAAGAACGCGGCAGTACGGGGAGTCGAGTGAGGCACGGAGTGGTTTTCCACGGGGCGAGCATAGGCGCCCACCATTCGGCGTAAGGTGTGGCGCGTGGGTTTGCCTGAGAAGGCTCTCGGGTACACCATGGAAGTCACGGATCGTTCGCGACCGTGCTAACCCGGTCCGACTCCTCCCCCCCCCGAGTCGGCCGTGGGGACGACCCCCGCTCTCCCCCCCGGCGGGGGTCGTCGCATGTCCGGACGCATTTTCCGCCGCCGGACGCCGCTCCGCTCCAGCCCCTGCCTGTGGGCCGTCGTCACCCGCGACGCAGACATTCCATTACGCACCGTAGTCGGCGTGCTGCTCTGAGGGAGAGTCCCGTGAGTCCCAGAAGTAGCCGTTCGTCGCTGGAATAGGTGACAGGGATATTCACAGCCCGGGGGTTGTCCACAATTTTGGCTCAAGATCCACAATATTTTCCTGATCGCTGCATCGTAAAAAGCCGCGAGTTCGCGGATGTGCGAGTTGCGTAGCGACAGGGGGACGGAACGTGGCCGAAACCACGCCATCGAAAGGATCGGTCCGAACCGGCGAAGAGCGGGGCGGACCGCTGATCATCACCGAGGACGAACGGCTCCTCGACGATCTTCTGCGGCTGTGTGCCGCGGCCGGTGCGCTGCCCGAAGTGGCACATGGCCTGCCGGCCCGCAAGGCGGACTGGGAAGCGCCGCCGCTGGTGATCGTCGGCGGTGACTGCGCGCCCCGGTTGCTCGGCTGCGGACGGCGCGCTGGGGTCATCCTCACGGGCGGGGACGCGGATGACCCGGATCTCTGGCGCCAAGCCGTCGCCCTCGGCGCCGAGCGGGTCCTTGCTCTCCCCGACGGTGAGCGCTGGCTGGCCGACCGGATCGCCGACGCCGTCGAAGGCGTGGGGCCCCCGGCCCTGACGGTCGGAGTCATCGGCGGCTGCGGCGGCGCCGGAGCCAGCACCCTGGCCGGCGCGCTGGCCGTCACCGCGGCCCGGACGGGGCGGCGCACCCTGCTCGTCGACGGAGATCCCCTGGGCGGCGGGCTGGACGTCCTGCTGGGTGGAGAGAAGGAAAGGGGCCTGCGCTGGCCCGCCTTCGCCGAATCGCGCGGCCGGGTGGCCTGCGGCGCGCTGGCGGAGTCGCTGCCGCGGCTGCACGCCTTGCGGGTCCTCAGCTGGGACCGGGGAGCCGATGTCACGATCCCGCCCCCGGCCATGCGCGCGGTCATGGCCGCGGCCCGGCGGCGTGGTGGCGTCGTGGTGGTGGACCTGCCGCGCAAGGTCGACGAGGCAGCCGCCGAAGCCCTCGGGCAGGTGGACATGGGCCTGCTGCTCATCCCTACGGAACTGCGCGCGGTGGCGGCGGCCCAACGGGTGGTGTCGGGGGTGCAGAAGGTTCTCGGCGATCTGCGAGTGGTGGCGCGCGGGACTCCCGGACGCCATGGGCACGGTCTGCCGCCGGACGAGATCGCCCGCCTCATGGAGCTGCCGCTCGCGGGTGAAGTGCCCTGGGAGGCAAGCCTGGTGGCGGATCTCGCACGCGGTGTGCCACCGGGGGCGCAGGTGCGCGGACCGCTGGCGCGATTCTGCGCGGGGTTCTGGGGGCGCGTGGCGGAGAGCGGCAGCGAAGGCGGCAGCGAAGGCGGCGGGGCGGGAGTGGCCGAGCCGCCGGGTGTCTGGCCCGGCAGTGGTCCGGGGGCGGAGCCGGAGCCTGGTGGTGGGCCGGGGCCCAGGGCGGGATCGAGGGCCGGCGCGATGCCGTGGCCGGTGGCCGGCCCCGTGGGCTCCCGTGCCGCCGGCCGGGACGGCGGATGGTCATGAGCCAGGGACAGGACTTGCTGGAGGTGGTGCGCAGACGGCTCGCCGAGGCCGGTGCGGAGCCCACGCCCGCCCGGGTGGCGGTGGCGCTGCGCGAGCAGGGGCGGCTCCTGGGGGATGCCGAAGTGCTGGGCGTGGTGGCCGCGTTGCGGTCCGAAATGGTGGGCAGCGGGCCGTTGGAACCCCTGCTGGCCGCGCCCGATGTCACGGACGTCCTGGTCACCGCGCCGGACGAGGTATGGGTGGACCGCGGCGGCGGGCTGGAGCGTACCGGCGTCCGTTTCCGGGACGCGGCAGAGGTGCGCAGGCTCGCCCAGCGGCTGGCGGCGGTGGCCGGGCGGCGGCTGGACGATGCCCGGCCATGGGTGGACGCCCGGCTGCCGGACGGCACCCGGCTGCATGCGGTGCTGCCCCCGGTGGCGGTCGCCGGGACCTGCCTGTCGTTACGGGTGCTGCGGCCGCGGGCCTTCTCCCTCGCGGAGCTGGTGTCGGCGGGCACCGTCCCGCCGGGCGGCGACCGGCTGCTCGCGGCGATGCTGGCGGCCCGGCTGTCATTTCTCATCAGCGGCGGTACGGGCTCAGGTAAGACCACGTTGCTCAGCACACTGCTCGGGCTGGTCGGGCCGGCCGAGCGGATCGTCCTGGCCGAGGACTCGGCGGAGCTGCGGCCGGACCACCCCCACGTGGTGCGGCTGGAGACCCGGCCGGCCAACCAGGAAGGCGTCGGGCGGGTGACGCTGCGCGACCTCGTACGGCAGGCGCTGCGGATGCGTCCGGACCGGCTGGTGGTGGGGGAGGTGCGCGGCGCCGAGGTCACGGACCTGCTGGCGGCGCTCAATACGGGTCACGAGGGCGGCTGCGGCACGGTCCATGCCAATGCGGCATGCGACGTCCCCGCGCGCCTGGAAGCCCTCGGTTCGACGGCGGGCCTGGATCGTGCCGCGCTGCACAGCCAGCTGGCGGCCGCGCTCTCGGTCGTCCTGCATCTGGTGCGCGACCGCAGCGGCCGCCGCCGGATCGCCGAGCTTCATGTCCTGGAGCGGGACCGCGACGGATTCGTGGTGACCGTGCCGGCTGCCGTCCGGGGCCCGGAGGGTTTCGAAGAGGCGCGGGGCTGGGGGCGGTTGATGCGGCTGTGTGAGCGAAGCGGGGGCGGAGCCCGGTGAGCGCGGCCGGTATGGCGCTGGGGGCCGCGGCGCTCTGCGCGGTGGTCGCGAGCCGGCTGGGCGCTGGCCGTCGGGACGACGAACGGCAGCGGGCCCGGGCGCTGTTCGGGGGCGTGGGAGAGGCGGCCCCAGCAGTGGGGTGGCGGGCCTGGTTGTGGGGCGAGGGGGTGCGGAAGTGGTGCGCGGGCCGGATGGTCGAGGGGGAAGCGGGGCGGCGCTGGAGTTTCGGCCGCTGGGGGGACTGCGGGCGGGAGATCTGGTGCCTGCCGGTGGGGCTGGTGCCGGCAGTGGTGGGCAGATCCGTACTCCCGGTACTCGCTTCCGTGGTGGCTTTCTTCCTCGTCCGCCGGTGGCTGGCCGCCCGCGGAGTGGTGCATGCCCGCGAGGGGCGCTCCGCCGCGGTGATCGGGCTGTGTGCGGCGGTGGCGGGCGAGCTACGGGCCGGACGGCAGCCCGCCCAGGCCCTGCTCGCCGCGGGGGCCACGGGACTCGGAGCGGTCGGCTCGGCGGTGATGGCGGCCGCGCGATACGGCGGGGACGTGCCCCGGGAGCTGCGGGCGGCGGCCCGACTGCCGGGGGCCGCGGGACTGACAGGGATGGCCGCGTGCTGGCAGGTGGCGGTGGAGGGCGGCGCGGGACTGGCCTCGGGCCTGGAGCGGATCGCGGCAGGACTCAGAGCTCAGAAGGACCAACGTGACGAACTGCGCGCGCAGTTGGCGGGCCCGCGGGCCACCGCGCTGATGCTCGCCCTGTTGCCCGTGGGCGGCCTCCTGATGGGCAGCGCACTCGGCGCCGACCCGCTGCGGGTGCTGCTGCACACCCCGGCCGGGTGGGGCTGCCTGGCGGTCGGCGGGCTCCTGGAGTGGTGCGGAGTGGCCTGGACGGCCCGGATCGTCGCGACCGCGGAAGACGCGTAGGGAGGGGATCGGAGTGAGCGCGGAAGTTATCCACAGGATGGGGATGGCGGTTGCCGCCATGTCGGCGGTGCTGTGCGCCGTGGCTTGGGTGGGGGAGGCGCGTCGTGGGTGTGCCGTACAGAGGCGGGTGTCGGAGATGTGGGCCGCGGGGCCCGGTCGATACGGCGGCCCACACAGACACCTCACCCCGCTCCGGCTCCGGCGCCGCGGTCGAACGTCGGGCACGGAAGACGGCACCGGACGAAACGGCCTGCTGAAGGAGTGGGCCGGGCCTCTCGGAGCGGCCGCATTCATGGTCATTGTCATCGGCGGCGTCATGGGCGTCCTGGCGGGACTCGCCGTGGGATTCGGGGCGCATCGCAGGCTGGTGCGCCAACGGGGCGCGGAGGCGGCGCGGTCGGCGGACGCGGAGGTACGAGCGGAGCTGGCACCGGCGGGCGACCTGCTGGCGGCTTGCCTCGCGGCGGGGGCCGGGCCGCGGGAGTCGGCCGAGGCGGTGGGCCGGTCGCTCGACGGGCCGGTCGCCGAGCGGCTGCGCCAGGTGGCGGCGGAACTGCGCCTGGGCGGTGAACCCGCCGTCGTATGGCCTCGGCTGGCGGCTCTCCCCGGTGCCGAAGGGCTGGCGCGCTGTATGGAGCGCGCCGGGATATCCGGGGTGCCGGCCGTCGAGTCGGCATCCCGGGTCGCCGCCGAACTCCGTGCGGATCAGGCCCGAGCCGCGACCGCGCGGGCCCGGCGGGCCGGTGTGCTGGTCACGCTGCCGCTGTCGGCGTGCTTCCTGCCCGCGTTTTTGGCACTCGGAGTTGTGCCGGTGCTGATCGGGCTGGCAGGCGGCCTGCTGGGACGTAACTGAGCTGCAGCAAAAGCAAGTTCGAGACCCGGCGAGAGGAGCGGGACGAGGGCGGCGGCCGCAGGGCTGCCGAGACCGGATCACCGGTAGCCGGAACCGCCCCACCGGCCATGCCAGAAGCGACACATCAGGAGCGACACATCAGAGGTCGCACATCAGAAGCCGCGTATCAAAGGCCATTCATTCAGAGGCCGTGCACATCAGAGACCGCGCAAAGGGGGATGGAATGTTCCGGGGTGGAAGCTTTCGACGGTGGTGGGCGGAGCTGCGTGCGCTCGGGGCCGACGACCGGGGGATGACCACGGCGGAGTACGCCGTGGGGACGCTCGCGGCGTGTGCCTTGGCGGCGGTGCTCTACAAGGTCGTGACGAGCGGGCCGGTGAAGGCGCTGCTCCAGTCGGTGCTGGAGCGGGCGATCAATGTCCAGTTCTGACAGCCGGGCCCCGGGCCCGCGGGCCCGGGGAGCCCCGTACGGCGCTCGTGACGCCGGATTTGTGACGGCGGAGACCGCAGTGGTCATGCCCGTGCTGGTGGCGGTGGTGGCCGCGCTCATCTGGGGGCTGATGGCGGTCTGTGCCCGTATCGAGTGTGTGGACGCCGCGCGGGCCGGGGCGCGGGCCGCTGCGCGGTCGGAACCGCGGGCGGCGGTGCTCTCGGCGGCGCGGGGCGCGGCTCCGAAGGGCGCGCGGGTCGCGCTGGCGCGGGAGGGCGACCTGGTGCGCGTACGGGTCGAGGCCGAGCTGCCCGGCGTGGGGCAAATGACGGTGCGGGTCGGCGGGGAGGCGGTGGCTCTTGCGGAGGAGACGGTGCGGCGATGAGGGCTCGGCGACGGTCTGGACGGTGTTCGCGGCGGCGGCGCTGTGCGCGGTGTTCGCGGCCCTGATCGGGGTGGGCCAGGCGGTCACGGCGCGGCACCGAGCGGGTGGCGGCGCGGACCTGGCGGCGCTGGCCGCCGCGGATCACGCCCGGCTGGGGCCGGCCGGGGCCTGCGCTGCGGCTCGCCGGGTGGCGGCCGCGCAGCACACCCGCCTGGTGCGCTGTGCGCTGGCCGGGCCGGTCGCCGATGTCTTTGCCGAGGCGGGCCGCAGCCCGTTCACCTCCCGCGTACGGGCCCGAGCCGGCCCGCCGGGGCGCAGTGACCCGGCGCGGGGCCGAGCCGGAGCTGCTGTCCGCGCCCGCCCGCTAGGTCTGCTCCGGCACGCCACGCAACAGCTCGTCCAGCAACCGGATGGCTCCCCGTTTGTGGAGCGGGTCGTTGCCGTTGCCGCACTTGGGGGACTGGATGCAGGAAGGGCAGCCGGCCTCGCATTCGCAGGAGGCGATGGCGTCGCGGGTGGCGGTGAGCCAGTCGGCGGCAGTGTGGAAGGCACGCTCGGCGAATCCGGCGCCGCCGGGATGGCCGTCGTAGACGAAAACGGTCGGCAGCAGGGTGTCCGGGTGAAGCGGCACGGAGACGCCGCCGATGTCCCAGCGGTCACAGGTGGCGAAGAGCGGCAGCATGCCGATGGAGGCGTGTTCCGCGGCGTGCAGAGCGCCGCCCAACTGCTCGGGATTGACGCGGGCGGCGTCGAGCTGGTCCTCGGTGACCGTCCACCACACCGCACGGGTGCGCAGCGTACGGGGCGGCAGATCGAGCTTGGTCTCGCCCAGGACCTCGCCGGTGATCAGTTTGCGGCGCAGGAAGGAGACGACCTGGTTGGTGACCTCCACGGATCCGAAGCACAGCCGGCCGTCCCCCCACGGGATCTCGGTGTCGGTCTCGAGGACGGCGATGGCGGTGGTGTCGCGGGCGGTCGTGGAATAGGGCGGGTGGGCCTCTTCGACGAGCGCCACGTTGTCGGCCAGGTCGAGGTGCCGGACGAGATAGGTACGGCCCTGGTGAAGGTGGACCGCGCCGTCGTGGACGGCGGTGTGCGCGGCGGCGGCGTCCACGGTGCCCAGCAGCCGTCCGGTGCCCTCTTCCACGACCTGCACCGGCGCGCCGCCCTGGCCGCGGATGTCGGTGAGGTCGACGGCCCGCTCACGGCGCGTCCAGTGCCACGCCCTGGCACGCCGCCGCAGCAGGTTCGCGGCCTCCAACTGCGGCATCAGTCCGGCGGTCGCGGGTCCGAAGAGCGCGAAGTCGGCTTCGGTGAGGGGGAGTTCGGAGGCGGCCGCGCACAGATGCGGGGCGAGCACGTACGGGTTGTCGGGGTCGAGGACGGTGGACTCGACGGGCTGGTCGAAGAGTGCCTCGGGGTGGTGCACGAGGTAGGTGTCCAGCGGGTCGTCGCGGGCCACGAGCACGGCGAGGGCGCCCTGCCCGGAGCGGCCCGCCCGGCCCGCCTGCTGCCACAGGGACGCCCGGGTGCCCGGATAGCCGGCGATGACCACGGCATCCAGCCCGGAGACGTCCACGCCCAGTTCGAGCGCGGTGGTGGCGGCCAGACCGAGGAGGTCACCGCTGTGCAGCGCGCGTTCCAGGGCGCGGCGCTCCTCGGGCAGATATCCGCCCCGGTACGCGGCGACCCGCCCGGGCAGCGAGCGGTCCACCTCCGCGAGCCGCTCCTGGGCGATCAGCGCGATCAGCTCGGCGCCGCGCCGGGAGCGGACGAAGGCGACGGTGCGTACGCCCTGGACGGCGAGGTCGGTGAGCAGGTCCGCGGTCTCGGCGGTGGCGGTCCGGCGGACCGGGGCGCCCTGCTCGCCGTGGAGTTCGGTGAGCGGCGGCTCCCACAGCGCGAAGACCAACTCGCCGCGCGGCGAGGTGTCCTCGGTGATTTCCACCACGGGCAGACCGGTGAGCCGGGTCGCGGCCTGGGCTGGCCTCGCGGCCGTGGCGGAGGCGAGCAGAAAGACCGGCTCGGAGCCGTACCGGGCGCAGACACGCCGCAGCCGGCGGATGACCTGCGCGACATGGGACCCGAAGACGCCGCGGTAGCTGTGGCATTCATCGATGACGACATAGCGCAGCGCGCGCAGGAAGGAGGACCAGCGCGGGTGGGCCGGCAGGATGCCGCGGTGCAGCATGTCGGGATTGGTCAGGACGTAGTTGCCGTACTGGCGGACCCATTCGCGCTCCTCGACGGGAGTGTCGCCGTCGTAGACCGCGGGGCGCACGGCCGTGCCCAGGGGAGCGGCCAGCTCGCGTACGGCACGCCGCTGATCGGCCGCCAGCGCCTTCGTGGGGGCCAGATACAGGGCCGTGGCGCCCCTTCCGTTCGGCGCCTCGGAGCCGTCCAGGAGCGTGGAGAGGACCGGCGCGAGATACGCCAGGGACTTCCCCGAGGCGGTGCCGGTGGCGACGACGACCGACTCGCCGCGCAGTGCGTGTTCGGATGTCCTTGCCTGGTGGGCCCAGGGACGCTCGATTCCGGCCGAACGGATGGCATCGATCACTTCCGGTCGGATCTGTTCCGGCCAGTCGGCATGGCTGCCGATGCGCGGGGGCAAGTGCTCCGTATGAGTGATGCGCGCAGCGCGGGTCGCGCCCCGGGCGAGACGTTCGAGAATCATGCCTGGGGAAGGGCGTGCGCCCGCATCCGGCGGGACTGGATTGGAGGCCATCGGCACCGAGTGTGTCACCGGAGTGACGGACAATGCTCAAAGGGCGTCGTGCACGCCTGCCGGTAAGTGATTGAATGCCATCGCGGCTGCCAGATCCGCCCCTACCGTCGGTGGGGAGGCCCCAGGGGGGCGACCGCTCGATAGCAAGGTGCTGGAGGATCCGTGGACCTGTCCCTGTCGACCCGGACCGTTGGCGACCGTACGGTCGTCGAGGTCGGTGGCGAGATTGATGTATACACCGCGCCCAAGCTGCGGGAGCAGCTGGTCGAGCTTGTGAACGACGGAAGCTACCACCTCGTGGTGGACATGGAACGTGTCGACTTCCTCGACTCCACTGGGCTCGGCGTGCTGGTCGGCGGACTCAAGCGGGTGCGTGCCCATGAGGGCTCGCTGCGCCTGGTCTGCAACCAGGAGCGCATTCTCAAGATCTTCCGGATCACCGGACTGACCAAGGTGTTTCCCATTCACACCTCGGTCGACGAAGCCGTCGCAGCCACTGACTGACGGTTTTGCCGGTCCCCCGCGTCATCAGACGCGGGGGGAGGAAGCAGTGGGGGGTTCCGGACACGGTGTCCGGCCCCCTACGACGCACGCCCGCAAAACGAGGGGGATGGCATGGCCACCGTCGAACTTCGCTTCAGCGCCCTTCCCGAGCACGTCCGCACCGCGCGTCTGGTCGCGGCTGCCGTGGCACGGCGCGCCGGGGTGGACGAGGCCGTGCTGGACGAGGTGCGGCTCGCCGTCGGTGAGGCCTGCAGCCGGGCAGTCGGGCTGCACGAGAGCCATGACATCGAGGAGCCCGTCCGCGTCCTGCTGATCGAGGACGAGAAGAAGTTCTCGATCGAGGTCGGCGACGGTGTCTCCGGCGACTCCGGTACGGCCGGGGCGCGAGGCGGCGACGAGACCGAGGGCGCCGTGGAGAGCGACGCCGAGGGCGAGGACGAAATGGGCCTCGCGGTGATCAGCGGGCTGGTCGACGATGTCGAGGTGACCGCCGGCAAGGACGGCGGGCTGATCCGGATGACCTGGCCCACCACGGCGGCCGTGGTGGTGCCGTAGCGCCCGGGCCCAGCGCCCGGCGAATGCCCTGACCCCTGACCCTGGACCTCGTCCGTAGCCGGTGGGGGCACCCGTCGTTGCCTGCTGCCTGCTGCCTGCTGCCTGCTGCCTGCTGCCTGCTGCCTGTGCTCGCCCTGTCGCCGTGTGCGCCCCCTGTTTGCTGCGGACCCCCCTGCCGCCTTGTGCTCTCCCTGGCGCCAGCGCCTTCTCCTTCGGCCCTCTGTGGCCGGTCGTGCGCCGACCGGCGTGCCTGAGCGGGCTCCGTCTCCCTCGTCCGGCATTCGGTCCCGCCGCATTTCTTGATCTTGTTCCTCGGCTTTCCCGCGTGGGCCTGACCGGATGGACCTGACGGGTCGGACCCGCGGCATCCGGCCGCCCCGGCCGCTCGCCCGGTTCCCCCTCCGGTTCCCCCTCCGGCTCGCCACGCCGGCTCGCCACGCCGGCTCGCCCCTCTGGCTCGCCACGCCGGTCCCCCTCTGGCTCGCCATGCCGGCTCGCCACGCCGGTTCCCCCTCCGGCCCCCTACAGCAGCAGCGCCTCGCTCCAGCCCGCCGGCCCGGCCCCTCGCCGTGACCTCTCGATCAAGCCTGATGCGTTGCGATCCGGACTCGATCTGACGCGGCCTCATCGGGCGCCAGGACGCGTCCCGCGCGCCGCGGGTCACCCGTTCGGCCGTAGCCGGGCGGATCAATTCTCACCGGGGTCACGCGGGTCTCCGTCGTCTCGGGTTCCGGGGTGGCGTCCGTGAGCAGCGACGATCAGTTTGCCGCCCATGGACGATCAATACGACAGAGAGATCATCAGGCGATGGTCAGTGAATTTGCTTCTTTCCTTCGTCCGGGCGAATTCCGTGTGGCGTCAGCCTTTTGATCTTCGCTGCTATCGGCGAATTCCCTTTGACGCGTACTGTTTTGATCAACCGTGGCTCCCTACAATCCGTCCACATCTTGCTCAGGACGCCTGAGCGTGCTTCCGCGCGCCCATGTGCCAAACGTCAAGGAGGACGAATGGCGGGGCCTTACACCCCTCAGTTGCTTGACACCCCCACTTTTCTGGCCGGGCCCTCGCTCACGGCGGGTAACCGCGGCATCGTGCTGGTGATCGCCGTGGTCGCCCTGGCGGCGCTGGCTGTCGCGGCGGTGCTGGTCCGCCAAGTGCTCGCGGCCGGTGAGGGAACCGACAGTATGAAGAAGATCGCGGCGGCCGTGCAGGAAGGCGCAAATGCCTACCTGGCACGGCAGTTGCGGACCCTCGGCGTATTTGCCGTCGTGGTGTTCTTCCTGCTCATGCTGCTGCCCGCGGACAATTGGACGCAACGCGCCGGACGCAGCGCCTTCTTCTTGATCGGCGCCGGATTCTCGGCGGCCACCGGCTATATCGGGATGTGGCTCGCCGTACGCAGCAACGTGCGCGTCGCCGCGGCCGCACGGGAAGCCACTCCGGCCGAGGGCGATACCAAGAAAAAGGATCTTACGGCGGTCTCCCACAAGGCGATGAAGATCGCGTTCCGCACCGGTGGCGTCGTCGGCATGTTCACCGTGGGGCTGGGCCTGCTCGGCGCGTCCTGCGTGGTGCTCGTGTACGCGGTCGACGCGCCCAAGGTGCTGGAGGGCTTCGGTCTCGGCGCCGCGCTGATCGCGATGTTCATGAGGGTCGGCGGCGGCATCTTCACCAAGGCCGCGGACGTCGGCGCCGACCTCGTCGGCAAGGTCGAGCAGGGCATCCCCGAGGACGACCCGCGCAACGCCGCGACCATCGCGGACAACGTGGGCGACAACGTCGGTGACTGCGCGGGTATGGCCGCCGACCTCTTCGAGTCGTACGCGGTGACCCTGGTCGCCGCCCTCATCCTGGGGATGGCCGCCTTCGGTGACGCCGGGCTGGCCTTCCCGCTGCTGGTCCCGGCCATCGGGGTGCTCACCGCGATGATCGGCATCTTCGTCGTCGCGCCCCGGCGCAGCGACCGCAGCGGTATGACGGCGATCAACCGCGGCTTCTTCATCTCCGCGGGCATCTCGCTGGTGCTGGTGGCCGTCGCGGTGTTCATCTACCTGCCGTCCAGCTACCAGGACCTGACCGGTGTCACCGACACCGAGGTGCTGGGCCGCAGCGGCGATCCGCGGATGCTGGCGCTGGTGGCCGTCGCCATCGGCATCGTGCTCGCGGGGCTGATCCAGCAGCTGACGGGCTACTTCACCGAGACCAGCCGGCGGCCCGTCCGGGACATCGGCAAGACCTCGCTGACCGGCCCGGCCACGGTCGTGCTCTCCGGCATCTCGATCGGCCTGGAGTCGGCGGTCTACTCGGCGGTGCTGATCGGCCTGGCCGTCTACGGGGCGTACCTGCTGGGCGGCGCCTCCATCATCCTGGCGCTGTTCGCGGTGGCGCTGGCCGGCACCGGTCTGCTGACCACCGTCGGCGTGATCGTGGCGATGGACACCTTCGGACCGGTCTCCGACAACGCGCAGGGCATCGCCGAGATGTCCGGCGATGTCACCGGTGACGGCGCGCAGGTGCTGACCGACCTGGACGCGGTCGGCAACACCACCAAGGCCATCACCAAGGGCATCGCCATCGCGACCGCCGTACTGGCCGCGGCCGCGCTCTTCGGCTCGTACCGGGACGCGATCGCCACCGCCGTACGGGACATCGGCAACGCCGCGAGCGGGATGGGGCTCAGCCTGGACATCTCGCAGCCCAACAACCTGGTCGGGCTGATCCTGGGCGCCTCGGTCGTCTTCCTGTTCTCCGGGCTGGCGATCAACGCGGTGTCGCGGTCGGCGGGAGCGGTGGTCTTCGAGGTGCGGCGGCAGTTCCGCGAGCGCCCCGGGATCATGGACTACACCGAGCAGCCCGAGTACGGGCGGGTCGTCGACATCTGCACCAAGGACGCGCTCCGTGAGCTGGCCACCCCCGGGCTGCTGGCCGTGCTCACCCCGATCGCGGTCGGCTTCTCGCTCGGCGTCGGCGCGCTCGGCTCGTTCCTGGCGGGTGCGATCGGCACCGGCACGCTGATGGCGGTCTTCCTCGCCAACTCCGGTGGCGCGTGGGACAACGCCAAGAAGCTCGTCGAGGACGGCCACCACGGCGGCAAGGGCAGTGAGGCACATGCCGCGACGGTCATCGGCGACACCGTGGGTGACCCGTTCAAGGACACCGCGGGCCCGGCGATCAACCCGCTGCTGAAGGTCATGAACCTGGTGGCGCTGCTGATCGCGCCCGCTGTGGTGAAGTTCTCATACGGCCAGGACAAGAGCGTCGGCGTTCGCCTCGTCGTCTCCGTACTGGCGATCGCTGTCATCGTCGGTGCGGTGTACATCTCCAAGCGGCGCGGAATCGCCGTGGGTGACGAAGACAACTCCGAAGACCCGGAAAGCATCGCCAAATCGGCCGAGACGGCGGTGGCGTCCTAGCCGGAAAGCACCTGCGGAAGGGCCCGCGGACCGC
Organism: Streptomyces sp. NPDC048516; assembly: GCF_043199875.1. NCBI lineage: Bacteria > Bacillati > Actinomycetota > Actinomycetes > Kitasatosporales > Streptomycetaceae > Streptomyces > Streptomyces sp. NPDC048516. The sequence continues at coordinate 178,246 of NZ_JBICWS010000006.1, read as the reverse complement.
TCAACTGGGCGGGTGGACGGCGTGTTTCGCGAACGCCGGCCACCCGCCTTCCGCGTGCTCGGGTGGCCCTGCGGTCCTTGGTGCAAATGGCTGCAATGAGGGCAGGGCGGGATGCCCGACCGGTGGCCCAGGCCGTTTGGACGTGTATGTTCCGGGGCCGAGAGCCATGGAAGGGACCAATCCGGTGAACAAGAAGCTTGTGGCTGCACTGTCCGGCGGTGCGGCACTGGTGCTCGCGCTGACCGGCTGCAGCGACGACAGCAGCAAGAAGCTCAATGACTGGGCGAAGAGTTTCTGCGACCCCGCGCAGGCTCAGTTCAAGCAGATCCAGGACGCCAACGGCGCCATGCAGACGGCCGACAACGGCAGCACCGACTCCAAGAAGGTCCAGCAGACCGACTCGGCGGCCTTCCAGAAGATTTCCCAGGCCTACTCCTCGCTGGCCAAGTCCCTGGAGAAGGCCGGGCCGCCGCCCACCGATCAGGGCAAGCAGGCACAGCAGAACGCCGTCAAGGAGCTCAACTCGCTCTCCAAGGGCTATGCGGACCTTCAGAAGCAGGTCAACAAACTCGACACCTCGGACAAGCTGAAGTTCGCGGACGGTCTGCGCAACCTCTCCAGCGGTATCAACAAGCTGAACAAGCAGAGCGAGGCGGCCTTCAAGAACCTGGAGTCCGGCGAGGTCGGCACGGCGATGGCCGCCCAGAAGGGCTGCCAGAACCCGGCCGCGTCCGGCTCCCCGGCACCCACGGGATCCAAGAAGTCCTAGGGGACGCCTTCCCCTCCGGTCCAGCGCCGGACACGAGCGGGGAAGCCCGCGGGGCAACGTGCACGGCAACGGTTCCGTACGGCCCGGCGACGCGCCCGAGAAGGGTGTGGCGCCGGGCCGTCGCCGATTGTCAGTGGCAGGGCCGACAATGGTGGGTGTGAGTACGCACCTCCCCACCGCCGATGCCCAGGACCCCGAGAGCAACGCCCGCACCGCCCGGCTGCGCGAGGCGTTGCTGGCCGCCGCCTTCACCGCCGACGGGCTGCTGGAGCTGCTCGGCGCGCCGGCCTATGCCGCGCTGGCGCGCAGCGAGACCGTCCCCGCCCTGCGGGCGACGCGCGGTGACAGTCCGTTGGAGACCCTGGTGCGGCTGTTCCTGCTGCAGCGTCCGGTGGAGCTGCGGCGGGCGCAGGCCGCGCTGCCGGTCGCGGACTGCCTCGCCGACGGCTGGCTGGTGCAGGACGGCGACGAGCTGCGCGCCAGTGTGGACGTGCGCCCCTATGGCGGCCCCGAGGGGCAGGACTGGTGGATCGTCTCCGACCTGGGCTGTGCGGTCGGTGGCGCCGGCGGCATCCGGGGCGCCGGGGAAGTGGACCGCTCGCAGCTGGTGCTCGGTGTCGGCGGTGCCTCCACGACCCTCGCGGGGATCACGGTGCGCAGGCCGGTCGCCAAGGCCCTCGATCTCGGTACGGGCTCCGGCATCCAGGCGCTGCACGCCGCTCAGCACGCCACCCGTGTCACGGGCACCGACCTCAACCCCCGGGCGCTGCGGATCGCCGCGCTGACCCTGGCGCTCTCCGGGGCGCGGCCGGCGGATCTGCGGGAGGGCTCGCTGTTCGAACCCGTGGGCGACGAGACGTACGACCTGATCGTGTCCAACCCGCCGTTCGTGATCTCGCCGGGCGCCCGGCTCACCTACCGTGACGGCGGCATGGGCGGCGACGACCTGTGCCGGACGCTCGTCCAGCAGTCCGCCGCGTACCTCAACGACGGCGGGTACTGCCAGCTGCTGGCCAATTGGCAGCAGGCGGCGGGCGAGGAGTGGCACGACCGGCTGCGCTCCTGGGTGCCGCCCGGCTGCGACGCCTGGATCGTCCAGCGCGAGGTGCAGGACATCACCCAGTACGCCGAACTGTGGCTGCGTGACGCGGGCGACCACCGCGCCGGGGACGAGGCGTACGCCGCGCGGTACGACGCCTGGCTCGACGAGTTCGAGGCACGCAAGACCAAGGCCATCGGCTTCGGCTGGATCACGCTGCGCAAGTCCGGGTCGGCTTCTCCGTCCATCACGGTCGAGGAATGGCCGCATCCGGTGGAACAGCCGCTGGGGGAGTCGGTCGTACGGCACTTCGACCGCCAGGACTATCTGCGGGCCACGGACGATGCGGCGCTGCTCGCCGGCCACTTCCGGCTCGCCGACGAGGTGGTGCAGGAGCAGGTCGGGCTGCCCGGGGCGGAGGACCCCGAGCATGTGGTGCTGCGTCAGAGCCGCGGTATGCGGCGGGCGACGAAGGTGGACACGGTCGGCGCGGGCTTCGCCGGGGTGTGTGACGGCTCGCTCCCGGCCGGGCGGATCCTGGACGCCATTGCCCAACTCGTCGGCGAAGATCCGGTTCTGCTGCGGGACCGTACGCCGGCCTCGATCCGGATGCTGGTCGAGCAGGGGTTCCTGGATCCGGTGGCCGCGGGCGGCTGACAGGGGAGGGGAAGGAGAAGGGGCAGGGGCCTGGGCCGGGGAAGGTCAGGACGCGGCGGATGTCGTTCATCCGGCGTTCGCCGGAATGCCGCCCTGAGGTGCCAAGCTGCCCGCATGGAGAGTGGACCCGAGGCATTCGCCGGGGCGGCGTTCGCGCTGTTCGGCGCCGGACTGCTGGTGTGGACGGGTGTCTGCCTACGGACCGGTGCGCCGGTCGCCGATGGCGTCAGTCGTCCGGTCGCCACCGTGACGGCGCTGCTGTCCGGGGTGGTGTTCCTGGCCACGGGCTGTTGGCTGCTGGCAGCGTTGTCGCCGTGAGCGGCGAGTGGCGAGACACCTGCCGTGAGCCGTGAGACACCTGCCGTGAGCTGTGAGATACCTGCCGTGAGCCGTGAGACACCTGCCGTGAGCTGTGAGATACCTGCCGTGAGCTGTGAAGACGGCGAGTCCGCTCCAACTTCCCTTGCGTGGCGCTACGTTCACTTCACGCCAGTTCTGTGACAGATGGCCGATGTGCGCTGGTACGCGGGAACTTTTCCGGGCCGTTGGCCATGTTCCTCAGTGAAGGTCGGCAACGACCGGCAGGCTCACGACCCTTCAGTGAGGAACCCAAATGAACCGTGCATTCCGCTACGCCGCCGTCGGCACCATCGCCGTCTCCCTGCTCGCCGGTGGCTCGGCCGCGGCCTTCGCCGCGCCGCAGGACCTTCACTCGCCCCAGCCCGTCGTGGCCACCGCCCCGGCCGCCGCGGCACTGACCGCCAAGGCCAGCGTGTCCACCGTCAACGCCTGGCAGGAGTTCCGGATCTCCGGTACCGCCAAGGGCATCAAGGCCGGCACCAAGGTCACCGTCCAGCAGAAGCAGGGCACGAAGTGGGTCTCGCTGCCCGCACAGACGCCGGTGAACGCCAGCGGCACGTACTCGGTACGGGTCAAGCTCGGCATCAAGGGCGTCAACCAGCTCCGTATGGGAGCCGGCAGCACCGTCTCCCCGGTGGTCAAGGTCACTGTCCGCTGACGCCGGACGGTCCGCCGGCGTGACGCCGGACGGTCCGGACCGCGCCCGGATCATCGGTGACGTCCCCGGGCGAAACCCCTAACCGACAAGGTTGCGGGCGACCATCCACACCGCGGCAATGCCGAGCACCACGGCGTTGCCGCGGGCCGGGAGGCGTGGCCGGTACACCCGACCGCCGATTCCGGCGACCAGCCAGCGCCCGGCGGCGTACGCCACGGCGGGGCCGGCCAGCGTGAGCAGCACGGCGTTGTCATGGAAGGCCCTCACGACATCGCCGTGCATCAGGTCGTACGCCATCCGCGTCCCGCCGCACAGCGGGCACAGCAGCCCGGTGGCCCATTTGAACGGGCAGGGGAGCAGCAGCTGCCCCGGTTGGTGCGGATCGGTGTGCCAGAGATAGACGGCGGCCGCCGCCCCGGCGCCGAGGGCGATCGACGCCTGGCGGACGGTACGCGCCCGGACCGACTTCCCGCTGCCGGGGCCCGGGGGCTCGGCAGGGCCCCACGACGTGCCGGGGCTCACACGCTCAGCGACCTGGCGTAGTTGACCTGGTTGAGGACGAACATCACCTGCTCGCGGGACTGCACCGGGATCATCGTGGAGTGGTGCCGGCCTCCGCTGTTCACCGTGACCTGCACGAACCCGGTGGTCACCCGCTCCTTCATCAGCAAGAAGAGCAGGCCGAGCAGGCAGAAGAAGAAGAAAACGACGGCGAGCACGACCGCGTGCGTCGGCATCTTCTCCTCCGTGCGCGACATATCCGTCGCCGTCCACACCGCGCCCCTGAGCGGCATCGGCCCGGCCGGCGTCATGATCGTGTCGCCGGTCACCGCGATATCGCCGAGCGACAGCACCATCCCGCCGGGCTGGGCCCCGGCCTGGAACCCCCCGGGGCCGGACGGGAACCCCCCGGGGCCGGCCTGGAACCCCCCGGGGCCGGATGGGAACCCGTCCGGCCCGGACGGGAACCCGCCGGGCGCCGGCTGCGGCGGAGTGCCCGGCGGGAATCCGGGTGCGGGCGGCGCCGGGGCGTCGTTCGGGTAGCCGTATCCGGGCTGGGCCTGGGGCTGGGCCTGGGGCTGTGGCGGCTGCGGGGCGGCCTGCGGATATCCGTATCCGGGCTCCCCGGGGCGGCCGCCCTGCGGGTTGCCGTAACCGGCGTCGGCGGGCTCAGGGCCGTCCGGCTTGGCGTAAGGGTTCTGACCGGGCTGACCGGGCTGACCGGGCCGGCCGGATTGACCGGATTGACCGGGCGGCTGGTCCGGCGGCGGCCCGGGGTACTGGTTCGCCATGGGTGAGGTCCCCCCGAGAGTGCGTGATGACGGCAGTACTCGACTCGAACGGCGAGCCGTGCCGTTTCCATCCTGCCAGCCCGCTTACGTGCTGTATCAAGGCAATGACGGCAACCGGCGCCGCCCTGTGACAGTCGTCGGTCCGCGGACGGTGCTGCGTGCGCCTGCGGGCCGGTGGCGGATCGCCGGGATCCCGTCACTGTGTGACATCACCGAGGGTGCCGTAACTGCGCCGCGCGGGGAACGTCCGAGGTGGGCGCCGGGGAACCGTACGGCGCCGCCGTGATCCACAAGGGGCGCCCCGGGCCCGTGGCGAGCGCCTGACGCGGTCCGGGCGGCATGAAGGCATGTAGTCGGGTTACCGTTCGAGTGGCGTTGCGGGGTTTTTCCGTTTGACACGGGGCCGGGAGGTACCGTCACACTCCGCAGCGTCAAGCGTCACCGCATTGCGTCCCCGGCGTCCGGCCGGGGGGCATTTCCAGCGTCGACCGGAGAGAAGAGCGAAGTTGTCCCCGACCAGCGAGACCACAGACGGCGGCGGCCGCCGACTCGTCATCGTCGAGTCGCCTGCCAAGGCGAAGACGATCAAGGGCTACCTCGGCCCTGGCTACGTGGTCGAGGCGAGCGTCGGACACATCCGCGACCTGCCCAACGGCGCCGCAGAGGTCCCGGCGAAGTACAAGGGCGAGCCCTGGGCCCGCCTCGGCGTGAACGTCGACGCCGACTTCCAGCCGATCTACGTCGTCAACAGTGACAAGAAGGACCAGGTCAAGAAGCTCAAGGAGCTGCTGGCCGAGTCCGACGAGCTCTACCTCGCCACAGATGAGGACCGCGAGGGCGAGGCCATCGCCTGGCACCTCCAGGAGATCCTCAAGCCCAAGGTCCCCGTCCACCGGATGGTCTTCCACGAGATCACCAAGGACGCGATCCGCGAGGCCGTCGCCAACCCGCGCGACCTGAACCAGAAGCTGGTCGACGCCCAGGAGACCCGCCGGATCCTCGACCGCCTCTACGGCTACGAGGTCTCGCCGGTCCTGTGGAAGAAGGTCATGCCCCGGCTGTCGGCCGGCCGGGTGCAGTCCGTCGCGACCCGGCTCGTCGTCGAGCGGGAGCGCGAGCGCATCGCCTTCCGTTCCGCCGAGTACTGGGACCTGACCGGCACCTTCTCCACCGGCCGGGCCGGCGACGCCGGCGACCCGTCGGTGCTGACCGCCCGGCTGAACACCGTCGACGGCCGCCGCATTGCCCAGGGCCGTGACTTCGGTCCCAACGGGCAGCTCAAGAACGACGTCCTCCACCTGGACGAGGCGAACGCCCGCGCGCTCGCCACCGCCCTGGAGAACACCGACTTCGCGGTGCGCTCGGTCGAGTCCAAGCCCTACCGCCGCTCGCCGTACGCCCCGTTCCGGACGACCACCCTCCAGCAGGAGGCCAGCCGCAAGCTCGGCTTCGGCGCCAAGGCGACGATGCAGGTCGCGCAGAAGCTGTACGAGAACGGCTTCATCACCTATATGCGTACGGACTCCACCACGCTCTCGGACACCGCGGTCGCCGCGGCCCGGGCGCAGGTGACGCACCTGTACGGCGCGAACTACCTGCCGGACAAGCCGCGCACCTACGCCGGCAAGGTCAAGAACGCCCAGGAGGCGCACGAGGCGATCCGCCCCTCCGGCGACCGCTTCCGCACCCCGGCCGAGACCGGTCTGACCGGCGACCAGTTCAAGCTCTACGAGCTGATCTGGAAGCGGACCGTCGCCTCCCAGATGAAGGACGCGACCGGTAACTCCGTCACCGTCAAGATCGGTGGCCGGGCCGCCGACGGCCGGGACGCCGAGTTCAGCGCGTCCGGCAAGACCATCACCTTCCACGGCTTCCTCAAGGCCTACGTGGAAGGCGCCGACGACCCCAACGCCGAGCTCGACGACCGCGAGCGCCGGCTGCCGCAGGTCGCCGAGGGCGATGCGCTGGCCGCGCAGGAGATCACCGCCGACGGGCACGCCACCAAGCCGCCCGCCCGCTACACCGAGGCCACGCTGGTCAAGGAGTTGGAAGAGCGCGAGATCGGCCGCCCGTCGACGTACGCCTCGATCATCGGCACCATCCTCGACCGCGGCTATGTCTTCAAGAAGGGCACCGCGCTCGTCCCGTCCTTCCTCTCCTTCGCGGTGGTCAACCTCCTGGAGAAGCACTTCGGCCGGCTGGTCGACTACAGCTTCACCGCCAAGATGGAGGACGACCTCGACCGCATCGCCCGCGGTGAGGCGCAGTCCGTGCCCTGGCTGCGGCGCTTCTACTTCGGCGAGGGCGATGCCGAGGGAGCCGCCTCGGAGGCCGGAAACGGCGACGGCGACCACCTCGGCGGCCTGAAGGAGCTGGTCGAGGACCTGGGCGCCATCGACGCCCGGGAGATCTCGTCCTTCCCCGTCAGCGACGACATCAAGCTGCGGGTCGGCCGCTACGGCCCGTACGTCGAGCGCGGGGAGAAGGAAGCCGAGGGCCATCAGCGCGCCGATGTCCCCGACGACCTGGCACCCGACGAGCTGACCGTGGAGTACGCGGAGGAACTGCTCGCCAAGCCGAGCGGTGACTTCGAGCTGGGCATGGACCCGGAGTCCGGCCGCCAGATCGTCGCCAAGGACGGCCGCTACGGCCCGTACGTCACCGAGATCCTGCCCGAGGGGACCCCGAAGACCGGCAAGAACGCGGTCAAGCCGCGCACCGCCTCGCTCTTCAAGTCGATGTCCCTGGACACCGTGACCCTGGCGGACGCGCTCAAGCTGATGTCGCTGCCGCGCGTCGTCGGCAAGGACCCCGAGGGCGTGGAGATCACCGCGCAGAACGGCCGCTACGGCCCGTATCTGAAGAAGGGCACCGACTCGCGCTCCCTGGAGACCGAGGACCAGCTCTTCACGATCACCGTCGACGAGGCGCTGGCGATCTACGCACAGCCCAAGCAGCGCGGGCGGGCCGCCGCCAAGCCGCCGCTGAAGGAGCTGGGCACGGACCCGGTGAGCGGCAAGCCGGTGGTGGTCAAGGACGGCCGCTTCGGTGCGTATGTCACCGACGGCGAGACCAACGCGACGCTGCGGCGGGACGACGACGTCGAGACGGTCACCGCCGAGCGGGGCTACGAACTGCTGGCGGAGAAGCGCGCCAAGGGGCCGGCGAAGAAGACCGCGAAGAAGGCGGCCAAGAAGGCGCCGGCCAAGAAGACGGCCGCGAAGAAGACGGCCGCCAAGAAGACCGCGGCGAAGACCACCGCGGCGAAGACCACCGCGGCGAAGAAGACGACCGCCAAGAAGGCCACCGCCAAGACGGCGGCGGCGAAGAAGACGGCGGCGGCGCCGGCGGCGGAGGACTGAGGCCTGCGCCGACCCCGGCCGCGCCGGTAATGCGGAGGACCGAGGACCGCGCCGGTTCCGGCACGGTCACGTCGGTTCCGGCACGGCCGCGCCGGTAAAAGCGCAGGACATGGGCGGGCACAACGGATGCGTTCCGTTGTGCCCGCCCATTTGTTCGGGTGGGCGCTCGACGGCGTGCCCCGTCCCGCTAGGCTGGCGGGATGACGCGTGCCGAGCAGCCAACGGTCGTGACCCCCACATCAGGCGCCCTAGCGGCGGATTCCCGCGAGCGCGCCGTGCGAGCCCTGCTCCGCTTCCCCCCACTGAAGCGATTGTGGAGCGCCCAGTTTGTCGGGGGCATCGGCGATGCCCTGTCCATGCTTGTCCTCGTACTCCTCGCCCTGCAGGCGGCGTTGTACGTCCCGTTGGGCGGCGAGCCCGTCTTCGGCGGCGGCTATCGGGGGGCAGCCCTGGCGGTCACCGTGGTCTTCGCGGCCCGGATGCTGGCGATGCTGCTCTTCGGAGCCGTCCTGCTGGGCCCGCTGTCCGCGATGACGTCCCCCGCCGCCGCGCGCGCGGGGGGAGCCCCATCCGGCGGGCCGCTGGACCGGCGCTGGACGATGATCGGTGCGGATGTGCTGCGGCTCGCGCTGCTGGTCATCGCCCCCCTCTGGATCGACTGGACGCCGGACGACGCGCTGGCCTGGCTGCTGGTCACGGTCTTCGTGACCGGTGTCGCCGAACGCTTCTGGACCGTCGCCCGGGAGAGCGCCGCACCGGGGCTGCTGCCCGCCCCGCCCCCTGAGGGCGCCGCCGTGCGGCCCCTCCCCGACAACATGGACGCCCTGCGCCGCCTCTCGCTGCGCACCGGCTTCGTCTCGCTGCCGATCGCGGCCGCCGCCCTGGTGGTCGTCACGCTCATCAGCAAGCTGCTGGGCACCGGCATCGACTGGTTCCACCTGCACCAGGCCGCGCTCGGCTCGTATGTCGCCGCCGGTCTGTTCGCCGCCTCCGTATCGATCCTCTACTTCATCGAGCTCCCCGGAGTGCCGACGCCGCGGCCGCGCTCCCCCCTGGAGGGGCTGCGCCGTCCGAAGGCCGCGAGCGCGAAGACCGGAGCGGCGACGGGTACGAAGACCGGAGCGGCGACGGGTACGAAGGCCGGAGCGACAGGCCCGGGCGACACGCCGGAGAACGGCACGGCCCGGGCGAGCGCCGACAAGGGCCGTACGGGCGCGCTCCCGCTGCTGGTGGCGTCCTGCGCCGCGGTGGCCGGGGCGATCGCCGCGGCCGTCTCGCTCGCCGTCCTGCACGGCTACGACCTGGCCGGCGGTCCGGCCACCTTCGCGCTGCTGGTGCTCGCGCTGACCGGCGGTACGGCCGTCGGCATCCGTGGCGCCCACCGGGTGCTGCCCGCCCTCTCCCGGCGCCGGCTGCTCGCCCTCGCGGTGGCCGCCACCGGCCTGGGACTTCTGGCCATGGGGCTGATCCCGGACCCGACGACGGTGCTGGTGCTCGCGCTGCTGTCCGGCGGCAGCGCCGGTATCGCCGCCAATACGGGCCATGTGCTGCTGGAGCAGGAGACCGAGGAATCCCGCAGTGCCCGCACGACCGAGCATCTGCACGCCGTCGTACGGCTGACGGTCGCGCTGGCCGCCGTCCTCGCGCCGCTGCTCGCGGCGATCATCGGCCCGCACCACCTCGGCAGCGGCACCTTCAACTTCGCCTACGGCGGCGCCGCCTACACCCTGATGCTGACGGGCGCACTGCTGCTGCCGGTCGCGGCCCTGGTGCTGGGCAAGGTCGACGACCGGCAGGGCGTACCGCTGCGGCGTGATCTGCGCGAGGCGCTGCGCGGCGGCGACCCGGCCCAGGCGCCCGCCCCCACCGGCTTCTTCCTCGCCCTGGAAGGCGGCGACGGGGCCGGCAAGTCCACCCAGGTCGAGGCGCTTGCGGAGTGGATCCGCAACAAGGGCCACGAGGTCGTGGTGACCCGTGAGCCGGGCGCCACCGCCATCGGCAAGCGACTGCGCTCGATCATTCTCGACGTCTCGACCTCCGGGCTCTCGGACCGTGCGGAGGCGCTGATGTTCGCCGCCGACCGGGCCGAGCACGTCGACAGCGTCATCCGCCCCGCCCTGGAGCGCGGCGCGATCGTCATCACCGACCGGTACATCGACTCCTCGGTCGCCTACCAGGGCGCCGGACGCAACCTCGCGCCCACGGAGATCGCCCGGATCTCGCGCTGGGCCACCGACGGCCTCGTCCCTCACCTGACGGTCCTGCTCGACGTCTCACCGGAGACCGCACGGGAACGCTTCACCGAGGCACCGGACCGGCTGGAGTCCGAGCCCGCCGAATTCCACCAGCGGGTGCGGGCCGGCTTCCTGACACTGGCCGCCGCCGACCCCGCGCGTTATCTGGTCGTTGACGCCGGGCAGGAGCCCGAAGCCGTCACCACCGTCGTACGGCACCGCCTCGACCAAGTGCTCCCGCTGTCCGAGGCCGAGATCACGGCGCAGGCCGAGGCCCGTAAGGCAGCCGAGGAAGAGGCCCGCCGCAAGGCCGAGGAAGAGGCCGCGCGCAAGGCGGAGGAGGAGCGCCTGGAGCGCGAGCGCCAGGAGCAGCTGGCCAAGCTGCGCGCCGAGGAAGAGGAGCGCAAGCGCCGCGAGGCCGAGGAGGCCAGGGCGCGCGAGGAGGCCCGCCAGGCCGAGGAGGCCCGCAAGCGCGCCGAGGAGGCGCGCCAGGCCGCGGAGACGGAGCGGCAGCGGCGCGAGGCCGAGGAGCGCGCCCGCGAAGCCGAGCAGGAGCGGCTGCGCAAGCAGCACGAGGAAGAGGCGCGGCTGCGCAAGGAGGCCGAGGAGCGCCGCTTGGAGAAGCAGCGCAAGGCCGAAGACGCCCTGCTGCGCGCCGAAAAGGCCCGGATCGCGGCTGCCGAGGCGGCGGCCGCGGCGGAGGCCAGGGCGGCGGCCGAGGAGGCCGAGGCAGCCGAGGCGCCCACCGCGGAGACGTACGTCGCGGATCTGCGGAAGCGGCTGGGGCAGGACGCGGCCGATGACTCCGGTTCGTCGGGTTCCGGCTCGTCCGGTTCCGGACCGGAGGCTTCTGGACCGGGTGCTTCCGGCTCGGACGCTGAGCGGACCGAGGAGTCGCTGCCGCGGCCCGGGACGCAGCAGGGCGGTGCGGCGGACGAGACGGCGGTGCTGCCGTCGGTGCGTGACACGCATGACGCCTGGAGCGGCCGTGGCGCCGGTTCGGACGTGGAGGAGACCGCCGTGCTGCCGCCCGTACGGGGCGAAGCCGCGCGCGGCGAGGACGGCCGGGGCGACGCCCCTGCCGACCGCGTCCCGCCGTGGATGTTCCGCAAGGAGACGCCGCCCCACGGCGCGAACGGCGGGAGTGGCGTGAACGGCGGGAGTGGCGTGAACGGCGGAAGTGGCGTGAACGGCGGGCAGGGCGCGGCCTCGGGGCACCCCTCCGCCCCCGCCGAGTCGCGCGTCGAGCGCACCCGCGAACTCCCGCAGATCGACCCGGCGACCGGCCGCCCCGTGGAGCCCCCGCAACGCAGCCGCCCCCGCCCCGAATGGGCGGAGGAGACCCCGCTGGACGACCTGCCGACGCTCGCCGACGAACTGCTCGGCCCGCGCGGTGACGACGAGGCGGACGACGGTGCGGACGACAACGGCCGCCGCGGCGGCCGGGGGCGGCGCGGCTAGCCGCCTCGTGTAGCCCGGACAGAGCCCGGAGGAACCGGCCGGGGCGGCAGCGCAACAGCTGCGGCCCCGGCCGGTTCCTGGTTCCGGACGGTCCCCTTCGTCCCTCTTCGCTTTCCTCCCCCTTCGCTCCCCCTTCGGCCGAGCGGCCCCGCCTTCCGGATTCGTTTGTCAGTGGGTTGCACCACAATGGGTCAGGCGTGGAGCGATGCGCGGTGCGCGGCCGGGCAGACACCCACCTCGCACGGCACGAGCAGGACGGCACGGACAGGAACGGCGGACAGCGATGGCGGTATGGGACGACGTGGTCGGCCAGGACCGGGTGACGGCGCAGCTGGCCGCGGCCGCGCGCGATGCGGACGCCTTCATCACCGCGGAGCATGCGGGAGCGGGGGCGGGAGCGGGGACGGGAGCGGGGACGGAGGCCGGACCCGCTGATCAGCCGCAGCCGCAGCCGCAGCCGGCGCCGGGGCTGGGGTCGGTGTCATCCGCCGACCGCGGCAGTGCCTCCCAGATGACCCACGCCTGGCTGTTCACGGGCCCGCCCGGCTCCGGCCGCTCCACCGCGGCCCGCGCCTTCGCCGCCGCCCTGCAGTGCGTCAGCCCGGACCGCGCCCTCGGGGGCGCCCCCGGCTGCGGGTTCTGCGACGGCTGCCACACCTCTTTGGTCGGCACGCACGCCGACGTCGAGATCGTCCGAACCGACCTGCTCTCCATCGGCGTCAAGGAGACCCGCGACCTGGTCCGCCGGTCCTCCCTCTCCCCGGCCGGCGGCCGCTGGCAGGTGATCGTCCTGGAGGACGCCGACCGCCTCACCGAAGGTGCCGGCAATGTCCTGCTCAAGGCCGTCGAGGAGCCCGCGCCCCGTACGGTCTGGCTGCTGTGCGCCCCCTCCGTGGAGGACGTCCTCCCCACCATCCGTTCGCGCTGCCGCCATCTCTCCCTGCGGACCCCGCCGGTCAGCGCGGTCGCCGACGTCCTCGTCCGGCGGGACGGCATCGAGCCGGAGGCCGCCGCCCGGGCCGCCCGCGCCACCCAGGGCCACATCGGCCGGGCCCGCCGCCTCGCCACCGACGAGCGCGCCCGGGCCCGCCGGACGGCCGTACTCAAACTCCCCCTCCGCGTCGACGACATCGGCGGCTGCCTCAAGGCCGCCCAGGAGCTGATCGACGCCGCGGGGGAGGACGCCAAGCAGGTCGCCGAGGACGTCGACACCAAGGAGACCGAGGAGCTGCGCGCCGCGCTCGGGGCCGCCGCCGGCACCGGCGGACGCCTGCCGCGCGGCACGGCCGGGGCCATGAAGGAGCTCCAGGACAAGCAGAAGCGCCGCTCGACCCGTACCCAGCGCGACAGCCTCGACCTGGCCCTGGTCGACCTCACCGGCTTCTACCGTGATGTCCTCGCCCTCCAGATGGGCGCCTCGGTACCCCTCGCCAACGACGAGGTGCGCGACAGCATCCACCGCATCGCGACCGCCTCGTCCCCCGAACGAACCCTCCGCCGCATAGAAGCGGTGATCGCCTGCCGCGAGGCACTGGACCGCAACGTGGCTCCCCTCCTCGCGGTCGAAGCAATGACGGCAGCCCTCCGCGCCGGCTGACCACCACCCACCACCCACCGCAGCCCACACGCCCCCGCCGCTCACCCGGCCCGCCCTTCAAGGAGACGCACACACAACGTCCCCGGCCGGATACTCTCCGTCCGAACTCACCAGCGCTCTCCCGCCCCGACATCCGTGACACGACCACGACCAGGACCACGACCACGGCCACGGCCATCACCACCACCACCAGCGCCACCCCAGCCCCGTCCCCGGCGCCGACCCTCTGACGCCCCGCACTCCACCTCCGGCACTCCACCCCCCCCGCATTCCACCCTCCAGGGACTCCCAGGAACCCCCAGGAACCTCCGAAACCCCCAGGAACCCCCAGTAACTCCCAGGGATCTCCAGGGGCCTGCGGGAGCTCCAGGGCCCGGCCCCACACTCACCACACTCCACCGCTCAAGGACCGCACCGCACTTACCCCACTCCATACCTCAGGGACCGAGACCAAGGGACCGTCCATGGCCACCAGCCGACTGCTCCGCACCTCCGCCGCCTTCCTCGCGGCCACCGCTCTGCTGATCTCCGGCTGCTCCTCGGGGAGTTCTTCCCCCGACGAGGCGTCCCCGGGCCGCACCACGGAGGCCGGGGCCCAGCGCCCCGCCGACGAACCGACCCTCGCGCCCCTCCCGGCCTCGACCCCGGCAAGCCTCCGCTCGTACTACGACCAGAAGCTGAGCTGGCATTCCTGTGCGAGCGGCGGCTTCGAATGCGCCACGATGAAGGCACCCCTGGACTACTCCCACCCCGGCGCCGGCGACATCAAGCTTGCGGTCGCCCGCAAGAAGGCCACCGGCTCCGGCCACCGGCTCGGCTCCCTCATGGTCAATCCGGGCGGCCCCGGCGGCGCGGCGATCGAATACCTGGAGCGGTACGCGCCCCAGCCCGCCGCGGTCCGTGCGCGCTACGACATGGTGGCGATGGACCCGCGCGGCGTGGCCCACAGCCAGCCGGTCGAGTGCCTCAGCAACAAACAGATGGACCGCTACACCCAGGTGGACCAGACCCCGGACTCACCGGCCGAGGTCAACAAGCTCGCCACCGCCTTCCGCGACTTCGCCAAGGGCTGCGCATCCCGCTCCGGCAAGCTGCTCTCGCACATCTCCACCGTCGAGGCCGCCCGCGACATGGACGTGCTGCGCGCCGTCCTGGGCGACAAGAAGCTCAACTACGTCGGTGCTTCCTACGGCACCTTCCTCGGCGCGACCTACGCCGGCCTCTACCCCTCCCGCGTCGGCCGCATGGTCCTCGACGGCGCGATGAACCCGGAGCTCGACGCCCGCGCCACCAATGTCCAGCAGACCGCCGGCTTCAACACTGCCGTCACGGCGTTCGGCGCGGACTGCATCAAGCACAAGGACTGCCCCCTCGGCACCAAGAGCACCGAGGACGCAGCCAAGCAGCTCTCCGCCCTCTTCAAAAAGCTGGACGCCCACCCGGCAGCCACGGGCGAGGACCGGAAGCTCACCGAATCCCTCGCCACCACCGGCGTCATCGCCGCCATGTACGACCAGCGCGCCTGGCCCCTCCTGCGCGAATACCTCGCCCAGGCCAAGGCCGGCAACGGCCGGGGGCTGCTCGCCTTCTCCGACAGCTACTACGAGCGCAAGCCGAACGGCTCCTACAGCAACCAGATGTACGCCAATCCCGCCGTCAACTGCCTAGACCTCGCGCCCGCCTTCACCGGCCCCGCCCAGGTCCGCGCCGCCCTGCCCAGCTTCCACAAGGCCTCCCCGGTCTTCGGCGACGCCTTCGCCTGGGCTGCCCTGAACTGCTCATACTGGCCGGTCAAGCCCACCGGCACCGCCCACCGCATCGAGGCCAAGGGTGCCGCCCCCATCCTCGTCGTCGGCACCACCCGCGACCCGGCCACCCCCTACAGCTGGGCCCAGGCCCTCGCCTCCCAGCTCTCCAGCGCCACCCTCCTCACCTACGAGGGCGACGGCCACACCGCCTACGGCCGCGGCAGCAAGTGCATCGACTCCACGATCGACGCCTACCTCCTCGACGGCACCGTCCCCCCGAAGAACAAACACTGCAAGTGACCCGCCTCACACCACCGCGCCCGTTCCCCGCCCACCCCTGACCAGCTCCTAAACCGGTTACAGAGCACCCCTCCGCGATGTGTAGACTGGGCCGCGCACCACGCCGCCTTAGCTCAGTTGGCCAGAGCAACGCACTCGTAATGCGTAGGTCTCGGGTTCGAATCCCGAAGGCGGCTCCGCGGAAACCCCAGGTCAGGATTCATATGACCTGGGGTTTTGTGTTCAGCGGATGCGGCGACGCCGCCGGGGGTGCTCCGTACGGGTGGCGGCGGTCTCCGTTTTGGTCTCAGATGCGGGTTCCTGCGGAGGCAGGAAGGTGTTCCCCATCCAGGTCATCGCGTCCTTCGACAGGTGCGATCGCCCCTTCACGTAGCGGCGGGTCTGGCTGATCCGGGTGTGCCGCAGAATCTCCATGATCGTGGACATGTCCACGCCGAGCTCGTTGAGGATCGTGCCAGCGGTTTGGCGGCTCCCGTCGTACAGCCGACGGTCGCCGTCGAAGTGGTCGAGCCCCAGGGGGTCTTCAGTTCTCGGTAGTCGTGCTCGATCCGCCAGCGGGACTTCGAGGCCGGACGAGGTCTTTGGCGGGGATTTCGGCAGGCAGGTTCGAGATCCCGTGCTTCAGGCTCCGCCTCACCTTCGGGCCACTGGGCGATCGACCAGACCAGGGGGATCGTGCGTCCGCGGAGGGCTTGGGCCGCCGTCCCGCCAGACGGACGCGCAATGGTAGGAAGTGCGAGCTCATCGCGGCTTTGGAGCTCCTGTGCCAGGTGAGGGTCCGGCCCTGGTGGCGGCCGGTGGACATCACGTGTTCGCGCAACGAGAGCGGGCGAGTGCGGTAGCGGGGCAGTGGCCCGGGACGAGCCCGCCGCAGGCAGGCATCCCGATCCTCCCTACGTTTTTCCCTGGGAAAGGCTCTCCGGCGACCTGTATGGGCCGAGTCAGCTGCCTTGTGGTTCGGCAGGGCGGCCGGATGGTGGACCGCTGGGCCACCCGTCCCAGCGGCATGCGCCAGGAGATCGTCGACAGTGCCGGCATCAATCCGGGCGTCCTGCCGCCGTAGCCCCAATCAAGGCCATCGGTCCCTGGCGGGGAGGTCGGGGCCTTCCTCGGCATCGTCGTCAGCAGGTGTATTCGCATCGGTGGGCGAGAGGTCACCGCCAAGGTGGTCTTGTGCACCGTGTTGAGGACCGCCACCCCATCTGCCGGTCCGCGGACAACGCCGTCAAGCGCCATCAAGGCCCGCATGCGGCGGGGCCGAAGCCGAAGAGCTGCGCTCAGCTCGCCGACTTCGTCCCGCCGTATGTGGCCAAGGCGTGGGGTGATCTACGAATCCCCCGGCAGACGCCGTCCGCTTCGGCCACGACCACCACCTGAAGGCCGGCCACTGACCGAACCCGCCATCCGGTCACACTGCCCGCTGCTCAACGAGGCCCAGGGTGGTCGAGGAATCTGCCCGAGCCACTGTCGGCCGCCGTCGAGCCCGGGGTGTGGTGAACGACTCCAAGGGTGGCCCTGCCTTGCTCCTTCCGCTTCGACGCGGCCCGGTGCAGGAAGCCGGCCGGTGGCTGCCGGTCGTCGACGCCCCGATCCGGACGACGGTACTTCGGAGGTCGGCACGTCCCCCTCGGGCACATCGAGCGATGGACGTGATCCTGTTCCGGTCCCACGTCGGTGACGGTGCTTGGGCATCCGCCATCCCTGAATGGTGTTCCCCTGTCGGATCCAGTCTCAGTTGCCCCAGGTATTCTCGTCGGCGACGGGTGTGGCGGCTAACGATGCCTTGCCCCAGGTGTTGTCCGCCCGAACGCCGGCCGACGAACCGTCATGTGCGTAGGTCGCTGTGAAGACGCTCGTTCCGGCGGTCGAGATTCCGACGATTGCGGCACTCCGGTGGGCGGCGGTGGACGTGACGATGAACTCGTACATGGTGAAGCCTCCAAGAGGGTCATGGTTGCGGCGAGTTGAGGGATCGAGGCGCGTTCCCAGCCGTCACTCGAGTTTTCATGCTTAGCACTGGACACTTCAGCAGCACTGGGTGTCAGGGTCCTGCGGTGGCACGACGTTGCCAGTGTGTTCCGACTGCAACTAGTTCATCGGACAACGTCCAGTTTCGCGTTGTCCTCGCCCATTCGAGGGGGGACAATCACGATGGACTCAGGGGGAGTCTGACCAGGAATTGCGTGTTTCTGGGGCAGTAGGGGGAGGGTGCATGCTCGAGGAGCTGGGGCTTGATTGCGACGAGGAGTTGGTCTATCGAATGATGCTCGGAAGGCCCAGGATCTCGGTCAAGGAGCTCACCGCCGAACTGGGTTGGCCCATCGATCGGATGGCTGCGGTCGTAAAGGACCTGAAGCGGATGGAACTCATCCGGCCCTCCGCTGAAGATCCACGCCAGATGCGGCTGGTCAATCCGGAACTGGGGCTGGAGGCTCTGTTGTTGCGCCAGGAGCGCGAGCTGCTGGAGCGTCAGGAAGCGATGGCGGCCACTCGGCTGTCGATCACTCGCATTCTGGCCGAGTACGGAGAAGACGACTCCGGCTCCGAGCCGCCCGGAGTGCGGCAGTTCATGGGCATGGATGCCATCGGCTCGCAGATCGAGCGCTATGGCCATAGCTGCACCAGCGAGGTTGCGGTGTTCGCCCCGCGCGGCGCTCAAACCGAGGAAGCGCTGGAGGCGGCTCGGCCCCTGGATCGGGCAGCTCTCTCGCGAGGGGTCCGATTACGCTATGTCTACCTGGAGAGCTTGCGGAACGACCCTCCCACTCTGTCGTACGCCCAGTGGCTGAACGAGAGCGGCGGCCAGGTGCGCACGATGCCTCAGCTCCCGCTCAGAATGATCATCTATGACGGCCGGACGGCCATCGTGCCGATCGACCCGGAGGCGGCGGCCAAGGGGGTGCTGATCCTCAACGGCACCGGAGTGGTGATCGCCTTGTGCACCCTCTTCGACCAGATTTGGCAGCAGGCGCAGCCGTTGGGCGGCCACACCAGACGCCCCTGCTCGGACGGCGACGGCCTCACCAGTCAGGAACGGGCCGTCCTGGAGCTGCTCGTGGCCGGGCACACGGACGAGGTGGTGGCGCGCAAGCTTGGGATCTCCGTGCGGACCGGGCGCCGGATCACTGCGGAGTTGATGAGGCGGCTGCAGGCCCGCAGCCGCTTCCAGGCGGGAGCGGTAGCGACGGCCCGGGGGTGGCTGACGCCGACGGCGGAACCGTCCGTCGGTTTGTAGGTTCCCCTTGTAGGTTCCCCAGCGATCGCGGGCGTTCTCATGGGTAACGCAGAAGGCTGTGCTCGGCAGGGTTACCGTCGGGGGTCGGCGGTCGTGATCAGGCGCTGGGTGCGCGGGTGTGAATAGGGCGACAGCCTGCGCAGCGTGGTGGAGGCCGCTGCCGCGCTGTCGGCACGGCACCACTGCCTCCGCCACCGGGGCCGTCCGCGCCCCGCTCCCGCACCGTCTTCAGCAGCCGCTCGAACTGCCTCATCCGCGGTCCGGCGGTCGTCCCTCGCCTCCCCGAACGGATCAGCCCACAACACTCGGGCCCACCCACAGAAAGTGCTCAGTCGGCAGGGCCCTGCGACAGCCTCCAGGCGGCCCCCGAGGAACGACCGACCACCGAACTGACCGCATCCGACACCGGCTCACCCGCGAAGAGGAGCCGCACGGAAGCGGCCGCCCCCGTGCCCGCCTTTTCCTGTGCCTCGTGCGTACTGGCGCCGAGGTGCGGAGTGACAACAACACGGTCGAGCCCGAACAACGGGGGTCGACGCGGGGTTCGACCGCGAACACATCGAGTCCCGCACTGGCTACCCGGCCCTCCCGCGGGAAGGAGTAGAGCGCGTCCTCGTTGACGATGCCACCCCGGGCCGCGTTGACGATGCGCACTCCGGCTTTCATCTGGGCGAACTCCCTGGTACCAATCAGGCCCAGCGTCTCAGAGGTCCTCGGCAGGTGCACAGTGATGAAGTCGGCACACTCCAACAGCTGGTCCAGGGAGACCGGCTCTGCGCTGGCGCGGGCCGCGTCCGCGGCACCGACATACGGGTCGTAGGCGACCACCCGCATGTCGAAAGCGGCCACCCGGCGGGCGACAAGTGCTCCGATCCTGCCCAGGCCCACCACCCCCAGGACCTTGCCGGACAGTTCCACCCCGGTGAAGCGGCCCCGCTGCCACTGCCCGGAGCGCAGCGAGGCGTCCGCCGCAGGAACATTCCGGGCCACTGCCAGGAGCAGTGCCGTGGTGTGCTCGGCCGCGCTTACGGCATTGGACGCCGGGGCGTTGACGACGAGAACCGAAGCCGCGGTGGCCGCGTCCACATCGACGTTGTCCAGCCCGATGCCGGCCCGGGCGATCACTTTGAGTCGTTTACCTGCAGCCATGGCTTCGGCGTCCATGAGGGTGGCGCTCCGGATCAGGATCGCGTCGGCCTCGGCGAGCGCGGCCAGGAGCGCGGGCCGGTCGTGCCGTCGCAGCGGTGGATCTCGACATCCGCACCCAGGGCCTCGACGGTGGACGGGGAGAGCGGTTCGGCCAGCAGTACAACGGGGCGCGCCGGTTCGGTGGTCATGGTCGTCCTCTTCTCGAAGAAAGCGAAGCGCAGGGCCGGCACTACTGCCTGGTGCCGGCCAGGTCCAGGGCGCGGGCCCGCAGGGCGAGCCGGGCCGGCAGCAGGCTGGCGGCCAGCGCAAGGGCGAGTCCGGTGGCGGCGCTTGCGGCGATGGCGGACCAGGGGAGCCGGAAGGACAGGGTGGCCCCGCCGTCCAGCAACCGGTGGTTGATGAGCGTCATCGTGGTGAACTGGGTCCCGGCGGTGACCAGCAGGGCCAGTGCGGTTGCGGTGGCCGCGGTCAGCAGGGCCTCGACGCCGACCATGGAGAGCACTTGGCGGTCGTTTCCTCCGGTCAGCCGCAGGGTGGCGAAGTCCCGCAGCCGGTCGCCCGTGGACATCATCATGGTGTTGACGATGGCGATCAGGGCGTAGAGCACGGCCGGCCCGAGGATGGCGAGCACGGAGATCCAGTCGTAGCGGGCCCGGGGGTCGTTGCCTGCGGACCCCCACTCGGCGGTCGGGGTGACGGTCGCCCGGTCGGCGGCCGGGAGCACGGGGGCAGGCGCGCCGGGCTGCGTGGTCACGTAGACGGTGGGGCGGACCGGGGCGGTGAGGTGGGTGGCCACGGTGCTGTAGGGCAGCAGGACTTCGGACAGACTCAGCGGGGGTTTGAAGACCGCCACCAGACGCAGGGTGACCGTCGTTCCGTCCGCGAGTCCGGTGGACAGCTTGTCGCCGGTCCGCCAGCCGTTGGACTTGGCCAGGTCGGCGGAGACGGCGATGGCCTGGCCCTTGAGCTCCGCGAGCGAACCGGCTTCGGTCGGCACCTTCCAGGTCTTCGTCAGATCGCCGTCGACGACGGTTGCGGATGTCGTGGCCGCGTCCTGGGCACCGCCGGATGCGGTACCACCGCCCAGATCGGACACCATGGTGGACGTGAGGGCCGTGGTGCTGACGCCGGGTAGCCCCCGTACATGACGCAGGGTCTCGGGCGAAAGGCCAGAGGAGCCCACTGGCTCCACCACGTACTGGGCACTCAGCGCGGCCCGGGTCTGGGCCTGTCTGGCGTCGCCGAAGGCAGCGGTGGAGCCGACCACACTTCCGGTAAGCCCGACCACCAGGAACAAGGGAGTGGCGGTGGAGACGGTCCGGCGCACCGCGGTCAGGGCGTTCTGCCGGGCCAGCAGGCCCACCGCGCCGGAGGCCAGCGGCACGGGAAGGGTCAGCAGCCGTACCAACGGGGGGACGAGCAGGGGGGCGAAGAGTGCGACGGCAAGAATGGTGAGGATGTCGATGAGCAGCGACCAGACGGGCATGTTGTGCGGGTCACGGAGCTGGGGGTCGCGCTGCAGCGCAGTCGGCATGGTGGCGAAGAGGGCCAGGATCGTGGCGAAGACGGCGAGATAGCCGAGGGCCCATAACCAGCGGCCCAGCGTCATGACCTTCTGGTCCACCACGGCATCGCTCAGTGCTTCGACGGGGCGTACCCGCCCTGCCCGGCGGGCCGCGGCGTAGGCACCCAGCAGAGCCACTGCCACGCCGATGCCGGCGGCGATCAGCAGCGGGTCCGGCGTCGGGTGGATACCGAAGCCCTGAGGAGCCACACCGCGCGAGACCAACCACCGTGCGATGAAGGGGGCGATTGCCAGCCCCAGCAGCGCGCCGCAGACGGCGGCGACGACAGATACGACCAGCGCCTCGCCCAGAACCAGCAGCCTGACCTGCCGGGGAGTGGCGCCGACGGCCCGCAGCACGGCCGTCTCGCGGCGCCGGCCGGCCACGGCGAAGGCAAAGGTGGAGGCGACGACAAAGACCGAGACGAAGCCTGACATTCCTGCCATGAAGGACAGTAGCTTCTTCAGCGAGGGTGCCGTCGGGTCGGCGTTGTCGATGTCCATGGTCGTGCCGACCAGCAGGCCGGAGGCGGAAATCAGGGCGACGCCCAGGGCGAGGGCGATGAAAGAGCCGATGAACCCGAGCCACCGTTTGCGCAGAGTGGCGACGGCCACGGGCAGGAGAGTGACGAGCGCGCCCATTACGCCGCACCGCCCATCTGCGACGCCGCCCGCGAGGTGTCGGCCTCCAGCCGGGTCATGCGTTCGGCGATCAGCTGGGCGCCGGGCCGGGTCATTTCGTCCATGAGACGCCCGTCGGCGAGGAAGACGACCCGGTCCGCGTAGGAGGCGGCCACCGGGTCGTGGGTGACCATGATGGTGGTCTGGCCCTGCTCGTCGGCCAGATTGCGTAACAGCTCCAGTACGTTCCGGCTGCTGCTGCTGTCCAGAGCGCCGGTGGGTTCGTCGGCGAAGAGCACCTGCGGCTGAGTGATCAGGGCACGGGCGATGGCCACCCGCTGCTGTTGACCGCCGGACATCTGTGAGGGCAGGTGCCCGCCGCGCTCGCCCAGTCCCACCTGGGCGAGCGCGGTCCGGACCGCGGCGGAGTCCGGCCGGTTACCGGCCAGCCTCAGCGGCAGCCCCACGTTCTGCTCGGCCGTCAGTGAACCGAGCAGGTTGAAGGACTGGAAGATGAAACCGATGCGGTTGCGGCGCAGTTCGGTCAGCGCTCTCTCGCTCAGGGGGCCCAGCTCGACACCGTCCACGATCACCTTCCCGGCGTCCGGGCGGTCGAGTCCGGCCGCACACTGCAGCAGGGTGCTCTTGCCCGAGCCGGAGGGCCCCATGATCGCGGTGAAGGTGGTGCGATCGAAGTCGATGGAGACGCCGTCGAGCGCGCGCACCGCTGCCGACGAGCCGGACGCGTAGGACTTGGTGACCTGTTCGAGCCGAATTGCTTGATCGTTTTGCATGGGTCAACGCCTATCGAATGGTGTGGTGTGGTGCGGAGCGGAGCGAGGCTGACCGATGCACGACATGACTCAGTACCCTCCCCACTCGGCCAGCAGCTCCTGCTGGCCCTCGTCCGCCGAGAGCAGATCGAGCTGATCGACCGGGATCTCCGGATCGTCGGTCAGAGCCTCCAGTATCCGGACCATGTGGTCCAAGAGCCGCTGTGCCTCGAACTGTTCGTACACATCCGGCCGGTACCCCAGGTGCAGGCCCAGCGTGGATGCGTCCAGACCGGGTACGGCCTGCATGCCCAGCGGATAGTGGTTGGCGTCCTCGCTGTCGCCGCCGGTCAGTCGCAGGCCGTCGAGCGTGCCGAGCAGGGTGCCGGCGTCCAGCGGCGTGTTCTTCACCACCGTCGTGGTGTCGAAGAGCGCGCCTCCCCCGGCCAGTTGCTGAAGGTCGCTCAGGCCGACATGGTGATGGGCCATCAGGCGCGATTGCTCCTCCTGGAGCCGCTGCAGCAGTGCCAGCAGCGACTCGTCACCGCACAGCCGGACGCGCACCGGCAGGGTGTTGATGAACATGCCGACCATCCGTTCGATGCCGGGAAGTTCCGCCGGCCGGCCGGATACCGTGGCGCCGAAGACCACGTCGTCCCTGCCGGTCAGCCGGGACAGCAGCACGCCCCAGGCGGCCTGGACGGCCGTGTTGAGTGTGATTCCGTGCTGCCGCAGCCGGTCTCCCAGGCGCGCGGTGAACTCTGCCGGCAGTTCGGTTCGCACCGACTCCTGGGCCACCGGGGCGCCTGGTGCGGCCTGCGGCCCCACCAGGGTGGGTGCCGCCAGGCCCGCCAGCGCCGACGCCCATGCGCGCAGCGCCTCCTCCCGGTCCTGTCCGGCCAGCCAGGTCAGATACGAGCGCAGTGGGGGCGGTGCCGGCAGTGAGGCATCACCGCCCTGGGCGTAGAGCGCGAACAACTCCTCCAGGAGGACCGGAACCGACCAGCCGTCCCACAGGATGTGGTGTCCCGTCAGAATGAGCCGGAACCGGCCGCCCGGCAGTGAGACCAGCAGCAGTCGGAGCAGCGGCGGGCGCGTCAGATCGAACACGCGCAGCCGCTGCTCGTCGGCGAGCCGGGCCACCGTGACCGGCAGGTCCGGTCCCGGTTCCGCAGAGAGGTCCACGTGCAGCCAGGGAAGCTCCACCGTCCGGTGCACCACCTGCACCGGACGTTCCGCCACGTCGTGCCGGAACGCGACCCGCAGGGCGGGGTGACGGTCCAGCAGACGCTCGCCGGCAGCGCGCAGGACGTCGGGGTCCAGCTCGCCTTCCAGGTCGAGCGCGATCTGCGTGGTGTAGACGTCCACTTCGTCACCGGTCAGCAACGCGTGGAAGAGGAAGCCTTCCTGGAGGGGGGTCAGCGGAAGAACGTCCGTCAGCTCCGGTTCCATCTCCAGCAGTAGCCGAGTCTCCTCCTGCAGGCCCGGGAAGGGGCCGTCTTGGGCGGTCGCAGCGCCGACCTCGGTCGCCTCGGCGACCGCTGCGAGAGCCGCCACGGTACGGTGCCGGAAGACCTCCCGGACGGTGAAGGCAAGCCCTGCCTCGCGTGCCCGGGAGACCAGTTGGATCGCCATGATGCTGTCGCCGCCGAGGTCGAAGAAGGAGTCGTCGGCACTCGCCCGCTCCACTCCGAGCACCTGCGCGAACAGGCCGCACACGACCTGCTCGTGGGCGGTCATGGCCGCCCGGCCTGTTTCCGTACCGCCGAAGCCGGGCGCGGGCAGTGCTTTGCGGTCCACCTTGCCGTTGGCCGTCAGGGGGAGCACATCCAGCGTGACGAACGCCGACGGAATCATGTGGTCGGGCAGCGAATCCGCGAGGAAGGGCCGCAGTGCCGTCCCCTCCGCCGTACCCACGACATAGGCCACCAGCCGTCTGGGCCCGGGCCGGTCGTCCCTGACCATGACCACCGCCTGGTCGACCTCCGGGTGCGCGGTCAGGGCCGCTTCGACTTCCCCGGGCTCGATGCGGAAGCCGCGGACCTTCACCTGCTGGTCGGTACGGCCCAGGTACTGGAGGTTGCCGTCGGGCTGCCAGCGCGCCAGGTCTCCCGTGCGGTACATCCGGGAGCCGGGCTCGCCGAAGGGGTTGGCGACGAAGCGGTCCGCCGACAGGTCGGGCCGGTTCAGGTAGCCGCGGGCCAGGCCGGCACCGGCCAGGTACAGCTCTCCCGCCACACCGGCCGGCACCGGCTGCAGATGGGAGTCCAGGACGTACAGGCGGGTGTTGGCGATCGGCCGGCCGATGGGGGCCACCACCGCGCCCGACAACGGGGCGCTCATGCTCGCGCACACCGTGGACTCCGTCGGCCCGTAGGCGTTGACCATCCGCCGCCCCCGGGACCAGGTGTCGACCAGATCCGGCGCAGTGGCCTCGCCTGCCACCACCAGGGTGGTGCCGGGCGGCAGGCTGCCCTCGGGCATCACGGGCAGCGCCGACGGCGGCAGGGTCAGGTGTGTGACGCGGTGCTCGGCGATCAGTGCGGCCAGCGACGGGCCGGGCAGCAGCAGATCGGCGTCCGCCAGGATCGCGCAGGAGCCGGTCAGCAGTGCCATGCACAGTTCCCATACCGCCGCATCGAAGCTCGGCGAGGCGAAGAGCAGCACCCGGCTGCCGGGCACCACACCCAGCCCTTCGACCTGCCCGGCGACCATGCTGGAGATCCCGGTGTGGGTGACCACGACGCCCTTGGGGCGTCCGGTCGAGCCGGAGGTGTAGATGACATAGGCCGGGTGAGCGGCTCGCCGGGGCGCGGCACACTCGGCGTCCGCGAGGTCGGTTCCCGCGAAGCAGGAGGTGTCGGTACGGTCCACCAGCACCCGGGGTGCGACCGTGTCCGGCAGCGGCCCCGCCGCGACCGCGCTGTGGGTGACGACGAGCA
This sequence comes from Streptomyces sp. NPDC048516, assembly GCF_043199875.1. Taxonomy (NCBI): domain Bacteria; kingdom Bacillati; phylum Actinomycetota; class Actinomycetes; order Kitasatosporales; family Streptomycetaceae; genus Streptomyces; species Streptomyces sp. NPDC048516. The sequence goes on along the minus strand of NZ_JBICWS010000006.1, from coordinate 152,485 downwards.
CAGGGTCCGCGTCGGCCAGCATGTAGGCGAGCCGGTCGGACGGGTAGCCGGGGTCAAGCGGCACGAAGGCGGCACCGGTCTTGATGACGGCCAGCTGGGCCACTATGAGGTCCACCGAGCGCTCCAGCGCGACGGCCACGAACCGCTCGGGTGCTGCGCCGTGCTCGGCCAGCAGCCGGGCCAGTCGGTTGGCGCGGACGTTGAGCTCCTGGTACGTCAGCGTCGTGCTGCCGTGCACCAGAGCCGGTGCGTGTGGGGTGGCCGCGACCTGGGTCTCGAAGAGGCCCGCAAGCGTCGCCTGCGGGGATGCCGACGGCACACCACTGGCGTTCCAAGAGGTGAGCAGTTGCTCGCGTTCGGCACTCGGGAGAAGGTCGAGCCGGCCGACCGGTGCGCCGGGCCGGTCCACGACTGCCGTCAGGACGGTCAGCAGTCGGTCGGCGACGGCGCGTGCCTGCTCCCGGTCGAGCAGGTCGGGCTGGTAGTCGAGCCGGAAGTCCAGCCCGTCACCGGGCTGCGCGACCAGGCCAAGGGTGTAGTGGACGGCGTCGTGCCCCCGCAGCCCGGCCAGGCGGACACCCGTGCCGGCCGTGGAGCGGCCCAGGGCGTCCAGATCGAGCGGGTAGTTCTCGAAGACCATCGCGGTGTCGAACAGCTCGCCGACACCAGCCAGTTGCTGGAGTTCGGAGAGACCCAGGTGCTGGTGACCGAGCAGGGCAGACTGCTCACTCTGTATCCGGGCGAACAACCCGGCGGGCGTTTCGCCGGCGCGCAGCCGCACGCGCACGGGCAGGGTGTTGATGAACAGCCCCACCATCTCCTCGATACCCGCGAGCTCCGGGGGACGACCGGAGACGGTGGCGCCGAAGACCACGTCGTCCTTGCCGGTCAGCCGGGCCAGCACCAGTGCCCAGGCGCCCTGGAGCACGGTGTTCATGGTCAGCCCGGCTGACCTGGCCCATTCCGCCAGCGCGGCCGTTGTCGGCGCGGGCAGGCCGAACTCCAGCTTTCCGGGCATCAGGGGGGTTCGGCCGGACGCACCCTCACGGACCCGGGTGGGCTCCTCCAGCCCCGCCAGTGCCTCGGCCCATGCGCTGCGCGCCGCCTCCCGGTCGGCGTCGGCCAAGTGCTCCAGGAAGTCCCGGTAGGGGCGGACGCTGGGCAGTGCGCCGGCCTCGGCGCCCGCCGCATAGAGCGTGAGCAGTTCCCGGATCACGATCGGCGTGGACCAGCCGTCCAGCAGCAGATGGTGGTTGGTGAGCACCAGCCGGTGGCGGTCGGCCGCCAGACGCAGCAGGGTGCAGCGCAGCAGCGGCGCGCGGTCGAGCGCGAAGCCGCGGGTGCGTTCGGCAGCGGCGAGCGCCTCGGCCCGCTCTTCGAGGGCGTCGCCCTCCAGGCCGGCCAGATCGGTTTCCGTCCAGGGGAGCCCGGCGTGGGCGGGGATCACCTGTACCGGGCGGGTCAGTCCGGTGTGGTGGAACTCTGCACGCAGGCCCGGGTGCCGGTCCAGCAGGCTCTGGGCGGCGGAGCGCAGCACGGCCGGGTCCAGCGGGCCTTCCAGATCGAGCTGGACCTGAGCGGTGTAGACGTCCGCCGTCCGCCCGTCATGGAGGCCGTGGAAGAACAGGCCCTGCTGGAGGGGGGAGAGCGGCAGGATGTCGGCGAGATCGGGCCTGCGCCCCTCCAACAGCTCGACCTCCTGCTGAGTGAGCGCGGCCAGGGCGACGTCCGTGGGCGTGCGGCCACCCGCACCGGGCCGGGAGCCGTGGGCGGCGATGGTGCGCAGTGCCGTGAACCAGGCGGCGGCGAGACCTTCGACGTCCACCGCATCGAGAAGGCCGTTCGCCCACGTCCAGCTCGCCACGAGTTCGGGACCGTTCGGGCCGTCCTGGGTCAGGGCGTTGAGTTCCAGCGTGTGGCCGAGCGGCATGCAGGGGCCCCCGCCGGGGATACCGCCTTCGACCCGGGGGACGACCGTCCAGTCGGCGTCCTGACCGGACGGTGCTGCGAAGCGACCCAGATAGTTGAAGCCGATCTGCGGGCCCGTGAGTCCGGCGAGTCGGGTGGCCGTCTCCGCTTGGAGGTGGCGCAGCAGCCCGTAGCCGATGCCTTTGCCGGGCACGGCTCGCAACTGCTCCTTGACGTGCTTGAGGGCGCTGCCCACCGCCACCCCGTCGGAGATGTCGTGGTGGCCCGGGTCCAGCCGGACCGGGTGCATGCTGGTGAACCAGCCGACCGTACGGGACAGGTCGCTGCCCGGCACGGCCTCCTCTTCACGGCCGTGGCCCTCCAGGTCGACCAGTACCGGTCCGCCTCGCCAGTGTCCGTACGCGAGCGCGAAGGCGGTCAGCAGCACGTCGTTGACCTCGGCATGGAAGGCCGTGGGCACCGTGGTCAGCAGTGCCTCGGTCACCTCGGCCGGCAACCGCAGGGTCAGCTGCCCGGCCGTCCCGACCACATCGCGGGCCGGGTCGAGGGGACGTGAGCCGAGCAGCGGCTCCGCCTTGTTCAGAACTCCCTGCCAGTAGGGGAGTTCGCCGACGCGTTCCGCCGCGGCCTCGGGCAGGTGCCGGGCCCATGTGCGCAGTGAGGTGCCCACGGGATCGAGGCGGGGTGTACGGCCCACCGCAACGGCTCTCCAGGCCTGGGCCAGGTCGGGCGCCAGCACGCGCCAGGAGACACCGTCGATCAGCAAGTGATGGATGACGAGCAGCAGCCGGCCGGACAGGTCCGGCCCGCGGTCGCACCACACGGCTTGCAGCACGACCCCGTCACGTGGCGCCAGCCGGCCGAGCGCCGCCCGGCCCTCCTCGCCCACGAGCACGTCGAGTTCCGCCTCGTCCAGACCGGTCGCATCGACGCGGCGCACGAGCGACTCGGCATCCGTGGAACCTGCCGGACCGATGTGCAGGGCGTCGTCGACAAGCCGGCCGCGCAAGGCGTCGTGGTGATCGAGCAGCGTCTGGAGCGCCGCCGTCAGGTGCTTCCCGGTCAGCGCGCCCGGTACCTGCAGCGCCATCGACTGGTTGTAACCGTCGACCGGACCGCCGCACTCCAAGGCCCAGCGCATGAGGGGGGTCAGCGGCAGGCTGCCGGTGCCCGCGTCCGCGGGCTCCGCGGAACGTCGTCCGCCCGACCCGACGTCGGTCGCGGTCCCGGCCAGCGCAGCCGGAGTCCTGAGCCGGAAGACGTCGCGTGGGCTGATGCCCAGGCCCGCCCGGCGTGCCGCCGAAACGAGCTGGATGGACATGATGCTGTCGCCGCCCAGGTCGAAGAAGGAGTCCTCCACTCCGACCTCCCCGGCACCCAGCACCTCGGTGAACAGGCGGCACAGTGTGCTCTCGCGCCCGGTGCGGGCGGTGCGCCCGGTGGCGGCGGAGCCCGTGAACTCCGGCGCCGGCAGCGCCTTGGTGTCCAGCTTTCCGTTGGCGGTCAGCGGCAGCGCGTCGAGGGTGACGAAGCCCGACGGCACCATGTGGCCGGGCAGTTCCGCAGCAAGGCCGGCACGCAGCACGCCTGCGTCCGGGCCTGCGCCGGGCGCCGGAACGACGTAGGCGATCAGACGCTTGTCGCCCGGGCGGTCTTCGCGGACGACGACTGCGCCGTCCGCCACGCCGGACTGGTCCAGCAACGAGGCCTCGATCTCACCCAGTTCGATGCGGAATCCTCGGATCTTCACCTGGTGGTCGGCGCGTCCCAGGTATTCCAGGCCGCCTTCGGGCAGCCACCGCGCAAGGTCACCGGTCCGGTACATACGGCTGCCCGGTTCGCCGAAGGGGGCCGCGACGAAGCGGTCCGCCGACAGGTCGGGACGGCCCAGGTATCCGCGGGCGAGCCCGGCACCTGCGACGTACATCTCGCCCTGCTCGCCCACCGGGACGGGCTGCAGGCTCGCGTCGAGGACGTAGATCTTCAGGTCGGGGAGGGGGTGGCCGACGAGGCTGCGGGTCTGTCCGGCGAGCACGGAGGGGGGCAGAGCGATATGGCTGACGTGCACGGTGGTCTCGGTGATGCCGTACATGTTCACCAGCACGGCGTCCGGATGGCGCTCGTACCAGTGCGTCAGCCGGGCGAGGTCGAGTGCCTCGCCGCCGAAGACGACGCGGCGCAGCGCGAGTCGGCCGGCCGGCGCCTGTTCGTCCGCCCGCAGCAACTGGTAGAAGGCCGACGGCGTCTGGTTGAGGACTGTGACCTTCTCCCGGGCCAGCAGGGCGAGGAAGTCCTCAGGCGAACGGCTGACCGTGTGCGGCACCACGACCAGCCGTCCGCCGTGTATCAGTGGCCCCCACAGCTCCCATACCGAGAAATCGAACGCGTAGGAGTGGAACAGCGTCCACACGTCGTCGGGCCCGAAGCCGAACCAGGGCTCCGTGGTGGTGAACAGGCGCACCACATTGCGGTGCGGGACAGTGACGCCCTTGGGGCGGCCGGTGGAACCGGAGGTGTAGATGACGTACGCGGGGTGGTCCGGAGACAGCGGCGCGATGCGGTCGGAGTCGGCAAGGGTGTCCGGGGCGGCGTCCGCGAGTTCGGCGACGGTCCGCCGGGCGTCGAGGACGAGGACGGGGACATCGGTGGCCGGGATCGTGGCAGCGGTCGCGCTGGTGGTGACGACGAGCTCGGGCCGGGCGTCCGCCAGCATGTAGGCGAGCCGGTCGGCCGGGTAGTGCGGGTCGAGGGGGACGTATGCGGCACCCGCCTTGACGGTCGCGAGCAAGGCGACGACCAGGTCGTTCGACCGTTCCAGCGCCACGGCCACACAGCGCTCGGGACCGGCGCCACGGGTGGCCAGGAGCCGGGCAAGGCGGTTGGCGCGTGCCTCCAGCTCGGCATAGGTCAGTATCTCGGTGCCGTCGGTCAGGGCGACCGCATCGGGGCGCAGGGACGCCTGCTCCTCGAAGCGGGCGGCAAGGGTGCGCACATCGGCGCAGGCGCCGGCGCCGGGGGCGTCGCGGTCGCCCACGAGCGCTCGTCGCTCCCCGGCCGACAGCAATTCCAGACGGCCGACGGGTTGCTCCAGGTCGTCCAGCGCACCGGCGACGAAGCGCAGGAACCGGTCCTGGTGCGCGGCGACGGCGTCGAGGTCGCATTGTTCGGGTGCGGCGTCGAAGGTGATGCGCAGGCCCTGTTCCTCACCAAGGTCGTAGACGCCGATGGACAGGTCGTCCACGGGCCCGTTGCTGAGGTTGTGCTGCAAGGTGAAGTGGCCGCAGAACCGCAGTCCGGGGTCGAAGGACATGATGTTGACCATCGGCGCGGCGATCCGCCGTGCGGTGCCGTCGGGGCCCAGGTCGCGGCAGAGGTCCTCGTAGCGCGGTAGCTGGTGTTTGAGCGCCCCGCGCACCTCCCGGACGACCGAGGCGATGAGGTCGCCGAGCCCGGTGCCCGGGCGTACGCGGATACGCAGCGGTAGGATGTTGGAGGACATGCTGGGTGTACGGCGGGACGAGGGCGTGGGGCGGCCGGTCACGGGCAGGCCGAGCACCAGCTCGTCATGTCCGGTCGCCCGGTGCAGATAAGCCGCGATCAGCGCGATGAGCACCATGGACCAGCGGGTGCGGGCCCCGCGTGCGGCCGTCCGCAGCCGGTCGGCGTCGGCCGCGGGCAGCATGACGCTGCGCCGGATGAACACCTCGCCGTCCGGATCGGGTGCCACCGGACGGGGGAGTTCGGCCAGCCGGGGGGATGCGGGCAGTCCGGCCAGATGCTCCGCCCAGTAGGCCCTGTCGGCTGCGGCAGCCTGCGACGTCCGGTAGTCCGTGTCCTCGGTGATCACCTCGGACAGGGTCCCGAAGGGATTCGGCCCTGCGGAGGGTCCGGCCGCCGATTGCTCGTACAGCTCGGAGATCCGGGAATCCAGCAGGGCGAGGCCGAATCCGTCGATAACGATGTGGTGGTAGCGCTGGTAGTAGAAGAAGTGGTCGTCGGCCAGCTTGAGCAGAGCGAAGTGGCTCAGTCCCCCTGCGGTCAGGTCCATCGGGGCCCGCAGGTCCGAGGCCATCCAGGCGCGAGCCTCGGCCGTGGGGTCGCTCGCGCCCGAGACGTCGATGAACTCCAATGCACGGGTTCCGGGCTCGGAGTCGAGGATCTGCCACAGGCCTTCCTCATCACGATCGATACAGCTGATGCGCAGCACGTCGGTCTCGCGCGCGAGCTGATACCAGGCGGCGGCCATCTGCTCCGGGTCGACGGGGCCGAGGATCTCCTTGTACTCGCCGATGTTGTAGCGGCGGCCCGTGGGGTCCAGGTCGTGGGCGAACCAGATACCGGCCTGGGCCGCCGACAGAGGCAGCCGGGTGCTCTCAGACATTGCTCTGTGCCTCCGTCGCCTCACGCAAGCTGCGCGGCCGCATGTCCGTCCAATGGCTGTTGATGAACTCCACGCACTCGGGGCGCGTACTCTCCTCCAGGACCACGGTCCAGCCCTTGGGCACCTCGGCGAACGCGGGCCAGAGAGAGTACTGATCCTCAGCGTTGACCAGGACGAGGAAGGTGCCCTCCTGGTCGTCGAAGGGGTTGTTCGCCATGGGTGGACTCCTAGGAAGAGCGACAGGACTTACGGTCGGTGGGCGGGGACGAGCCGGTCGGTTAACAGTTCGAGCAGCTCCTCGGTCGCGGTCTCGAGGTAGAAGTGGCCGCCGGGCAGGACGCAGACCTCGAAGCCGGAGGTCGTGTACCGCGACCAGCCCTGGGCGTCGGCGGGCGTGTTGTGGGTGTCGTCCGTGCCGACGAGGGCGGTGACGGGGCACATCAGCGGTGCGCCTGGCACGTGACGGTAGGTGTCGATGAGACGGAAGTCGCCGCGGAGCACGGGGAGGGCGACCGCGAGGAGTTCCGGTTCGGCGAGGAGGGCGGCACCGGCGCCGCCGAGTCCGCAGATGTAGCGGAGCAGTCCGTCGTCACTCCGCAACTCGGGTGCCGGCGGCCGGCACTCGTCCGGCGTCTTGCGGGCCGAGGCGAAAAGCCGCACCAGAGCAGGGCGCAGCTCGCGGGGCAGGGCGCGGGCTACCTCGTAGGCGACTGTGCCGCCCATGCTGTGGCCGAAGAAGGCCACAGGACGGTCGATGAGCGGGACGATCGCCTCGCTGATCTCCTGGACGAGAGTGGCCATGTCGGGCGCGGGGTTCTCGTCGTAGCGGTCCTGCCGCCCCGGGTACTGGACGGCGGTGACTTCCACCGAGGCCGGGAGCCCGGTCGCCCAGCTGCGGAAGGCACTGGCGGCCCCACCGGCATGGGGGAAGCAGAAGAGGCGCAACTCCGCTGCGGGGCGGGGCACGAACGTCCGGAACCAAGACGGGCGGCACGCAACGATGGTGTTCATGCGGCGGCCGCCGCTGTCGGGTCGGCGGAAGGGGCGGCGAGGCGCGTGGTGGCGGTTTCCTGTACGCAGTGGAAGGGCAACAGCCGGGCCCAGGAGGACCGGTAAGAATTCTCCTTGTGAAGAAATATCCTCTTCTCCACCGAGTAATCCGTGAAGAGGTGGATATTTCCCTTCACCTTGCTGCGCGAGGTTCGGCCGGCGCGCTCGGATTCGGCGTTCTCTGCGGTCATCGGACCTGCCTTTCTCGGACGGGGCAACGCGAAATATCAAAGAAATTCATGGGCCCGACCGACCCGTCGGGGAAACAGAAGGAAAAGCCCCGGCCGGATCACTCTCCGGCCGGGGGCTATATTTCGTCCATACGGTGCGGAAGGGGCTCAGCGGTCGATGCCGACCGCCTTCAGCACCTGAGCGCTGAACTCACCGTTCGTGAGCACCACCACTCCGCTGCCGCGGTGCAGCGACGACATGGAGACCGCCTGGTATCCGCCCGGCGAGCCGCCGTGGCCGTACTCCACGTCCTGGCCGCTGGCGTCCACGATCGTGCCCAGGCCGTAGAAGCTGGCACTGTGCGGCGTGAGCAGCTGCCGGGCGCTCTGCTGGGACAGCAGCGCCAGCGGGCGCCCCAGGGCACTACGGCGGATCTCCAGTTCCATCCGTGCCATGTCGAAGGCCGTGGTCCACAGCCCTGCGGCGGCCAGCTCCGGGTGGATCAGCCAGCCGCCCTCGGCCGTGCGGCCCTCTGCGTCGTGGCCGAGCGCCACCGGACGGCCGCAGGTCTCCGGGAAGGACTGGTCGAAGCTGCTGCCGTCCATGCCCAACGGGTCGAACACCAGACGCCGCATCAGGGCCTCGAAGGACTCGCCGGTCAGATCGGTCAGGGCCTGCTCGAGCACCGAGAAGTGGGCGTTGGACTTGTGGAACCGCTGACCCGGCGCACTCTCGCGCGTCGCGGTCTCCCGCAGCAGGGTGAGCAGGCGCGGCACGGGCTCGCCCCGCCGGACGCCTTGGCGAGGCGTCTCGGCGAATCCGGCGAGGTGGCTGAGCAGTTGCCGTACCGTGACCGGGCCGTTGGCGGACTCGGGCACCCGCCAGGCCCGCAGATAGGTGCCGGCGTCCGCGTCCAGGTCGATCAGCCCCTCGTCCACCAGCCGCAGGACCGCGACGGCAGTGACGTGCTTGCCCCAGGAGCCGGCCTGGAAGACGGTCCGCTGGGTGACATTCTCCGTGGAGCCGGCGGCGAGGGTGCCGATCCCCTCCAGGGCGACCAGTTCACCGCCCTCCGTCACCGCCAGACTCGCCCCGGGCACGCCGCATTCGGCGAGCGCGTCGAGCATGGCGCGCACGTCGACCGCTGCGGCAGCCACAGCGGACGGTGCGCCTGCTGCGGAGGTGAGCTTCGCGTCGACCGCTGCAGCCACCTCGGCGAGCGTCTCGTGCTGGTAGAGCAGGAAGAGCGACAGCGGCAGTGCTGCCCTGCGGGCGGCCGCGATCACCTGAATCACCAGGATCGAGTCCCCGCCCAGTGGGAAGAAGCCGTCGTCGCGGCCCACTCGGCCGATCCCGAGGGCCAGTGCCCAGATGTCGGCGATCGTCTGTTCGGTGGGTGTCGCGGGCGCGGTGTACGGCCGGTCCGGGGCGTCCCAGCTGTCCGGGTCGGGCAGCGCTTTGCGGTCGACCTTGCCGTTGGCGGTCAGGGGCAGGGCCTCCAGCGGCACGTACACGGACGGGATCATGGTCTCGGGGAGCGAGCGGGTCAGCAGGGAGCGCAGCGTAGCCGCCCCGGGTTCCCTGCCGCCGGCCGGAACCACATAGCCGACCAGGCTCTCCCGGCCCGTCGGGCCCCGCTTGACGGCCACCGATGCGTCCGCGACCTCGTCGAGTGCGGTCAGGGCCGCCTCGATCTCGCCGAGCTCGATGCGGACGCCGTGCAGTTTGACCTGGTGGTCGACGCGGCCGAGGAACTCGATGCTGCCGTCCTCGTTCCAGGTGGTGACGTCGCCGGTGCGGTACAGCCGTGCACCCGCCGGGCCGAAGGGGTCCGGAAGGAACCGCGAGGCGGTCAGTGCGGGCCGCCCGCCGTATCCGCGGGAGACGCCCGAGCCGCCCACGTACAGCTCGCCCGGGACACCGACCGGGACGGGCGCCATGTTCTCGTCGAGGATGTGCAGGCGGGTATTGCGGACCGTACGGCCGATCGACACCCGTGCCTCGCCGATCGGGTCGCCGGCGCGGATCACGGCGTGCGTGACATCGTCCGAGCACTCGGTCGGCCCGTAGGCGTTGACCATCGGTATGTGCGGGAAGCGGGCGAACCAGCGCCGGCACAAGTCCGGCGGCAAGGCCTCGCCCGTCACCACCAGATGGCGCAGAGCGGGCAGTTCGCAGGCCAGTGCTCCCGCGTCCCAGGCGTCCAGGGATGCTCGGAGCAGGGAGGGGACGACCTCCAGGACGGTCAGTCCCTCCTGGGAGGTGCGCCCGAAGAGCGCTATGGGGTCGACCGCGTCTTCGGCGGAGACCACCCGGACCCGGCCGCCGACGGCGAGGGCGGAGAGCATCTGCCAGACGGAGATGTCGAAGGCCAAGGAGGCGTTCTGCACCACCGCATCGGACTCGGTGATCCCCAGGTCCTCGATCTTGGCGAGCAGGTGGTTGCCCATGCCCCGCCGGTTGACCAGCACGCCCTTCGGACGGCCGGTGGAGCCGGAGGTGTAGATGACGTAGGCAAGGTTCTCCGGTGCCGCGACCGGAACGGGGTCGGTGGCCGGTCGGTCGGCCCACAGCTCGGGCCGGTCGAGCCGCACCATCTCCGCACGAATGCCCGGATCCGCCTCCCGCAGCGATTTCCACAGGGCCTCTTCGGTCAGCAGCACCGTGACGCCCGCATCCTGCACCATGTACGCCAGGCGGTCGGCCGGATATCCCGGATCGAGCGGGAGATAGGCGCCGCCCGCCTTGAGGACGGCCAGCACGGCCACGACAGTGGCCGGCGAGCGGTCGGCGCAGATGCCGACCACCGCATCCGGTCCGACACCCAGCGTGCGCAGGTAGTGCGCGAGGCGGTTGGCGGCCTCGTTGACCTGCGCGTAGCTCAGCTCCACGCCGTCGGCGACGATCGCCGGACGGCCCGGACCGCCGGCGGCGTGACGCTCGAACGCCGCCTCAGCGGCGAGCGTCTCCGGTTCGCGAAGCGTCTCCGTCCAACTGCTCAGGAGCTCCTGGTCACGTGCCGGGAGGTAGGCCGGCCGCGGGTCGCCCCGGTGGTCGCGAGCCATGGCGGCGAGCACGGCACGGTACATTCCGGCCAGCCGCTCGGTGTGCTTCCGGCTCAGCACCCGGGAATCCGCCCTGAGGTTGAGGCCCTCCCCGCCGGTGGCCACGCTCAGCGCGAACTCGGTGGTGGTCTCGCCGATGCTCGATGCCGCGTCGATCCGCTCGCTGTCGAAGACCCGCAGATCATGGTAATTGAACAGCACATCGATCTGTCGACGGCCGCTTCCGGAGTCGCGCTGGATGGCTGCCATCGGATAACGGCGGTGCGGCCACAGCTCGGTCTCCCGGCTGAACACCTGCTGCACCAGCTCGTCCCAGCTGCGGGCCGTCCGGTCGTACGGGAACGGCAGCGTATTGAGGTACATGCCCAGCACCCGGTCCGCGCCCAACACTTCAGGGCGGGCGTCGCAGACCAGCCCGGTGTGAAAGGACTCTTCCTGGGTGAGCTGGCTCATCACCTTGAGGTGGGCTGCCAGCAGCACGCTTTTGAGCGAGACGCGGCTGCGGGAGGCGAAGGCACGTAACGGCTGTTCCAGGTCGGTGAGTTTGACCGACACCACATGGGTGCGCTGCCCGCCCTCCTCACCCCATCCTGCAGGCAGGGCAAGCGGGGCGTACCGCTGGGTGATGGACCGCCAGTAGGCACGGTCTTCGCCCGCTGCGAGCGACTGGAGTTCTCCGGCCACGAAGTCGGCGTACCGGACCGGCGGTGCCTGGTAGGGCTCCGATGCCGCTCCCTCACGCAGCTGCCGGTAGCAGTCGACCAGCTCGGTGACCAGCGCGAACTGTCCCCAGCCCTGGGTGATCGCGTGGGGCTGGCTGAAGGTCACCCGCCAGGCCGTGTCGCTCTCCAGGTGCGCTGAGACCCGCAGCAGGGGAGCGGTGGCGGGATCGAAGCGGTCGGCCCGCTCGGCGGCAAGGAATCCGTTCAGCTCGGCGGCCTGCGCTGTCTCGGTGAGCCCGCGCAGGTCGACGACGCGTACCGGCACCTCGACATCCTTGTGCACCAGCTGCATCGGTACGGAGTGGCCGGTCAGGTCGAACGAGGTGCGCAGCACATCGTGGCGGGTCGTGACCACGTCGACGGCCTTCCGCAGCGCCTCCTCGGAGAACGGGCGGTCGTCCCGGACCCGGATGGAGACAGCCTGGTGGTAGTTGCTGCCTTCGGTATCCGCGAGCATCTCCACCAGCATGCCGAGCTGGAGCTGCGAGGCGGGGTAGGCGTCGGAGAGCCCGGCCGGCAGCCCGGCCCGGTCCTCCTCCGTGACGAGGGCGAAGGGCTCGACGGCGGCGATGCCACCGCTCAGTGTCGGCCGGGTGGCGGCGGTCTCCGCGAGCCCGGCCACCGTGCGGTGCTCGAAGACGTCGCGGACGGCGACGTCGTAGCCGGCGGCGCGCAGCGATCCGACCAGGTTGATGGCCCGCAGAGAGTCGCCGGCGAGGTCGAAGAAGGAGTCCTCGACCCCGACCCGATCCACGCCCAGCACCTTTGCCCATAGGGCGGCCATGCCCTCTTCCGCCGGTGTGCGGGGGGCGAGGTAGCCGCTCGTGGCCAGTGCTTCCTGGGCGGGGGCGGGCAGGGAGTTACGGTCGACCTTGCCCGCGGTGTTCAAGGGCAGCGCGTCGAGGGTGACGAACGCGGACGGCAGCATGGCGTCGGGAAGGACACCGGCCAGTTCGCGACGGAGCGCGCGGGGTTCGGGAGCGGTGCTGTCGGCCGGCACGACGTACGCCACGAGCCGCTTGTCGCCGGGAGTGTCCTCGCGGACGGTCACGGCGGCCTGCGCGACCTGCTTCAGCCGGGCCAGCGCGGCCTCGATCTCACCGGGCTCGATCCGCACCCCGCGGATCTTGACCTGGTCGTCGACCCGCCCGTTGTAGAGGTAGCTGCCATCGGGGCGGATGCGCACGATGTCACCGGTGCGGTAGAGACGGGCTCCCGGGGTGTTGCCGAACGGGTCGGGCACGAAGTGCGCCGCCGTCCGCCCCGGCATGCCCCGATAGCCATGGGCCAGGCCCGCACCGCCGATGTAGAGCTCGCCTGGGGCGCCGACGGGCACCGGGCGCATCCGGCCGTCCAGCACATAGGTGGTCGTGTTGGCGATCGGCCTGCCGATCGAGACGTCCTCGGAGCCCTGCGGCACCTCCCACAGCATCGACCAGATCGTCGTCTCGGTGGGGCCGTACACATTGACCAGTCGGCCGACGGCGGACCGCAGTTCGCGGGCCAGCCCGGCCGACAGTGCTTCGCCGCCGACCAGAGCGGTGAGACCGGCGCCGCCCTCGAAGCCCGACCTCAGAAGCAGGTTCCAGGCGGAGGGTGTCGCCTGGACGTGGGTGACACCGTGCGTCGCGACGACCCCGCCGAGCGCGGCACCGTCCTTGGTCGCCATGCTGTCGGCCAGTACCAGCCGGCCACCGGTGACCAGCGGAAGGAACAGTTCCAGACCGGAAATGTCGAAGGAGACCGAGGTGAGGGAGAGCCACACGTCGGATCCGGTGGAGCCGAGCTCCTCCTTCATGGACAACAGCAGGTTGGTGAGCGCCCGGTGCCCCACACCGACACCTTTGGGACGGCCGGTGGAACCGCTGGTGTAAAGGGTGTAGGCGAGATCGTCGGCAGTCGCCGGGGCCTCCCCCGCGTCGGGGGCGTGCGGCCATGGCGCATCCGTCAGGAGCCGCCGTCCTTCGAAGACCCCGTCCAGCGCGGCCGCGTGCACGGAGTCGGTGACGACCAGGACCGCCTGTGCGTCGGCGAGCACATGACGCATGCGCATGCCAGGGAAGGACGGGTCCAGGGGCACATACGAGCCGCCTGCCTTCCACACGCCCAGCATCGCGGCGACGAGCTCCGGTGTCCGGTCCAGCAGCAGACCGATCACGGCCCCGGGGCCCGTGCCCATGGCGTGCAGCTGCGCCGCGTACGCGTCAGAGCGCTCGCTCAACCATCCGTAGCTCAGCAGGCGGTCGCCGTCTACGAGGGCTACCGCGTTCGGGGCGGCGGCTGCGTGCGCCTCGAACAGCGCGTGGACCGGGGCGGGGTCGCGCTCCACGGCCGTGTCGTTCCACGAGCGGAGGAGCAGGGCGCGCTCGCCGTCGGACAGCAGGTCGGCCGTGGCGTCGCCGTCGGGGTCGGCGGCCATCGACTCCAGCACCACCCGGTACATCGCCACCATGCGCTCGGCGTTGGCCCGGTTCACATGGTGGGAGTCGGCGGTCACGATGATGTGGCCGAGGCGGGAGGAGACGGTGAGCGGGAACTCCGACGGGCTGTCGTCGATGCCGCCCTCGTGGTCCACGAGTCCGGCATCGACCTGCCGGAAGTCCTGGTAGTTGAAGTAAACGTCGATCAGACGCCGCGAGCCGCCCCACTGGCGCTGGATCGCGGCCATCGGATAACGGCGGTGCGGCCACAGGCCGACCTCACGGTCGAAGACCTGTTGCACCAGCTCGCGCCAGGTGCGGGCCGAGCGGTCGTGGGCGAAGGGAAGGGTGTTGAGGTACATGCCCAGTACCCGGTCCGCGCCGAGGATTTCGGGACGGGCGTCACAGACCAGACCGGTGTGGAAGGCTGCGTCGCCGGTGAGCCGTCCCATAACGGTCAGGTGTGCGGCGACCATCACGCTCTTCAGTGAGGTCTTCGCCCGGGCGGCCAGCGCCCGTAGTCCCTCCTCCAGGTCGGTCCAGACGATCGCCGCCTGCACGGTCTCCCTGGGCAGCGACGCGCTGTCCCCCCAGCCCTCGGGCAGCCGCAGCGGTGCGTGTTGCTCGACGATGCCCTGCCAGTAGGAACGGTCCTTCTCCGAGTCCAGCGCCTCTAGTTCGCCGGCGACGAAGTCGGCGAAGCGCACGTCGGGGGCGTCGAAGGGTTCGGGCTCCCGGCCGTCCCGCAGTGCTCGGTAGCACTGCACCAGCTCCATCAGCAGCGAGTGGTGGCCCCAGCCCTCCAGGACGGGGTGGCACTCGGTGACCGAGATCCACCAGCCCTCGTCGTCGTCCGTCAGGTGGGCGAAGAAGCGCATCAGTCCGGGTACGGACAGGTCGAAGACGTCGGCACGCTCGCCGGCGGTGTACTCGCGCAGCGCGGCATCCACGGCGGCCGCATCCAGCCCGGAGAGGTCCTGCCAGCCCATCGGCATCTCGGCCATGGCGTGCACCAGTTGCAGGGGCCGTGAGTAGCCGGTCAGCTCCAGGGAGGTGCGCAGGACTTCGTGGCGGGAAGTGACGAGCCGGCCGGCCTCCAGGAATGCCTCGGGGGCGAAGGGTTTGTCGTCGTGGAGCCGGAAGGTGGAAACGTTGTGGTACAGGTTGCGGCTGGTGTCGGACAGCATCTCGACGACCATGCCCAGCTGCATCTGGGACAGGGGGTAGGCATCAGTGACGCCGGCCGGCAGCGCAGCCCTGTCCTCCTCGTCGAGCAGGGCAAAGGGCTCGACCGTGCGCCGGCCGGAGGCGAGTGCCGGACGGCCGGTGGCCGCCTCGGTGAGCTGGGCGACCGTGCGGAAGTCGAAGACGTCACGGACCGCCACGTCGTATCCGGCGGCGCGCAGCTCGCCCACCAGGGCGATGGCACGGATGGAGTCGCCGCCGAGGTCGAAGAAGGAGTCCTCGACACCGACCTGCTCGGTACCCAGCACCGCGCTCCACACGGCTACCATGCGCCCTTCCGCCGGTGTGCGGGGGGCGATGCAGGTGCCGTTCCCGCGCAGGGCCGTGAGGTCGGGCGCAGGCAGGGCCCGGTGATCGAGCTTGCCGTTGACGGTCAGCGGGATGCGGTCGAGCGTGACGAAGGCGGCCGGCAGCATGTATTCCGGCAGCGTCCTGCGCAACAGCGTGCGCAACTCGCCGGCCGGCGGGACCGTTTCGCCCGGGGATGCGACGAGGTAGCCGACGAGCTTCCGGTCGCCGGGCGCGTCCTCTCGGACCCGGACGACCGCGTCGGCGAGGGCGGAGTGCTGGAGCAGGGCATGGGCGATCTCGCCGAGTTCGATCCGATAGCCGCGGATCTTGACCTGGTTGTCGATGCGGCCGATGAATTCCAGGCTTCCGTCCGCCCGGCGCCGCGCGGCGTCACCGCTTCGGTAGAGTCGGGAGCCGTCCTGGGCGAAGGGGTTGGGTACGAAGCGCTCGGCGGTCAGGCCGGGCCGGTTCAGATAGCCGCGGGCGACTCCGGGGCCCCCGACGTGGATCTCGCCCGGCACCCCAACAGGAACCGGGTTTCCCGCGCCGTCCAGGAGGTACACCGAAAGGTCGCTGAGCGGATAGCCCACCCGGTTTCCCGAGAGCGGCGCAAAGTCCTCCTCCTCGATGCAGTAGTAGGTGGTGTGCACAGTGGTCTCGGTGATCCCGTACATGTTGACCAGGTCCGGGCCGTGCTGCCCGACGCGGTCCAGCCAGGGGCGCAGCTCGGCCACCTCCAGCTTCTCGCCTGCGAAGACGATGGCGCGCAGCGCGAGTTCGTCGATCCGTTCGTCTCCGGAACCCGCGGCCGCCACCAGGGAGCGGAAGGCGGTGGGCGTCTGGGAGAGGACGGTCACCCGCTGCTGGACGAGCAGATCGATGAAGTCCGAGGGGGAGCGGGTGACCTCGTGTGCGACGACCACGAGCCGGCCGCCGTACAGCAGGGCGCCCCACATCTCGAAGACGGATACGTCGAAGGCGTAGGAGTGGAACATCGTCCACACGTCGTCGGGGCCGAAGCCGTAGTGCTCGTCGGCGGTGGTCATCAGGCGCAGCACGTTGCGGTGCGAGAGGACGACGCCCTTGGGGCGGCCGGTCGAGCCCGAGGTGTAGATGACGTAGATGACGGCGTCGGGCCCGGCGAGGGGGGCCGGGTCCGACGCCGGGCGGGCGGCGATCCGGGCGGCGTCCTGCTCGCCGTCCAGCAGCACCAGCTCGCCGTCGTGGGCGCCGTCGAGCGCGGTGGCCGTGGCGGTGGAGGCCACGACGATCCCGGCCCCGGCGTCAGCGATGACGTAGCCGAGCCGGTCGGTGGGGTTGGCCGGGTCCAGCGGGAGGTATCCGGCGCCCGACTTGAGGATGCCCAGCAGGGCGGGCAGCAGCTCGATGCCCCGCTCCAGGCAGAGGCCGACGAGGGTCTCCGGCCCCGCGCCGAGCTCGCGCAGGTGGTGGGCGAGCCGGTTGGCCCGTTCGTTGACCTCCCGGTAGGTGAGCGAGGTGCTGCCTGCCGTGACGGCGACGGCGTCGGGGGTGGCTGCCGCCTGCTCCTCGAAGACCTGGTGCACGCAGCGGTCCGCCGGGGCGGCGGGCCGCTGTCCGTCGAGGGCGCCGGTGACCACCGCGTACTCGGCATCGTCCATCAGAGGGAGCCGGGACACGGGCAGGTCCGGCGTCTTTGTGGCGCCGTCGAGCAAACGCAGCAGGTGACGGACCATGCGATGGGCGGTCGCACGGTCGAAGAGGGCGGTGGCGTAGTTGAGCGCGCCGCCGAAAGAGCCGTCGGCGGCTTCCTCGATCTGCAGCGTGAGGTCGCATTTGGCGACCTCGTCCCTGCGTGCGTACGGCTCGACGGTCAGGCCCGGAAGGGCGAACGCATCCAGGCGCTGCTCGTGCAGGGTGAAGGCAACCTGGTGCAGCGGGGTGCGGGACATGTCGCGCTCGGGCTGCAGCTCGTCCACCAGCCGAGCGAAGGGCATCTCCTGGTGGTCGAACGCGTCCAGCACGGTGTCCCTGGAGCGCTCCAGCAGTTCGGCGAAGCCGGGATCACCGTCCCATGCGCCACGCAGCACCAGGGTGTTGATGCCGTAGCCGATGAGCTGCTGGAGCTCGGGACGGTGGCGGCCGGAGACGACCGTGCCGACCGAGACGTCGGGCTGCCCGGTGTACCGGGAGACCAGCACGTGGAAGGCGGTCAGCAGTACGGCGAACGGAGTGGTGCCGTGGGTGGCGGCCAGCCGGCGGACCCGGCCTGACAGGTCCTCAGGGAAGCGGATGGGGACGTCGGAGCCGGCGGAGTCGCGGAGGGCGGGGCGCGGCCGGTCGGTGGGAAGCTCGGTGGGTTGTGCGCCGGAGAGTGCGTCGCGCCAGTGGGCAAGCTGCCGTTCCATTTCGGGACCGGCCAGCCGCTGCTGCTGCCAGGTGGCGAAGTCGGCGTACTGCAGGGCGAGCGGGGCCAGCCCGTCGGGCACGCCCTGCACGCACGCGGTGTAGGCCTGACTGAGCTCGGATGCGAAGATCCGGGTGGACCACGCGTCGCAGGCGATGTGGTGGAAGACGACGGCCAGCACGTGGTCGTCGGCTGCGAGCCGGATCAGCCGGGCCCGGACCGGCCATTCGGCAGCGAGGTCGAAGGGCGTGGTGACCTCGTTCTGGATCAGCTCGGCGGTGATCTGCTCGCGGTGCGAGGACGGATCACCGGTCAAGTCGTCCAACAGGACGGCAGGTTGGTTGTCCTCGGGGGTGTCCACGATCTGTACGGGCTCGTGCCCGTTCAGCCCGTACCGGGTACGCAGGATCTCGTGCCGGCCGAGCACCCGCTGCCAGGCCGTCTCGATCGCGGCCGTGTCGAGGGTGCCGCGCAGCCGCAGCACCATCGGGACCAGGTACTCGCAGCTGTCCGGCTCCAGGCGGCTGTGGAACCACATCTGCTGCTGTCCGGCGGACAGGGGCAGAGGCGCGGTGCGGTCGGCGCACGGGATTCCGCCGGGGCGGCCGTCGTTTTGTGGGTTGCGCCGGCCGGCGAGACGGCGGCGCAGCAGCTCGGCCCGGAGTGTGTCCGCGCCCTTCCCCGTGGCCTCCGCGGCCTTCCCCGCAGCCTGGGCGCTCTCCTGGATGCTCATGCGGTCTGCTCCTCCAGCAGCTCGGCGTCCGACATCTGGTCGATTTCGGCTCGGATACGGCACTCGACGGCGTGGGCCAGGCCGGCGATGGTCGGGTGGGCGAAGACCTCACGCACCGGCAGCGCGATCGCGTACTCGGCCTGGATCGCCGCGATCACCCGGATCGCGAGGATCGAGTTGCCGCCGGACTCGAAGAAGTTGTCGTGAACTCCGACACGGTTGCCCAGCAGCTCCGTCCAGAACGCGGCGATGTTCTCCTGCAGGGGGCCCTCCGGCTCATCGCCCTCCTTCTCGGCGACGGACTCCGGGACGGGCAGCGCGGCCCGGTCGACCTTGCCGTTGGCGTTCAGCGGTATGGCGTCAAGAGCCGTGAAGCTTGCGGGCACGAGGTAGTCCGGCAGCCGCTCCGCGCAGTGGGCGGCCAGAACGTGCGCGGGAACCGGGGCCGCAGCGGGGACGACGTATCCGGCCAGGCGCACAGCGCCGGGACCGTCCGTCCGGGCGATCACCACTGCGTCCCGGACATCCGGGTGCGCGGCGAGCACGGCCTGGGCCTCGCCCGGTTCCACGCGGTAGCCGCGGATCTTCACCTGCTGGTCCGTGCGGCCCAGGAACTCCACGTCTCCTGCGGGCAGCCGGCGCACCAGGTCCCCGGTGCGGTACAGGCGGGCGCCGGGCACGGTGCCGAACGGGTCGGGGACGAAGCGCTCCGCCGTGAGCTGCGGACGGCCCGCGTAGCCACGGGCCACCCCGGTGCCGCCCACATAGAGTTCGCCGACGGCACCTGGCGGCACCGGTCGCTGGCACGCGTCGAGCAGGTACATCGCCATGCCGGGCAGCGGGCGCCCGATGGGCATCACCGCCCCCGGCTCGGTAGCCGTCACCGGGTAGGTGCAGGTGCCCACCGACGCCTCCGTCGGTCCGTACTCGTTGACCACGCGGCCTTCGCCCAGCCAGTCCGCCCACTGCCGGGCGAGCGGACCGGGCAGCGCTTCGCCCGCCACCACGATCACTCCGGCGAGCGTGGCCGCCTGCGCGGGTGTGATCTGCTGGGTGAGGATGTCCAGATGGCCGGGGGTGAGCTTCAGGAAGCTGTACGGACCGGCTGCGGTCAGCCGCGCGCCCAGCTCGGAGAGGTCCGTCTCCTGCGGCAGGACCACCACGCGCTGCCCGGCCAGCAGCGGCGCCCAGACGTTCGGCACCGCCAGGTCGAAGGCGACGGACGAGAAGACGGCGCTGCCTCCGGTGCCGCGCGAGACCAGCTCGGACACGGCCCAGTTCAGGTGGTTGGCCAGGCCCCGGTGCGGCACGGCCACGCCCTTGGGGCGGCCCGTGGAGCCCGAGGTGTAGATGACATACGCCAGCCGGTCCAGGTCGGCGGGCACACCGATGGGCGTCGAGGGGCGGGCCGAGACAGCCGCGGCGTCCGTGGTGTCGGTGACGACGATTTTGCCGTCGTAACCGGCCGCGAAGCGCCCTGCGTGGGCCGAGGTCGTCATAACGACCGGGGTCCCCGCGTCGGCGGCCATGCCGGCCACCCTCTCCGCCGGCCAGGCCGGGTCCATGGGGATGTACGCGCCGCCCGCCTTCCAGACGGCCAGCAGTGTGGCGATCAGCTCCGCGCCCCGATCCAGCAGCACACCGACCTGGGACTCCGGACCGACCCCCAGCGAACGCAGATGGTGCGCAAGCCGGTTGGCCCGCATGTCCAGTGCGGCATACGTCACCTCCACGCCGTCCTCGACGACGGCCACCGCGTCCGGAGTGGCCTGCGCCTGGCGCTCGAAAACCGAGTGCACGGCGGCGGTCACCGGCTCTGCGGGGGTGGTCGCTTCGCCCAGCAGCTGGCCCCGCTCCTCGGCGGAGAGCAACTCCACTTCCTCCAGGAGGACGTCAGGGTCCGCGGCGACGGCGGCCAGCAGACGCTGGAAGCGGTGCGTGAGCGCCACGACGGTGCCGGCGTCGAACAGTGCGGTCGCATACTCCAGGCTGCCGAACATCGTGCCGTCGTCGTGCCGGCGCATATAGAGGGTCAGGTCTGTGTGAGCCAGCCCCCACGTCTCCTGGAGCGTCTTGACGTCCTCCGGCTGTTCGACCGCACCGTTGAACGACTCGTCGTGCAGGTCGAACGCCACCTGGTAGAGCGGCGTACGGGACAGGTCGCGCTCCGGGGCCATCTCCTCCACGAGGCGCTCGAAGGGCAGCGCTTGGTGTGCGAAGGCCTCGCGGGTGGTCTCCTTGACGCGCTCCAGCGCCTGGCTGAAGGACCGCTTCCCGTCCAGCGCGCAGCGCAGCACGAGGCTGTTGAGGAAGAAGCCGACGACATTCTCGGTCTCCGCCCGGTCGCGCCCGGCCACCGGAGTGCCCACCGGCACGTCCCACTGGTTTCCGTGCCTGGCCAGTAGCGCCGCGAAGGCCGTCAACATGGTGGCGAAGGGCGTGGCGCCGTGCCGCTTCCCGAGACCGGTGAGGGAGCTCACGACCGGCGCCGGCACCGAGAAGTGGACTGCCGAGCCACGGCCGTCGCGCACGGCCGCACGTGGCCGGTCCGTGGGCAGCTCCAGGGGAGTGCTGCCCGCCAGGACGCCGCGCCAGTGATCCAGTTCGGCGGCCAGCACCTCTTCGGTCAGCTGCGCCCGCTGCCATACCGCGTAATCGGCGTAGCCCAGCTTCACCTCGGGCAGGCCGTCGTCCGTACGGCCATGACGGTAGGCATGGAGCAGTTGATAGAACTCGCGCTCAAGGATGGCCGAGGACCAGCCGTCGGTGGTGATGTGGTGCATGGCGACAACGACGATCTGATCGCCGCCGTGGATGCGGACGAACACCGCACGCAGCAGCGGCCCGTTCCCGAGGTCAAATCCCCTCCCGAACTCCTCCTTGAGCAGCGCGGTGAACTCCTCCCGGCTCGCGTGCAGGTGGCGCAGGTCCACGCGGTGCGGTTCGGCGATGAACTGCGCGGATTCTCCGTCGATGACGGCATAGCGGGTGCGTAGCGCCTCGTGCCGCTCCACGAGGGTGTTGAGCGCGCGTTGGACATGGATGGTCCGGGTGCCGTCCGACACCTTGAGGAACATGCCGGCCACCCACTCGGCGCTCTGCGGGTTCATCTGGTCCAGGAACCACAGGCGGCGCTGGCCGAAAGAGAGCGGCAGCGGTCCACCGTCACGGGGGACCCGCATCACCGGGACGTCGGCGGCGCTTGCGGACGTCTCCTCAGGCGCGAGCAGCCGGGCCTGGGCCTCGACCGTGGTTGCGGTGAACAGGTCGCGCAGTGGGATCTGCTGCCCGGAGGCGGTGCGCAGCTTGTGGGTGAGGCGGGTCAACTGCAGCGAGGTGCCGCCGAGGTGGAAGAAGTCGTCGTCGAGGCCGATGTCCTCCGCGTTCAGCAGTTCCTGCCAGGCGTGGACGATCAGTTGCTCGGCGGCGGTGCGTGGAGCCCGGTGGGCGGGGCGGTACTCCTTGCTGAGGGACTCGGGCGCGGGCAGCGCCGAGCGGTCGACCTTGCCGTTGACGGTCAGCGGGAACGCATCGAGGCGTAGGAAGACAGCGGGGACATGGGTGTCGGGCAGGCGTTCACGGAGAAATGCGCGCAGCCCGGCGAGGACGCCGGCCGAGTCGGCGGTGAAGTACCCCGCCAGCCGTTTGGCGCCGTCGGCTCCGGTGAATGCGGTGACGACCGCGCCGCTGATGCCCGGGTGTGCCGACAGCGCGCTCTCCACCTCGCTCGGCTCGATGCGGACACCGTTGATCTTCACCTGGTGGTCGATGCGGCCCAGGTACTCCAGCACTCCATCCCCGCGCCAGCGCACCTTGTCCCCTGTGCGGTAGAGCCGGGAGCCGTCCTTGGCGTACGGGTCGGGCACGAAACGCTCGGCGGTCTGCTCCGGGCTGCCGAGGTAGCCGCGTGCCACGCCCAGGCCACCGGCGTAGAGCTCGCCCGGGATGCCGACGGCGGCCGGCTTGCCGGACTCGTCGGCGACGAGCACCCGCAGGCCGGGGATCGGGCGGCCGATCGGCACCGGTCCGGAGGTCTGCGCGGGGTCGAAGCGGTGGGCGGTAACGTCGATGGAGCACTCGGTGGGGCCGTAGGTGTTCCAGATCTCCAGTTCCGGGCGACCGGCAGCGGCACCCTCGGCGGAGAGGCGGCGCAGCACGCGCTGGGCCAGTTCGGCCTGCAGCGGCTCACCGGCGGAGAAGAGCAGCCGCAGCCGGGCGCAGTCCTGCCAGCCGTCTGCATCGGCCAGCATTTGCAGTACGGAGGGCACCACCTGAAGGACGGTCACCCGCTGTTCCGCGACGGTGCGCAGCATGAGTGCGGCGTCGCGTTCGGCTCCTGCTGGGGCGAGGACGACGGCTCCGCCGATGACGAGCGGCGCGAAGACCTCCCAGACATGGGCGTCGAAGGTGACTGCGGTCTTGTGCAGTACGCGGTCCTCGGCGGAGAGACGGTGAGCATCGGTGGCCCAGGCGATGCGGTTGCCGATGCCCTCATGGCTGATCACCACGCCCTTGGGGGTGCCGGTGGAACCTGAGGTGTAGATGACGTACGCGGCGTCCTGCGGGCCGGCTCCGCTCTCGGGCATGTGCCCGGGCCGCAGGGTCAATGCAGCGTCGAGGGCCGCGAGTTCCAGCGGCTCGGCTTCGGATTCGTCGGCCACAGCGGCCGACGCCGCGTCGGTGACCACCACGCGGGCCCCTGCCGCGCGGAGCATCCACGCGGAGCGTTGCCGGGGCTGGGCAGGGTCGAGTGGCAGATATCCCGCTCCCGCACGCCATACCGCGAGCAGCGTGCTGATCAGGTCGGCGGTGCGGGGCAGGCATACACCGACCACCGAGCCGGGGCCTACGCCCATGTCGTGCAGGTGGTGGGCGAGGCGGTTGGCACGGATGTCGAGCTCGGCGTAGGTGATCTCCTGCCGGCCTTCGACGACGGCTACAGCCTCCGGAGTCAGCGCCGCGCGGCGGGCGACGAGTTCGTGGGCCAGGTGGGGCTCGTGGGTGGAGGTGCCCGTTCGCGACTCGGGAATCATGTGGCTGGTGCTCCTCGTTGACGGTCGGCGACGATCGTTGCGTGCTCGTCAGGCGGAATCAGTTCGCGGCGGCGTCCATGCGGAGTCGCAGGCTCAGCGGGCGCATGTCCGTCCACACCTCGCCGATGTGGGCCAGGCACTCCTCGCGGGTGCCCTCGGTGCCCTCGGCACGCCAGCCGACGGGCAGATCTCGGTCGGCCCACCAGATCGAGTACTGCTCCTCGTGGTTGAGCACGACGCGGTAGGCGGGGGCGCTGATCTCAGCAGCGGGCATGAAGGTCTCCTGGGATGGGTGAAGGGAGGGGTGGGCGAACGCGGCGGGTCAGTCCGACATCGCTACGAGGACGCGCCGCGGGCCGGTGAAGGGCCGACGGCCGTGGCCGACCAGTACGTTGTCGATGAGCAGCAGGTCACCGGCGCACCAGTCGACGTCCACGGCGTTCGCCAGACCCCGGTCGCGCACCTGGACGGCGTAGGCGTCCGGGATGGGCGAGCCGTCGGCGAAGCTGACGGACTGCGGTAGTTCCTCGGCCGGCATGATCGCGGCGAGTGCGGCGGAGGTGTCGTCACCGAGGGCGGCGGGGTGCCACTGGTCGGCCTGGTTGAACCAGACCTCGTCGCCGGTGACCGGATGCCGGATGACGGCAGGCCGCACCTGGGAGATGCGCAGCCCGCCGTCCTGCAGCCATTGCCAGGTGGCGCCCGAGTCGTTGAGGAAGGTCTCGACCTGCTCCCGGTCCTCGGTCTCGAAGGTCGACTGCCAGCTTTTGCCGAGGCCCAGACCGCCGTGCAGGTTCTGCGTGTACCGCACGCCGCTTCGGAAGGCCTCACGTACCTCGGCGTCAAGGCAGGCGAGCCAGTGGACGCCGTCGATGACGGGGGTGGCGCCGCCGCTCTGCGGTGCGGTCTCGCAGAAGAAGAGCAGCCGGGCCGGCCACTGATGCGCGTAGCTCATCTCATTGTGCATCGAGATGGCGTATTCGGCCGGGTACTCGGTGGAGGTGTAGACATTGGCCCCGACCTTGGTGCGCGGAGAATTACCGTGCACATAGGCGAGCCGACGGGGCAGCAGCAGGTTCAGCGCCTCGTTCAGCCCGGCCGGATCGACCCTGAAGCCCCGGAAGACCAGGGCCTTCTCGGCGGTGAGCAGGGCACCGAGATCCGGAACGGACCCGAGGTATTCCACCAGTCCCCGGGTACTCGCCTCGGCCCCGGTGGCCGCCGGCGTGATCTCGGCGGGGGCCCAGAGGGCGTCTCCCGCGTCGTCGTTCATCGGTCATCTCTCCTTTCTGGCAAGGCTGTTGACTTGACGCGTGCAACTCTGGCCAGAAGTCCTATATTTATTCGCTAAATGGATCTATAGCCGAGTTGCGGGGGCTTCGACGGCGTCGTCGCGCAGCGCCGGGGTGACGACGGCGGCCAGCGCCAGCAGCGCCATCGCCGCGGCGATACCCAGCGCCGTCGGGTACGTCCCGACGGTGCTCAGCAGCAGTCCGCCGACGAGGGCACCCGCCGAGCCCATGCCGGAGCCCAGAAGGGAAAAGACACTGGTGACCCGGCCCTGCAGAGCGTCCGGGGTGACCCGCACCTGGTACACCCCTGCCACCACGTTCATCAGCGCCCCGGCGAAGCTCATTCCGGCCAGCAGCACGCCGAGCGCCCAGGGGTCACTGGTGAAGGGGACCGGCACCATGAGCACCGTCCAGACACACAACGAGCCGGCCAGCACGGTGAACGGCCTCAGTCGGCCGGCCGCGCGTGCCCCGGCCAGCGCCCCCGCCACGCCGCCGAGTCCGGCCACTAGGCCGATGAGCCCGACGGTCAGCGCCGATCCACCGTGTTCCTTGACGATGAGCGCCAGGGTCAGGACGAGTATCTGGAAGAGCAGATTGCTGCCAGCGTTCAGCCCGACGGCAGCCCGCATGAACCGTTGCCGCCGCACCCACCGGAGCCCCTCGACCACCTCGGAGCGGAGCTTCCGCGCCGGCGTGGACCGCTCCCCCTGAAGGTCTTTGCGGATGAGCAGCAGGGTGGCAAGGGCGAGGAGATGGGACACGGCAGCGAAACCGAAGGGCACCCACGGCCCGAGTGTGAACAGTCCGCTGCCCGCAGGCTGTCCGAGCAGCCCGGCCGCCTGTCCTCGTGCCTCGTTCTGTCCCAGGGCCTGGGACAGCTGGGAGGACGGCACGACATGCGTGACGGCCGCCCGTTCGGCGAGCCGCTGGAACAGCCCGACCGCGCCGTCGACGAATGCTGCCGCCATCAGTCCCGGCAGCCACAGCCGATCCATGGCCAGCATCACCACGACGGCACCCATCGCCAGCAGTCCGGTGATGTCGCAGCAGATCAGTAACAGCCGCCGGTTCCACCGATCGACCAGAGCGCCCGCATGCAGTTGCACCACCAACTGGGGCAGCAGCGCAGCGAATCCCACCATTCCCGCTCCCGTGGGGCTGTCCCCGTACCAGAGCATGAGCAGCGGGTAGGCGGCCGTGCTCGCGCGCAGGCCGAGGAGCGACATACCGGCGCCGGTCCACAGCAGGAGGAAGTCGCGATTGCGCCGCAGCGGGCCGGGGCCGGCCTGCCCGGTCTCCGGTGCACGCCGATCGAGCAGGCTCACGCGCAACCGCCGGCGGCGTCCGCGACGATGCCGACCCGGCACCACTCCAGTACCGCCATCGCGCTGTGCATCTTGTTCTCGGCCTGATCGAAGGCGATGCTGTGCGGGCCGTCCAGCACGTCAGCCGTGACCTCCTCGCCAGGGTGAGCGGGCAGATCATGCAGGAAGACGGCTCTGCGGCTGGTCTCCCACAGCGCCTCGGTGACCTGGAACGGCGCGAAATCCCGGCGCCAGCCCGGATCCGCCTTGCTGGTGCCGGTGGTCTGCCAGCGGGAGGTGTAGACGGCGTCGACGTCTGCGGGCAGGTCCGTCATGTCGTGCCGCTCATTGATCAGCGCACTGTGTTCCGCGGCCAGGGCCAGGGCGCGCGTCCGCAAGTCCTCGCCTTGCCCGTATCCCTCCGGTGTGCGCAGTTCTAGCACGGTGCCCGGGAACCGGGTCAGACCCAGGGCGAGTGCGGCGGCCGTGTTGTTGCCCTCTCCGACGTAGAGCACACGCAGCCCCGCGATCCGGCCGAAGTGCCGCAGCAGTGTGGTGAGATCGGTTAGTCCTTGTGTGGGGTGCTCGTCCGCGCTCATCGCATTAACCACCGACATGCGGTCCTGGGATGCCCAGGCCCGCAGCTCCGCCGGGTCACCGGCGGTCCGGGCCACCAGCGTGTCCAGCATCCGCGAGAAGACCCGGCCCGTATCCTCGCTGGTCTCCCCGGTGTTGATCATCAGGTCACTGCCGTGGTAGGCGATGATCTGCGCACCGAGCCTCAGGGCACCGGTGGAGAACGCGGTACGGGTCCGGGTAGAGGTCTTGCGGGAGTAGATCCCGGCGACCGTCCCTTCCAACGTCCGAGCGGGTGTCAGTTCGCCCGAGGAGAATCCGGCGCCTCTGGCCACGATGGAATTCAGATCGGCGTCGGTGAGGTCGTCGAGAGAGATGAGATGGCGGATGGCCACGGTGTGCTCCTTGTCTCCAGCATTTCCGTCCGTCCTGCCGGCACGGGCTCCGGCACCGGGAGGTCGAGGGCCGGATGGGTGTTCCCGATCAGCCGCAGCGGACCCGTGGCGGCCGTCTCACGGGCGATGGCCGCGTACCGGCCGGGCCCGACGGCGATGTCCTCGACGACCCACGAGTCCGGCCCTGTGGCCGCGGCATGTCGCACGACGAGCGGGTCGCCGAGCGGTGCGTCGTGCACGTCCACAGCGCGCAGATCGGTCATCGGACCGACCCCGCTGGCATTGATCACCGCTTCTTTGCGGGTCCAGTAACGGAGGAAGAGTCCCAGCTGCCCCTCGGACGCCGGCTGGGCGCGCAGCCGGCTGAGTTCCCGCATGGAGAGCACCGTGGGGGCGACCGCGTCGAGGTCCACGGGCGACATCTCCTCGATGCCGATCCCTATGCGGCGTCGGCCGCCCGTGACACCGAGTATCCAGTGCGGCCCCGACCGGGACAGGCTGTAGCTCAGCTCGGTGGGCGGCCAGACCACGCACGGTGCGCCGTGGTCATCGCCGGCGCACTGCGGACAACGCAGTCTGCCGAGCAGGACGAGCGCTGGGTCCGTCCCCAGATAGCCGGCGAGAATGCGGCGCACGGCCACCTGCGCAGCCGTGTAGCGCAATCCCGCCTCCGCGGTCATGGCACGGGCCCATTCCCCTTCGGCCGCGGACAGGACTGCCGTGGCGCTCAGGGCGGACGGGGCGGCTGCGGTGCCCCACCACACATGGGCGGCACCGCGGTCGAAGACATCCACGAGGTCGTCGGCGCTCATGGCTGCCACCTCTCTCTTGCTGCCGGTCCGCGGCTCAGACTCCGGCAGCGTCGGAGGAAGGAACACCTGAGGGGGCGTCCTTCCACAGGTGTGAGACCTCCCCGAAGTGCGCGCCGACCCAGTCATCGGAGTAGATCGTGTCGACGTACCGGTCCCCTCCGTCGGGGAAGATCATGACGCAGTGAGATCCGTCCGGGATCCGTCCGGCGATCTTCAGCAGCGCCGCGACGGCTGCTCCGGAGGAGCCGCCGGCCAGGATCCCCTCGCGGCGTACCAACTGCCGACAGGCGACCACACAGTCCAGGTCGTCGACGTGGACGACATCATCGGCACATGCCGGGTCCAGCAGTGCCGGCGGCACGGAGGCTCCGTGGCCGGGAATGAGACGGCGGGCGGGCTGCTGCCCGAAGATGGCGCTGCCGACGGCGTCGACCGCGACGACAGTGGTGTCCAGTGAGTGCTGCGCGATGTATTCGGCGCAGCCGCGCAGGGTGCCGAAGGTGCTCACCGGGGAGAAGAGGTAGTCGACCTGCCCGTTCAGAGCCTCGGCGATTTCCCGCATCGTCTCCCGGTGAGCGCGGGGGTTCAGCGGATTGCCGTACTGATTGGGCCAGTACGCACCGGGAACCGTTGCGGCCAACTCACGAACCCGGTCGAGCCGGGCGCCGAGGTACTCCCCCGTTTCCGGGTGGGGCGCCCGTACGACCTCGACCCTGGCACCGTATGCGGAGAGCATGGCCAGGTTCTGCCGGGTGGTCTTCGCATCGACCACACAGATGAATTCGATCCCGAAGTACCGGCAGATCTGCGCAATCCCAATGGCCAGGTTCCCGGAGCTCGATTCGACGACCACCGAACGGCCGGGCACGAGCAGACCGCTGTGGATCCGCTCCAGCAGCATGCTCAGCGCGGACCTGTCCTTGATGCTGCCACCCGGGTTGAACTTTTCCATCTTGGCGAATATCCGAGATCCGAACTCGGGTGCAAATTTGCTCAGTTCGACCAGCGGGGTGTGCCCGATGGCGTCCAGAATCCCTTGGAGTGCGGGACGGCTCATGCGGATGCCCTTCGCTAGAGATCGACGATGCGGCCTTTAGCGTGGTGGGCACCTCTACGGGCTTTCTATTAGAGACGCCTTATAGAACTTGTTGGCAGGGTTGCTGCAGGACTGGACTGCCGGCCGTCCAGTCCTGCAGCCGTGATGCCGCTCCCGGGAGAGGATTGAACGCTGCGCCTCCCGGACTCCGGGACGTCGCGCTCTACGACATGGAACCGGCACACGCGAGTCGTTCGCGCGTACCTGCACCGTGGTCGTGCCCGGAAGTGCGAGCAACGGCAGCGAAGAGCCTCGATGCGGCCCTTGCGGGGCACCCGCTGCTCTCGCTGGCCACCACAGCTGCCGAGCCGCACCTGGACCCGTCGACCTGCCCTCCGGGCACGACCGTGCTGCACGTTTCGCTGCGCGACATGGCTGTGGAGACGATTCTCAGTGCCGTCAACGTCGTGGACGACACCGACCACCTCTGGCGTGAACGCACCTACTGGCCCTGGCCCAACAGCACGCCGGAAACCGCGACTTCGTCGTCGCGCAGATCGGTGCCTCGCTGCGCGGCACCACGCACATCGAGCGCAAGCCGGGGCAGCACGTGGTCTACTCCCTGTTCGGCTTGGGCGTCCTCGACATCGCCCTCACGGAATGCGTACGGAGCGGGCGGAGCGCAACGGACGGGGAGTGCGGGTGGACGACTTCCTGGAGGCCTGACGCAGCGCTCCGACATGGCTGTGCCGCGGACGTGATGCCATGGGGACCGGGCCGCTGCAATGGCGCTGACCGGCCCCCATGGCATCCGGGCCGGTCAGCCGGCGGAGAGGACGGACACCCCGCCGCCGTCCGACCGTGCGGTGATCTTGTGGTCGGAGCCGGGGTCCGTCTTCACACCCACCTTCTGGCTGCCGCCATCGGTCGATGCATTCACCGCATAGGCGCCGGCCGGCATGCGCAGAGTGACATTGCCACCCGAGGAGTTCACCTCCACGCTTTCCGGCGCGGCCGGGAATTTGCCGGCCGTGACACTGCCCCCGTCCGAGTGCACGGTGAGCTGTCCGGCCGCTCCCCCGTCGACGGTGACATTGCCACCGTCACTCTGCAGATTGGCTGCCAGCGCCTTCGGGACCTCCACGCGGTAGCTGACCTCACAGGTGTTGCCGCCGATGCCCCCGCCCCCGCAGCTGTTGGGCGCTGCCAGCGTCAGCACTCCGCCCGCGGAGGTGTGCCGAGTCTTCGGCTTGTCGTTGTTGTAGTGCAGTTTCTCGGTCACCTTGATCCCGCTGCCGCTGCCACCGACGAGTTCGATGGAACCGCCCGCACTCTTGACTTTGAGGGAGGTGATCTGTTCGTCGACCGTATAGGAGGAGGAAGAGGCGTCTTCCTCGGCCTTGTTGCAGCCCGTAAGCAGAACGCCGCCGACGACCGTGGTGGCAACACACAGAGCGACCCTGGCAGGCAGGCTGGTGAGGAAGGTGGCAGTCATCTCTTCTCCTGGTTCATCGACAACGTGGATGGCACGGGATTCATGGACGTCGGTAGGGTGCGCAGGGTCATCCTCACGCCGGGATGCTGCGGCTGAGCACGGGGCGGGCGGAATGGGAGGCGATCCGGACCGGCGCCAGATCGGGTGTCGACGCGCAACCTTCCGACGGCTGCAGTGACGCGGCGAACAGCCGGACGAGCTCGTTGCAGTGGTAGAGGGGGTTGCCGTGGTCGTCGGCGGCAGGCAGGTCCAGCAGCCGTGCGTCGACAAGCGCTTCGAGCGCCTCCTCGGCGTCCGCTGCGCGCAACCCGATCAACGCTGCTATCTCCTCCGCCGGGAAGCACCCCGCACCGAGTAGGGGCAGTGCATACAGAGCGGCCCAGCCGTGCGGCGAGAGCCGTTCCAGTGACTGCCGCAGACTCCCGGCCACGGAGAGATTCCCTATGGACAGCTCACGCAGGCGGTTTGGCCTGTAGTCCAACCTGCGGGCCAGCATCTTCACCGACCAGTGCGGCCGTGCTGCGAGCCTCGCCCCGGCGATTCGCAGCGCCAGTGGCAGTCCGGCGCAATACGTCACGATCTTCCGCGCCGCTTCCTCCTCGGCCGCGATCCGCTCAGGGCCGGCGACCGCAGCGAGCAACGCAAGCGACTCGTCCTCCGGCATCGGCCTCAGGAGTGTCGTCCGGACGCCCACGGCGGAGGCGAGTTGAGCGCGACTGGTGATGAGCACAGCCGACTGCTCCCCTGTGGGCAGCAGTGAGTCGATCTGCAGATCGGAGCAAGCATTGTCCAGCACCACCAGCAACCGCTTGCCCGAGGTGAGTGTCCGGTAGCGCCGTACAAGGTCATCCGGCTCGCCGGACCGGAGGTCCGTGTCGTCCAGTGCCCGCAGGAACAGCGGCAGGACGTCGTGCGGGGCCTTCGGGGAGCCGTCCACGCCGGTGAGGTTGGCATAGAGCTGCCCATCGGGGAATTGCGGCCGGGCGATGTGCGCGGCCCGTACCGCCAGCGCGGATTTGCCGATGCCGGCCATCCCGGTGAGCAGGAACCGCCGGGGCAGTCCGGGCCCGCCCGGTGGGAGCTCTTCGAGCAGAGAAGCCAGCTCCCGCTGTCTCCCGCAGACGTCATGGCTGGCCGGCGGCAGCATGTCGGGGGCCGGGGGAGGAGCCGGTGAGGAACCCAGCACCGTCGGCTCGCCGGAACCAGCGGGGAGACCCAGCTCCCGGTTGAGTACCGAGAGGTACGTGCTGTGCAGCAGGGAGCCCGGGTCCACCCCGAGTTCGTCCGACAGCACCTTGCGGCCGCAGTGGTAGGCGGCCAGCGCATCACCCTGCCGGTCGCAGCGATACAGCGCGATCATCAGCTGCGCCCGCAGCCGCTCCCGTACCGGGTGGCTGTTGACCAGACCGGTCAGCTCCGGAACCAGTTGCCGGTGCCGTCCCAGGGCCAGGTCGGTCTCGATCCGGTCTTCCAGGGACCCGGCCCGGGCTTCCTCCAGCCGCGGCCGCTGCTCGTCGGCCAGAAACTCCGTGACGTTCCCCAGTGCGGGCCCCCGCCACAGTGCCAGAGCCGCCCGCAGATCCCGGTCGGCCTCGGCGTACCGACGCGCCCTCAGTGCCTCTCCACCGGCCTTCGCCAACCGCTCGAAGTCCACCACGTCAATCAATGGGCTGTCGGTCTGCAGCGCGTATCCCGACTGCCCCCGGGCCAGGTCCGCCTCGTCACCGAGCAGGCCCCGTAACCGCGAGATGTACGTGTAGATCTGGGCACTCATCGTCGCCGGTGGATTCCACCCCCACAACGACCTGCTCAGCCCACTGTCCGAGACCATTCGGCCATGTGCCAGAACCAGCGTGGCGAGAACTGTGTGGATCTTCGCTCCAGCGAGCGCCACTTGGCCTCTGCTGTTGCTGGCAACCACATTTCCGAGCAACTGGAACTCCATGACTCCCCCAAGACATCGAACGGCCGGACGTGCCCCGGCTCAGCCATTGTCTGCACGGGAAAGCACCGGAACCTTCGGCTGATCGGTCAGTAACTTGCCGCCGCAGGAGGCTGCCAGGCCGCGGTGGTTAGGCCGCACCGGAACGCTCTTCCGGCCGAAGCCCGGGCTGCTCGTCCGGATGACGCGGAGGACTCGCTCCGCGCCCCGCGCTTCTCATCGCCGTCGTGGCAAGCGGGCGGAGGAGGAAGCCGAGAACCACGGAGGTGTTGTGCCCGAACGCGGTGTAGTCCTCGAAGAATGCGCCTGAGGCGACCACACCGATCAGGAGACCGGCCATGACCAGAATGCGCAGGGGGAGGCTGCGCACGCGGTAGCAGAGCAACCCGGCCACGCAGAGACTGCCGTAGCTGACGCCGACATCGACCACGCTGCCGAACCCGCGGTCCGCGTAGCGCTCGGTTTCCACCCTGAGCAGGGCGGTCAGCACTCCCGCGGTGATGAGCGTCGCCAGCACATGGCCGAGGAAGAACACGACGACTGTCCGGAAGGTGCCGAGCCAGCGTTCCGCGGGTGCAAGGACACAGACTGCCAGCAGGGCGACCATCGGAAGATCCGAAATCTCGATCCACAGGGCAGAACTGATCAGGGCCGAGACGGGATGCTCGGCAAGCTGGGTGAGGTTGGTGCTGTGCAAGCGCAGGACCTCGGTCCGCACGCTGGACGTCAACTCGCCCAGGGTAGAAGAGTGGAGCGTGAGAAAGATCCACAGGGCCGCGGTGGCCGGGGCCGACAGAACCCATGCCTTGATCCACAAGGCGATGCGGCGGAGACGGGCCTCACCGGGCCAACCTCGCTTGACCGCAAGGACGGCGAAGAACAGTGCCAGAACGATCGCGATCTCTGCAACGGGCCATAAGACGGCGGCCTGTGGTGCCTCGGACGCCATCACGTCATCAACGGCCCTTCCTGGCCTCGACTCGTACCGCACCCATTGATCATGCGTCATCACCACTCTGCATCACCCGGGAATCCTCTCGCCCCGTGTTTGCCTCATAACTGATACGGCATGGCAAGGTCCTGCAGTGGCAGCAGGTTGTCAGATCCGACGTGCTCGGGCTCCTGGCCGGCGGCGTGTCCAACGCTGAGATCGCCACCGGTCTGGGGATGCGGGAGAGCACGGTGAAGGCGCACGTCAGCCGCATTCTGGCCCCGCCCTCGAGGTGGACAACCGGGTGCAGGCCGCGCTGTGCGCCAAGGATGCCGGGCTGACGCGCTGACGCCGCCGCCCCCTTCGTCGGGCCTGTGACCAGCACGTATACGCGGGTTCGTGGGCAATCCTTCTCATCTCCTTCTGATCGGCTTTCGGCTCAGGGCCGGTGCGCACTGAGCCGACGGAAGGACGTTCGAAAGCGGCCGGGGTTGAACTGTTCCTGTCACGGGGGCGACCCCGGTGAAGCGACGAGCCGCGGACGAAGGAGAGAGCGATGAGGAAGACCCGGATCGTGACCCGCTCGGTGCTCGGCCTGGCCGCCGGGGCGGTGGCGGTGCTGACGGCGGTCGGGCCGGCCGGGGCCGCCACCTCGCCTCCCGGCGACACGCACTGGAACGTGGCCGCCACCTCGCCTCCCGGCGACACGCACTGGAACGTGGCCCTGACCGCCACCGGAACGGGCACGGGTACCGGCGACAGCCACGGGGGCACAACCGTCTCCTCGGACGACACCCACTGGTGAGAAGGAGACTCGGTCGTCGGCGGCAACGGGCCGTGGTGGGGCCTGCCGCCGCCCCTTGCCTGTGTCGTCGCACGGCGGAGTCAGGAGTCACGCACGTTCCCTCCCGAAGGTTTCCTCCAGCAGGAGCACCCCGCCATGCCGTCTCTCGCACGGGCTCCCGGTGAAGGCCCACGCTCCCCTCTCGATCGTGTGGAAGAGCTGCTGCGCGGCTCCGGGCACGCGGATCCGATCGGCTTGCACCGGGGCAGGACCGTCTTCGGACCCTGTGTCCGGTCCGGCACCCGGGGCAGTGGGGAGTTCGGTTTCACCCCTGACGAGCAGGCTCCTCCCGGTGGTGTCCCGGCGCTGCGGGCGGCGCTCGCCCGGGCCGCCACCGCCCGGCGGCAGAGTGCCGTGGGCCCCGAACAGGTCCTGGTCACCAGTGGTGCCACGCACGCCCTCGCCGCCGCCCTGCACGCGATCCTGCGGGAGGGCGATGAGGTCCTGGTGCTCTCACCGCAGTGGCTGTTCACCACCGGCCTGATCCGGGCGGCCGGCGGCGTGCCGCGCGAGGTACCGGTCTTCCTGGAGCTCGGGGTGGCCCGTGGATTCGACTTCGCGGGGGCCGTCGAGCGGGCCGTGGCACCCAGGACCCGCGCGATCTACTTCAACAGTCCCAACAATCCGACGGGTTACCGGCTCGACGGTGCCCGGCTCGGTGCGCTCGCGGACCTGGCCGAGCGGCACGACCTGTGGCTGATCGCCGACAACACCTACGAGAACTACGACTTCACCAGGGAGGGCTTCCTCGACATCGGGGACGCCGGCGCGACGGACGCCGGCGCGACGGCGGCGCGCACCTTCTCCGTGCACGGCTTCAGCACGACGTATGCGCTGCCGGGCACCAGGGTGGGCTGCCTGATCTCTCCGCCGGGGCTGACCAAGCCGCAGGCCACCCGGTCGCCGCACACGCTCCGCTCCGTCTCCATCCCGGCGCAGTTCGCCGTGTACGCGGCGCTGCGCACACCCCGGAAGGAGCTCGACCGACGCCGGGACCACGCTGCCGCGGCCGGGTGGCTCGCCGATTCGCTGCTGGAGGTTCCGCACACGAAGGCGTCCGGCGGGCTGTACACCTTCCTCGATCTGAGCGCCTGGGGGGACGGTGAGCGGTTCGTCCGCCGGTGCGCCGAGCTCGGTGTCGGCCTGGCTCCGGGCCGGGGCTTCGGGGCGCACTGTGGCAACTGGGCCCGTCTCTGCTTCACCGCCGAGCCATCACAGCGGGTGGCTGAGGCGATCGAACGCATCAACAAGATCTACGGGGAAGGCATCGATGAGCACTGAGACGATCACCCTCGAACGCCCGGAAGCCGGTCCGCCGGCCTCCCGCGCCGATGTCGGCGGGGTGCGAACAGCGATCTGTGACGGCCGGCCCCTCGTGTTGATGGGTCTGACGCACCTGCTGACCACCCGGTCGCCCTGTGAGGTCGTCTTCACCTCGGCCGATTCCTTTCCCGGTCCCGGGACCGGGATCGACGTGCTGCTCGTGGAGGACACCTTGGCCCAGGCCGTGCCGGACGGACCGGCGTGGTGCGGGAGCGCGCCGGATGTCGTCGTGGTGCGGGCCGAGGCCACCCCGGACCAGGTGCTGCGGCAGGTGTACGAGGCAGTGGACCGCCGCACGCCGGTGCCCGAGGCCGGCCGCATGGAGCCCGAGGCCGGCCGCACGGAGCCCGGGCTGTCGCCGCGCGAGCGGCAGGTGCTGCGGTTCATCGCGTCCGGGATGACCCACGGCCAGGTGGCCCGGCGCATCGGCATCAGCCCGCACACCGTCGACACGTACGTCAAGCGGGTGCGATCGAAGTTCGGCATCGGCAACAAGGCGGAACTCACCCGCGTCGCCCTCGGCCTCCTGCCCCTGTGAGGCCTGGGCCCGGCGTCCCCCGCCCCGGCACGGCATCCTCCGGGGCAGCGGCCGGTACGGCGCGCGGCCGCCCGCGCACGGGGCCGGTCAGTGGTAGTGGCGCATGATGTCGGTGACCCAGTCGGGCTGGGTGGTCGGGCCCTGGGGGCCGAACTCGGTCATGTAGGGCTTGATGTCGAGGACGGGGGTGCCGTCGACGGCGTCGAGGCCTTGGACGTGGAGGTCGAGGCCGTCGGTCTTGAGGAGGCGGCAGCGGGAGACGCCGAGGCGGTTGGGGCGGTTCTTGCCGCGCTGGGCGAAGATGCCGACCAGGGGCCAGTCGGTGTTGCCACGGGGGTGCCGGGCCCCGGTCTGGATCTTGTCGGTGGGGACGCGGTCGAAGTGGTAGACGATTTCCAGGTGGGAGAAGGTGTCCAGGCCCGCCACCGCCTCGGGGCCGTACTGGCCGGCGTCCAGGCGGATGATCGCCGTCTCCTTGCCCCAGTCGTCGTCGCGGACCTCCGTCCGGCCGCCGACCACCCGGCCCACCGGCACCGAAACCACCGCGGCAGGAGTGCTGTTCTCGGGCATGTGCAGTGCCTTTCGTCCAAGGGGCCGGTCAGTCAGTCGAGTTGGCCTACCGTACCGATGGCCTGGGGTACGCCGGTATGCGGCATGTCGGACTGCGGCATGTCGGACTGCGGTACGTGCGTCCCGTGCCAGAAGTGGTACAGCCGCTCGCGCAGTTGCTCCAGCAGCGCGCTCAGCTCGGCGTGATCGGCGGCGGAGCCGTAGACCGTGCCGATCGCGCCGGTCGTGCCGCGGCGCCAGTCGGTGTGCCAGTGGGAGGGAGGGGCCCTCCCCGTACATGCATCGCGATCAAGGATCGGCACCGTAGCTCTCGGCCGGAGCTGACATCCGGACAATTGCGAGGAGTTTCTCGATAAAATGGCACATGGGTGCCCCGGTGCCCGCTTTCGCCCTGGCAGGGCGGTGCAAGCTGTGTCGAGACAGGGGCGACTCAGCGCATCAGGTTCTCAGGCCTGTGACCGGAAGCCCATGAGGGGGCGCCCGCCCGGCCCTTCAGGCCGGCCTCGGACAAGTCCGCGCCGAGGCGCCGTCGGACGGCAGGAGGAACAGGTACCCCCGCAGGTGGGGGTTCCGTCATGCCGGGCGGCGCCGAGCGACCCCGCCCGGGGAGGCCGACGGATCCGGGTGCGATGTAGCCAGATATGGAGCCCGATCGTGCCCCGAACTGCAACTTCCCATGTCTGCCCCCGTTCAGCGGGCGCGGGCGGTGCCGCGCATATACGCAAACTCAAGCGCACGCCGGCTGGCGCGTGTGGTCAGGAAATGCCAGCCGGACCGAACGCGTGTCCATAATTGCACATACGCGCAACAGTGTGCATGGCGCAAGGGCTCACAAGGACGCCGTGCGGCACATCGTCGTGCAGCGCACCGCCGCGCGGCCCACACCGCGGCCTGCGGAACAGCAGCCGCGCGTGGCGGGCGAGCGTAACGAGTAGGCCGCGGGGGGCTCCTGGCTCGTCACGAGCTGTTCGGGGGGAGGTGCACCGTTGCCAGCGCGCCTCCGTCCGGCGGGTTTTCGTAGGTCACCCGGGCGTTCAGTACGCGGGCCTGGCCGGTGACGATGGTGAGGCCCAGGCCGATGCCGGCGCCTCGTTCGCGGGCGCCGGTGCGGAAGCGCCGGGGGCCGTGGGCGAGGAGTTCGGCGGGGAAGCCGGAGCCGCCGTCGCGTATGCGGATCGCCGTGGCGTCGACTTCCAGGGTCACGGGTGGGGCGCCGTGGACCCGGGCGTTGGTGATCAGATTGGCAAGGATCCGTTCGACGCGGCGGGGGTCGGTCCTCACGGGTGCTTCGTGGTGCACCGTGACCTCGACGTCCCCGCCCGCCAGGGTGACGGCCCGGTGCGCCAGGGTGCTCGGGAGGACCTTCTCGTGCTGGGCCTGCTCGACGCCCGGGACATCGAGCCGGGCGACTTCCAGGACGTTCTCCACCAGGGTGCGCAGCGTGTCCACACCCCCGCTGACCAGCTCGGCAGGGCGGCCGGGCGGCAGGAGTCCGACGGCGGTCACCAGGCCGGCCACGGGGGTGCGCAGCTCATGGGCGATATCGGCGGTGACCTGCCGTTCGGCCTCCAGGCGGGCGCTCAGGGCATCCGCCATGGTGTTGACCGCGGCGCCGAGCCGGGCGATCTCGTCCTTGCCCTTCGGCCGGACCCGGTCCGTGAGATCGCCGTCCGCGATCCGCTGCGCGGTGTCCGCGGAGGCGGTGATACGCCGCCCCGCGCCGGCCGCCGCGACGATGCCCAGCACACAGCCGAGCGCGGTGACGGACGCGCCGGAGCCGACCAGCACCCGGTCGAGATCGGCGAGGGCGCGTGCCTGGGGAGCGTAGGAGCGCCGGACGGCGAGGATGTCGCGGCCGCTGCGGGTGGCGGCCCACAGCACCGGAGCCCGGGAGCCGCCCCTGCTCTGGAGGCAGGTGGCGCGCACGGGGCGGTCGGTGACGGTCTTGCGGAGCGCGGCGGGCAGCTCGGGTGAATTGACCAGGGCGCCGCTGTCGATCCCCGAGGCGTAGGCGCTGACCGCCTCGACGAGCCGGGCGTCGACCACATGGCCCGCGCTCTCGCGCTGGTCCTCCGCGGTGAGCTGGTGCACCAGCAGCCCGATGAGCGTGGCGACGATCGCGGCCGTTGCGGCGATGACCAGGGCGGTCTTGGTACGCAGTCCCATGAGGGTCAGGGGGCGAGCTTGTAGCCGAAGCCGCGGACCGTGACGATGCGGTCGTGGCCGATCTTGGCGCGCAGTCGCAGCACATGGACGTCGACGACACGGTGGTCGCCGCCGCACGGGTAGTCCCACACGCGCTCCAGCAGCGTGGTGCGCGAGAGCACGACGCCGGGCTCGGCGGCGAATTCGAGGACCAGCTTGCGCTCGGTGGGGGTGAGGTCGAGCAGCCGGCCGGCCCGGTGGATGTCCATGGAGGCGGTGTCCACCGTGAGGTCGCCGAACCGTAGCAGCGTCTCGTCCTCGGGCGGGCCGGGCTCGGCGAATTCCGTGGCGCGGCGCAACGCCGCGCGTATGCGGGCGACGAGCACCGGTATGTCGTACGGCTTGGTGAGGTAGTCGTCGGCGCCGGCTTCGAGACCGAGGACGACGTCCACCGGGTCGGTGCGGGCGGAGAGCATCAGCACCGGCAGCCGGCTCACCTCACGGATGCGCCGCACCACGCTGACCCCGTCGAGGCGGGGCAGCATCACGTCCAGGAGGGCGACATCGGGGGCACGCTCCCGGAACCGCGCCAGCCCGGCGTGGCCGTCGGCGGCGGTGCGAACCCGGTACCCGTAGCGCTCCAGGGACAGCTGGGTGGCCTCGCGCAGCAGGGGATCGTCCTCCACGAGCAGCACATCGGTCATCGCTTGCATTCCTAGGGCTCGGGGACGGGCAGCCGGACGTTGCGCAGCTGGGCTGCCGGGTCGGACGGGAGGGGGTGGGAGGAATGTACGACGGCGCGGCTGTAGTAGGAGACGTTCTCCTGGTGCTGCAGGCGGCTGAGTTCGATGGTGGCCCGGTATCCGTGCGCGGGGCAGTGGGGGATGCAAAACATGCCGGACAGCCGCCCGGTGGCGACGGCTTTCGGCTGTCCCCACGAGCGCCAGCTGAGCCGGGAGACCGAGGCGAACTCGGTGAGGGCGAACCCCGTGGGGCGGGTCAGCGGATGGCCCAGGGTGTCGGAGACGTAGACCGGTCCGCGGACCTGGGTGGGGCTGGGCGCGGGGCCCTCGACATGGGGCGTTCCCGGGTTGCCGCACCCGGTGAGGCCCACGGCCGCCAGCACCAGTGCGAAGACGGTGGTGCCGGTGGCCGTGGGCCTGTTCATCGGGGGCCTTTGCCGTCAGATGGTGGCGAGGTGACGCTTGCCGTGGAGGTCCTCGTGATCGTACGCACCCGAGCCCCCGGCGAGCTTCAGGGTGAAGGAGGAGAAGACCGTCTTGCCGTTCACGGTCTTGGGGTCGGAGAGCGTCAGGGTCCCCTTCAGCGGCTTGTCGAGGCAGGACTGGCCGCACCAGATGCCGCTGACATTGCCGGTGGCGACGGCCGTCTTGTCGCCCCACTGCTTCCAGTTGAGGTCCCCGGCCGCGGTGTACTCGGAGAGCACCAGGTTCTCGGGGCTGCGCTCGGCCTTGCCCTTGTCGGCGTTCTCCTCGCCGTAGTGGTTCATGACGTAGGGGGTGTTGGCGGCGCGGGCGGCACTCGCGAGGTGAGCGGTGTGAGCCGAGCCGGTGGCGGCGGTCGCCGTATTGGCGGTGGCGAAGGTGCCGAGAACGGCGACACAGGACAGTGCGGCGCCGATGGCCGTCTTGTGGCGTCGGGGCATGCTCGTGATGCGCTTCATGGCTCTCGCTCCGGTTCGTTGGATCGGTCGGCGCGAATGAAGCTATGAGTGACGCTTTTCGGTGGACTGTCATCTGTGTAACAGCCGTCCATCGGCGGTTGTTACGTGATCTACATACGGACGGGAGGGCCGTGACGGATCCGGTGACGGGGTCGGTGACGGTGCCGGTGACGGAGCCGACGGGGCCGATCGTCCGCGGAAAGGCCAGGGCGGTGGGGGCCCGGACGCACAGGCGGCTGGCCTGGGCGGCGCACACGGATGGGGGGCCGCCCGGGAAGCCGCCGTCCGTCCGCTCCGCCTGCCTGCGCACCCCCGCTGACCTGGGAGAAGGAGGTCGGTGGAACAGCCGGTGCACAGCAGTCGCGGGAATGCTCGCGTGGCGGGTGACGACGGTTGCGGGCATGTTGAGAAAACAGCCGTATTCCTGGACGGAAGGAAGGGCCTCAGGGGGCAAACCTGACGCGGACGGGTCCGTCCGCGGGTGAGCGCACCAGGAGGCTCCCGGATGCTTCGGAGATCGCTGCGTATACCCGCCGCCGGGGTCGCCTACCTGGTGGCGGCCGCGGTGTCGTTGTCCGCGATGGCCTCCGGTCCCGCGGAGTACGCGGATGTCGGGGTGAGCAGCGGGACACGGGCCGGTCCCGGCACCGCGGCCATGCTGCTGATCGCCCACCGCGGCGCCTCCCGTTACGCGCCCGAGAACACCCTCGCGGCCGTCGATGCCGCACACCGCCGCGGGCTCATATGGGTCGAGAACGATGTGCAGCGCAGCAAGGACGGCCGGCTGGTGGTGATGCATGACGCCACCCTGCGGCGGACGACCGACGCCGCGAAGGTGTTTCCCGGACGGGCGCCGTGGCGGGTGGGGGACTTCACGGCCGCCGAGCTCGCGCGGCTGGACGCCGGCAGCTGGTTCGGCAGGCGGTTCACCGGGGAGCGGGTGCCGACGCTCGCCGACTATCTACGCCGCCTGGACCACAACGGGCAGCGCCTTTTGCTGGAGATCAAGGCCCCGGAGAAGTATCCCGGAATCGAGGCGCAGGTCATCCGCGAACTGCGGGCACGGGGGTGGCTGGACCGGGACCATGTCCGCAGCCGGCTGGTCGTCCAGAGCTTCTCCGTGCCGTGCGTCCAGGCCGTACACGCGAGGGCGCCGGAGATCCGTACGGGGATACTCGGTGCGCCCGGGATGGACGAACTGGCGCGCTATGCGCGGTTCGCCGATCAGATCAACCCCCGTGCGTCCGCGCTCAGTTCAGGCTGGCTGGCGGCCGTGCACCGGCTGCGCGGGCCGCACGGGCGCCGACTGCAGGTCTATGTGTGGGACGTGGCGAAGAACACCAGCGCCCGATCGGTGAGAGTCCGAGGGGTCGAAGGTGTTATTGAATAATGGGCAACGGACGGGGATTCGGGGGGCATTGTCCAGATCTCGGTCCGGATCTCGTGGTGCGCCGGGCGGTGGCCCCAGGCGCGCTGCCGCCCGCGGCGCGTGAAGGAGCTGTGGAGGGCGGATGCGGCGCGTGTGGCCGCCGCAGTCGGGGATTTACGTGATTCCCGCCGCGGGGCTAAGGTGCCTGAGATGTTCGACGCCGCCACACTCCCCGTAAAAGAACTAAGACGCAGGATTTGGCTTTTGGGTTCCGATTTGCGGCCCGGTGCGGGCCAGCGTCCAGCTCCTCCTCTGGGATCGTTCCGGGAGGCTCCTTGAAAAGCAATTTTCCGGCGTACGGCGAACGGCGGGTGCCGCTTCCCCCGCCTCGGCAGATGCCGCATGACGAGCTGAGTCCGGCGGGAGCGGCCGCGGCCGGCGGCGCGACGGCAACGATGGCGACGGCGACGACGACCGCGAGGGCGACCGCATCCGGGTCGGCGGCGACGACCGCCCCCGGTTCGGCGACGGGCCGTCAATCCGCGCCCACCGCCGGTACTTCGCATGCGGGACCCCGCAGTCATGCCAAGCGCCGGGCCGCGGGCCGCGACAAGAAAGCCGAGGCGGCCGACGCCAAGGCGAAGCCTCGCGACGCCTTCTTCGACAATGCGAAGTACCTGGCCATCGTGCTCGTGGCGATGGGCCACTCCTGGGAACCGCTGCGCGACGGCAGCCGGACGGCGGCGGCGCTCTACATCACCGTCTACGCCTTCCATATGCCGGCGTTCATCATCATCTCCGGCTATTTCTCGCGCAGTTTCGATATGCGCAAGGACCGGCTGCAGCGGCTGATTACCGGCGTCGCGGTTCCCTACATCCTCTTCGAAGTCGCCTACACGCTCTTCAAGAGGTGGGCGGATGACGATCCCGGTTATCCGATCAGCCTGATGGATCCCTGGTATCTGACGTGGTTCCTGGCCGCCCTGTTCATCTGGCGGCTGACCACTCCGCTGTGGAAGATCGTGCGCTGGCCGGTCCCGCTCGCCCTGGCCGTCGCCGTGCTCGCGTCCCTCTCACCGGACATCGGCGACGACCTGGACCTCCAGCGGGTGCTGCAGTTCCTGCCGTTCTTCGTGCTCGGGCTGTCGCTGCGGCCGGAGCACTTCAAGCTCGTACGCCGCAAGAAGGCGCGGATCCTGGCCGTACCGGTCTTCGCGGCCGCGCTGGTCTTCGCGTACTGGGCGGCGCCGCGGATGAACGCCGCGTGGTTCTACCACCGCGACGCCGCGCAGGAGCTGGCCGCCCCGTGGTGGAGCGGTGGTGTGATGACGCTGGCGATGTTCGGCTGTTCACTCGTTCTGGTGGCCTGCTTCTTCGCCTGGATTCCGGGGCGCACGATGTGGTGCACGGCGCTGGGCGCGGGCACTCTCTACGGCTATCTGCTGCACGGCTTCCTCGCCAAGGGGTCGCGCTTTTGGAACTGGTACGACGCGGACTGGATGCAGACCCCGTGGGGCGCGGTACTGCTGACGCTCATCGCGGGCACCGTCATCACGCTGCTGTGCACACCACCTGTGCAGCGGATCTTCCGCTTCGCCATGGAGCCCAAGATGACCTGGGCCTTCAAGAAGGACCCGGTGGGGATGGCCCGCGGCCGGAACTGAGCGGGCGTGCGCGGTGCGCGGTGGTGCGTGAGCGGGTGGGCGAGGGCGCGGCGAAAGCGTGCGTTCGTGAAACAGCGCAGGGGCGCCCGCCCCGCCGGGAGACCGGCGGGGCGGGCGCCCCTCGCGCGTAAAGGGAGTCGCGGCAGCCGGGCGGCTCCGGTGTGCAGGCACCCTGGTGCGCAAGGGTGGCGCAGTGGCCGGCGTCGGCGCCGGCGTCGTGCCGTCAGCGGACGACGGCGATCCCTTCGATCTCGACCAGGGCCGTCTCGTCCCACAGACGGGTGGCGCCGATCACGGCCATCGCGGGGTAATCGCTGCCGACCAGGCGCTTCCACACCGCGCCGAGGTCACGGGCATGGCGGCGGTAGTCGGCGACATCGACGGCGAAGACGGTGAGCTTGGCGAGGTCGGACGGGCGGGCGCCGGAGGCTGCCGCGACGTCCAGGAGGTTCGTCAGCGCCCGCTCGAACTGCTCGACGATGCCGTCCCCGACGATCCGGCCCGAACCGTCGAGAGCGGTCTGCCCGGCGAGGAAGACCATGGTTCCCTGGGCGGCGCGCACGGCATGGCTGAATCCGGTCGGCGGCGCGAGATGCGGTGGATTGATGCGCTCCAGCTCGCCGCCGCGCGCGCCCGCGGCAGCTCCCTTGTCACTGCTCCCACCACTCATCATGTCCGCCTCCGCCTCCGTCGGGCTCTCGTCACTCATCCTCACCGGCTCCCCTCCGCCGTCAATGTGGCTCGCGTCCAATGGTTTGCTCCATCAACATGTCTCGCACACCCGGGAATTGAAGCGCGTCCCGTTCCGCCCCGGTAGCCCTGCACCGTTCACCCGGCCTTCGGCGTTCACCTGACCCTCGGCCGGGGCACACCCGGCCAGGGGCCCCTAGGGGCTTTGCGCCGCCCTCGCGGCCGCTGCCATCGGCTCCTGGCCGTCCAGTGTGCCCTGGGCGCCATAGGGCCGGCAGCGCAGAAACGCTGCCTCGTGGTGGAAGGGCTTCACCTCGTGCTCCCTGACCGCTTCCTTGTGCGCGGGCCGGCCGGCGCCGTAGGCGTAGTGGCACATCGCCGACATGCTCTGCCACAGGAGAAGGTGCCGACGAAGCGGATCACCCGTGGCCTGATCTCCACCGTAGAGGTCCCGGGCGGCGGGCACGGGGGCGACGTCCAGGGTGCCGAGGCCGCCGAAGCTGCCGGGGCATCGGCGGGG
This sequence comes from Streptomyces sp. NPDC048516, assembly GCF_043199875.1. Classification (NCBI taxonomy): domain Bacteria; kingdom Bacillati; phylum Actinomycetota; class Actinomycetes; order Kitasatosporales; family Streptomycetaceae; genus Streptomyces; species Streptomyces sp. NPDC048516. The sequence continues at coordinate 107,926 of NZ_JBICWS010000006.1, read as the reverse complement.
GAGGACGCTCCCGGCCCGCCGGGAGGGACGGGGACGGACTGAGCGGACTCACACCACCGCCGGGGACGCCGGATGGAGCGCCGCCCGCAACTGCCCCGTCCAGTGGGCCGTCATCTCCTTCGCCACCCGGGTGTCCGGCGCGTACAGCTCGAAGCCGTGCCAGGCACCGGGCACATTGCGGACCGTGACCGGCACCCCCGCGTCCATCAGGCGCCGGGCGTAGGCCAGCCCCGCCTCGCGCATCGGGTCGAGATCGCAGACCAGGACATGGGCCGGCGGCAGCCCCGACAGCTCGGTGGCGCGGGCGGGCGCGGCATACGCCTCCGCCTCCGTCATCCCTTCCGGAAGGTAGTGCTGCCACGACGACCGGACACCGCGCCCATTGAGCACCCGCGCGTCCAGGGCCCGCTCCGTCTCCGCCGCCTCGTCCGCCGCCTTGTCCGCCGCCTTGTCCACCGTCGCGTCCGCCCCGACCCGGTCATCCAGATCAGGGACGCACAGCGACTGACAGGCGAGCCGCGGCCCGCCGCGGTCGCGGGCCATCAGGGCGACCGCGGCGCTGAGACCACCGCCCGCGGACTTGCCCGCCACAGCGATCCGCGCGGGATCGATGCCCAGCTCGGCGGCCCGCCCCGCCACCCATTCCAGCGCGAGATAGCAGTCCTCCACCGCGGCCGGATAGCGGTGCTCCGGGGCGAGGCGGTATTCGACGGTGATGATGACGGCGGGCAGCGTGCGGCAGAGCTCGATGGCCACCCGGTCCTGTCCCGGCAGCGCCCGGCCGAGGGCGAACCCGCCCCCGTGGAAATGCAGTACGGCGGGCAGCACGTTCCCGGCTCTTCCGGTGCTTCTGGCGTTCCTGGCACTCCCGGTGCGCTCGGCGGCATCACCGTGCCCGCCCGCTCCCGGATCGGCCCCCTGGGCGGCCCCCGGATCGGCGCCCACCGCCCCCTCCGGACGGTAGACCTCGACCGTCAGCGTGCCGCCGTCCGCAGGTGCGCCGCCGCCCGTTCGCGGGATGTCGAACCGCTCACTGCACACGCCCGTACGGTCTGCCGGGAAGGCGGCCAGCAGCTCGTGGAACCCGGCGCGCGCGGCCTCGATGTCCTCATACGGATCGGAGATCCGCGGCAACGCCTCGAACGCGGGCACGAGTTCGGGGTGCACCCGCATCGCGGTCCGGTCATTCGTCTCGGGCTGGACGCTCATACGGAGTGCTCCTCGTTCAGAACGGACATGCCACAGCTTCTGCTCACGATCACCGCCCGCACGCGTCCGCGCCCACCCGCAGCCTGCATGCGCGCCCCCACGGCCTGCGCCGGCCCCGCTGCACCGGCCCGGCTCCGCCCGCCGCCCCGTTCACTTCGCCTCGGCATAGCACTCCACCACCGCCGTGGTGAACGGGAAGCGGACCGGAGTCTCCCCGAACGCGATCCGCCCGGCCGTCGCGGCGGCCGCCGTGATCGCCTCGGCGACCGTCTCCGCCTCCTGCGCGGGGCAGTGCACGATCACCTCGTCATGCTGGAAGAAGACGAGTTCGGCGCGGAGCCCGCCCTCCGACAACGAGCGGCGCACCGCGGCCAGGAGCAGCAGGGCCCAGTCGGCAGCGCTGCCCTGCACGACGAAGTTGCGGGTGAACCGGCCACGCGCGCGGGCGGCCGCCGAGCCGGTGCCATAGGCCGGCGACGGCTCCTCCTCCTGGGGCAGGCCCGCCTCGTCGGGGGGTGCCACGGACGCGGGCGGGCAGGTGCGGCCCATCCAGGTGCGCACCAGCCGTCCTTCCTCGCCCGCGCGCGCCGCCTCGTCCACATACGCCACCGCGGCCGGATAGCGGCGGCGCAGATCGGCCATGTGCTTGAGTGCGTCGCCGGACGTCTGGCCGTAGATGGCGCCCAGCAGACCGAGCTTGGCGCGGGCGCGGTCGCCGCCGAACGCGCGGGCGGCCAGATCCGCGTACAGATCCTCGCCGCTGCCGGCCAGCTCCATCAGGCCCCGGTCGCGGGAGACGGCCGCCAGCACCCGGGGTTCCATCTGGGCGGCGTCGGCGACCACCAGGCGCCACCCCGGGTCGGCGCGTACGGCACGCCGGATCACCTTGGGGATCTGCAGCGCACCCCCGCCGTTGGTGGTCCAGCGCCCGGAGACCGTGCCACCGGGCAGATACTCGGGGCGGAAGCGGCCGTCGTGCACCCACTGCTGGAGCCATGCCCACCCATGGGCGGTGTAGAGGCGGTAGAGGGTCTTGTACTCCAGCAGCGGTGCCACCGCGGGGTGATCGATCTGCTGCAGCTCCCATTTCCGGGTCGAGGTGAGGGAAATCCCGGCGCGGGCAAAGGCCTTGATGATGTCGTTGGGCAGATCGGGGCGCACCCGCCGGCCCGCCCCGAAGGCCCGGGACACCTCGTCGGCCAGCTCCGCCATCCGGCGCGGCTCCCCTCCGCCCGGATAGCGCTCTCCCAGCAGCTCGTCGAGCAGCTTGCGGTGCACGTCGGCGCGCCACGGCACCCCGGCCCGCCCCATTTCCGTGGCGACCAGCATGCCCGCGGATTCGGCGGCGAGCAGCAGCCGCATCCGGTCCGGATGTTCCGCCCTCTCCGTACGTGCCATGTGGCCGGCATAGACCTCCAGCAGCGCCGTGAGCTCGTCCGTACCGGGCGGCAGCGGCACCGAGCCCGGCTCGAACAGGGACGGCTGGGCCTGAGCCGTACGGACCGGCGCGTCCTGCGGGACCGGCCGGCCGTGGAGTCGCGCCCAGGCGGCGGCCAGCGAATGCGGCTGGCCCGACTGGCCCTCCTCATGGCCGATCAGCAGCGCCTCCGCGGCCTCCACGTCATAGCACCGCTCGACTCGCACCTCTGCCAGCAGCCGCCGGTAGATCTCCGCGGTGGACCGCCACACCCACCGCTCGACCTCGGGCCGACTGCGCACGGCCTCGGCGAGCGAGGGCTCCCGCAGCACCGGTCCGGCGGGCCGGCCGTCCCGGTCCAGCGGGCAGAGACGAGCACCCCCGTCACCCGTCTCCACCACCGCCCATCTCATGCCCACGAGTCTTCCACCAGGGTCTGACATTCGCCCTGACCAGCGCAGACGACACGACCCCGGCAGCCTCATGCCGGCGGGACGCCCACGGCTCGCCCCCCGGGGGCGAGGCAGGCCGCCGCCCACCCCCGCTGCCAGGAAGCAATTTCCCGGACTCCGCGGCACGGAGGACCGGACACCCCTATACGCAGCCACACGCCGCATGCACGGTCACCTTCTGACGCCCTTGCCGCGGAGCCGTCCCCAACCGGACGTGATCTTTGGCAGGTTGACATTCCGCGCACCGCGCGGTGCGCGCAACCCTCTCGGCATCGACGCCCGGCCGCATCCGGTGGCCGGCGGCGTAGGTGTCGGCAACTCATGCTTTCTCCATGGCCCTTGAGGGCGGCATCCAGTGGGCGAACCTCCCGCCGGCAAAGGCCGGTGGGAATTCTTCCTACCGGCCTTTGAAATGCCAAACTCCTTCCGGAGGCCGAAATCGGCCCGCGCAGTGATATGTATCTATGGTTTCGTGGCATTCGGGTGAAACGGCGAAACCGCACCCCCAGAAGCGAGTTGACCAGTGCGCTCCGGATACGGGCACTCCGCTTCGAGAAGGGTAAATCGTGATCAAGAAGGTCCTGGCCACGACGGCTGTAGCCGCGTCCGTCGTCGGCATCTCGGCAACGGTCGCCCCCCAGGCGATGGCGATCGGCAACCACAACGGCACCTCCACGGTCAACGGCAACGGTGCCAAGAGCGCGTTCGGCAACTCCACCACCGTGGGCAAGATGAGCCCGCAACTGGAGCTCGTGCAGGGCTCGCTCAACAAGCCCTGCATCGCGATCAACAAGCTGCCCGCCCATATCGCGTACGTGCTTCACGTCTCCGACATCAACCTGCTGTCCAATCCGCAGAACCAGCAGTGCACGGAGAACTCGACGCAGGCCAAGGGCGACGAGCCGCTGTCGCACATCCTCAGCGACCTCCCGGTTCTGTCCGGGAACGGTGTCGGCAACCACTGAGCCGGCCAACGGCCGCAGGCCTGGACCGCCGCCTCTCGTTTCCAGAGCGGTCCGGGACCTGCGGCGCCCCGTTACGAACCGTAGGGACGTAGGCTCTCGATCCCCTTTTCGGTAGGAATTCGTATTCGACGGGTGTCTCGATTGTTCGAACTCCGGTGTTTTTTCCGCGTCGTATGCGCGGTGACAATCTCCTGAAGCGGTGTTGCATCGTTCGGGCGATTCCCCCGAAAACCTCCCGGCAAGAGTTTCGTGCACGAGAGGAAATCGTTACCAATATCGCGGCGGTGTTACGGGTGAGCGGAAAGCGCCCGTGCGACACGAGGGTCGTGTTCGCCACGGACCCGCTGCAAGGAAGGGCTGAAAGTGAAGTACGCAAAGGTCGCAGCGATCACTGCCGGTACGATCATGGCGGTGGGTGCGGCGGCGCCGGCCTTCGCCGACGCAGGGGTTGCGGGTGGCGCCAAGAACTCGCCCGGTGTGCTCTCCGGCAATGCCATCCAGGTTCCGGTGCATATCCCGGTCAACGTCTGCGGCAACACCGTCAACATCGTTGCGCTGCTGAACCCGGCGTTCGGCAACAACTGCCTGAACACCTGACTCGAAGGAATTCGAGCCATGTCGACGTGACCTGGCCCCGGTGCGCGGTCCCCTGCGCACCGGGGCCGGTCGCCATTCGCTTTGTGCGGGTGGACATATAGCGCCCGCTATTTCGGGCGGCTCGTCCGGGAAGAGTGAAACTTCAGGGTTTCCCAGGACGTAGGCACTCGTTAGTCACGCTGAAATCGGTATCCGAGCAGCGAAGTGATTGCTCATGTGGCGTTGCTGCCGCCGGACCGTCAAGCACCGCCCGAGAAGGGACAGTTGAAGTGAAGTACGCAAAGTCTGCCGCGGTTGTTGCCGGTTCCGTCATGGCGCTGGGGGTCGCCGCACCCGCATTCGCCGCCCAGCCCGGAGCCCCGACCATGAGCCTCAACGGCGGGCTGAACGACGCGCTGAGCAGCAAGCAGCTGGACGGTCACGAGCTCATGCCGCTGGTCAAAACGGTCAAGACCGCGGGGGGCAAGCTCAGGTCGACCGCCCCGAAGAAGCTGCTCCGTGGTGTTGCCGGGACGGCCAAGAAGACCCCGTTGCTCGGTGGCCTCCCGCTCAAGTAAGTACGGGACGCGCCGGCGGCGGGCGGGCGGCGGGAGCGACCGCCCCGGGCGCGGTGACGCAGGTGTGAACTTCACTGTTCCTCGGCCGCTCCGGTGAGTTCGGCGCAGTATCGGTATTCCGCGGCACTCGACGGCGGATTGGATGAGGCCGGGACTCCGCCGCATCCCGGCTATTCCCGCTCCGCCGTCCGGCCGTGATCCCGATCGGCAAAACGGATCAGACCGGCCAGCTCATTTGAGTGAATGAGAACAACCAAAATCATCCCTGTGAGTTGGGCAGATTGCCCGGCCCAAGGGCATCCCGAAACACAAAGGACCAAAATGATCAAGAAGGTTTTGGCGACCGCAGCCGCGGCTGCCTCCATTGTTGGTGTCGCCGCGGCCGCGGCCCCCGCGGCGATGGCGATCGGTAACCAGCACGGAACGTCTTCCGTCAACGGCAACGGTGCGCGGGAGTACTTCGGCAACTCCACCACCTACGGCTACATGAGCCCGCAGATCGGCCTGATCCAGGGCTCGCTGAACAAGCCCTGCCTCGCTGTGGGCAAGCTGCCCATTCATGGCGTCGGCCTGGGCCACCTCAGTGACATCAACGTTCTGTCGTCGCCGCAGAACCAGCAGTGCACCGAAAACTCCACCCAGGCCAAGGGTGACGAGGCGCTGTCGCACATCCTGGACAACATCCCGATCCTTTCCGGTAACGGCGCCGGCAACCGCTGACCGGCTGAGTAGCACCCGGGCCGTCCGGTCCTCCTTCTTCCGGGCGGCCCGGGTTTCTGCTGTCCGGTGTGGGCGCGGAAATGTTATTCGCTCGTGACTCGACGCCGGTGCGCCGATCGTTAGGAATGTTGTGTGGAGGGAAGCGTGCCGATGCCCTGGTGAGATTGATGGGGCTGCCAGGGCATTGGCACGCCGTCCGTATCGAGAGCAGGGCCCGCGATTCCGTTCATCGGAGTCGCGGGCCCTGTTCCGTACGAAGGGAATTAACGCTCCGGAGCGACAAATCGCATTGTCGGTGCGTCGATTCGGGCGAGGTCGAGTGGCGGCAAGGGCAGATATGCACACCCGGTACCAGCTATTCGGGTGATGGTGCAGAACCCGAGACGGTATGGCGGGTTGTTCAAACAGGGCTCCCGTGTCGGGAGTTTCTTCTCCTGAAGGGTTTGCGTGATGAAGAAGATGATGGCGGGCGCGGCTGTGGCGGCGTCGCTGATCGGTATGTCCGCTGCGGCCGCGCCTGAGGCCATGGCGATCGGTGACCAGAAGGGCACCACCACGGTCAACGGAAACGGTGCGGCGTCGGTCTACGGCAACTCCACCACGCGCGGCAACCTGAGCACCCAGCTCGGCCTCGTCCAGGGCTCGCTGAACCAGCTGTGCCTCGCCACGAACAAGACGCCCGTGCACCTCCTGCACGTGCTTCATGCCTCCGACATCAACATCCTTTCCAACCGCCAGAACCAGCAGTGCACCCAGAACTCGACGCAGGCCAAGGGTGACGAGCCGCTGTCGCACATCATCGACGGCATTCCGTTCCTCTCCGGGAACGGCGTCGGCAACCGCTGACCGCCAACGACTCCGGCCGTTCCACCGCTTGTGTCTCCGGGCGGCCGGCGCCGCGTACGCGCTGCCGGCCGCCCGGTCGTGTGAGCGGCACGGGCGGTGCGGACGGCGTGGCTACGCACTGACTGCAGAGGAGGGACGAGAGGTGCGACAGAGCCTGAAGGCGTGTGTGTTCGTGGCGGCGGCGGCATCGGGCGTGCTGGGCGCGGGCGGCGGTGTGGCGTCCGCGGATGCCGGCGCCGCGGGCGGTGCGACGAACTCTCCCGGAGTGCTGTCCGGCAACAGCATCCAGGTGACCGTGGATACCCCGGCCAATGTGTGTGGCAATTCGGTGGACGGGGGCGCGGCGCTCAACCCGGCGACCGGTGCCTCGTGCGGGAACGGCGCGGCACCCGGAGCGGCAGCCCGGCGGCCCCTGCATGCCGCCCCGCCGCCCCCGGTGGCGCAGCGGCCCGCCGCTGAGCCGGTCCGGCGGCGCACGGCCCCCGAAGGGGTGCCCCACCGGGAGGGCCCGGCGGTGGCGCTGGCGGCCAAGACGGCGCCGCAGCACGCGAGGAAGTCCTCGGGGGGCCTGGGGGTGGTGCCCGCACCACGGCCCGCACGGGACGCACCGGGGGGAGCGGCGACGCGGGCCGGGGACTCGGCGGGCTCCGCGCTGCTGGCGGCCACCGGACCCGGCGAGCTGGGCGTGGTGGCCGGTATGGGCGGCGGGCTGCTGGTGGGAGGGGTGCTGCTGTTGCGCCGGTCCCGTACGCGTCGCAGTTGAGTGCGTGGGCCGCCTGTGCAGGGCGGGGTCCCCGGGAGGCCGGGGGCTCGACGGCCGGCCGAGCGGGTCCGGCGGGCCGCTCGGCCCCGTCCGCCCGGTCGAGCCGGCCGTCGGCATCGCCGGACGGCTCGACCGCGGGCCGTCGTGCCACGCTGCCCAGGGCGGCGCTGCGGCTGGAAGCGCCCCTCCGGGTCGTACGACGGATCGTGCGGATCAACGCGCGAAGGCCGTGTCCGGCACGGGAAGGATCGTTCTTTCGCTCATTGGTGGGGACCCGGCTCCCGGGTGTTTGAAGCAGGGCGGAGCCGGAAGCGCCGCGGGGCCGTGCCGCGTGCTGCACCCTCTGGCAAAATTGGGGTGAAAGCCGCAAAAGCGATGGGTCGATGAGGTGGGGCCATGCTCGTTGCGCTGGCGCAGACGGACTGTGTGCTGGGCGGGGTGGCGGAGAACCTCGATGTCGCCCGTGAGCAGATCGAGCAGGCGGCGGCGCAGGCTGCGGATCTTGTCGTCTTTCCCGAACTGAGCCTGCATGGCTACCACTTGGGGGCACTGGAGCGTGACGCGTCGCTCGCGGCGAGCGATCCGAGGCTGCTGGAGCTGAGCACCCTCGGCCCCGATGTGCTGGTCGGCTTCCACGAGCACACCAGTCTGCGGGCCTACAACACCGCGGCCCACTACGCGGCGGGTGAACTGGTGCATGCCCACCGCAAGCTGTACCTCCCCAACTACCTGGCCTGGGAGGAGCGCAAGCACGTCAGCCCGGGGCAGTCACTGCGTGCGTACGAGCTGAAGCGGGACCGGAGCGGGGGCCGGGGCGCGACGCTGGTGTGCAATGACGCCTGGCAGCCGGCCCTGCCGTGGCTGGCGGTGCAGGACGGTGCCGAGGTGCTGTTCGTCCCGACGAACAGTGCGGCGAGCCTGGATCCGGAGGCGATGGACACGGGGCTCTACTGGGACACCCTGCTGTCCTATACGGCGAAGATGCTGCAGTGCTGGGTGGTCTTCGTGAACCGGGTGGGCAATGAGCACGGCGCGGCGTTCTGGGGCGGCTCGCGGGTGGTGGACCCACGGGGCGCGGTGGTGGCGCAGGCGCCCAAGTGGGAGCCCTCGCTGGTCACCGTCGAGATCGATCTCGCCGAGGCGCGGCGGCAGCGCCGGGCGGTGCCGCTGGTCGCCGAGGCCCGGCTGGGGCTGATCGACCGCGAGGTGCGGCGGCTGATCGACGAGGGCGGCGATCACTGAGTGACCGGCGATCCCTGAATGACCGATGATCACTGAGTGGTCGGCGATCACTGAGCGGTCGGCGATCACTGAGCGGCCGGGGGTGGCTGAGTGGCCGGCGGACCGGCCTCAGTGGCGGGCGGCGGCCTCGGGGCGGGGCGTCGCTTCCGAGCGGGGCGTGGCGTCCGGGCGGGGCGTCGCTTCCGGGCGGGGCGTCGCCTCCGGCGCGTCGGCCTTGAGCGTCTTGGCCTCGGCCTTGAGGATGCGCATCGAACGGCCCAGGCCGCGTGCCATGTCGGGCAGCTTCTTCGAGCCGAAGAGCAGCACGAGTACCGCGATGATCAGGATCAGATGCCAGGGCTCGAAGGCGTTGCGGAGCATGTGCGCGCTCGCTTTCGTCGGGAGGGGCGGCGGACGTTCTGTCCAGTATTACCCCAACGGTCCGGCCGTCCGGTCCGGGGGGCGGACCCTGGACCGGACGGCCGGCGACGTGGCTACCAGCTCGACTTGCGGACCCCCGGCAGGTAGCCCGCGTGCGCCTGTTCGCGCAGCCGTACACGGGACAGGCCGAAGGCGCGGAAGTAGCCGCGCGGGCGCCCGTCGACGCCGTCGCGGTTGCGCACCCGGGTGGCGCCGGCGTCCCGCGGCTGGCGGGAGAGCTCGCGCCGGGCGGCGGTGCGCTCCTCCTCGGGGGTGTGCGGACTGCGGATGACGGCCTTGAGGACCGCGCGCCGGGCCGCGTAGCGGGCGACGGTCATGCGGCGCTTCTCGTTCTTGGCGATCTTGCTCTGCTTGGCCATCAGACCTTCTCCCCTCGTGCGCGGATACGGGCCACCGCCGTCTCGATCCCGATCGTGTCCACGGTCCGGATGCCCTTGGCGCTCAGCGTGAGCCGGATGTGCCGGCCCTCGCTCTCCAGCCAGTACCGCTTGCGCTGGATGTTGGGGTCGAAGCGGCGCGGGGTGCGCCGGTGCGAATGGGAGACGGAGTTGCCGAAGCCCGGCGTGCGGCCGGTCAGCTGACAGCGGGCGGACATGGTGCCGTCCCTTCGGTCGGGGCCTCTGCCGAGGGCCTATTGAAAATGGAAACCATTTCCGTATGCTAACCCCTATTCGTCGCGCCCGATGGACTGGGTTGCTCGCCGCGTGCGGGGCGGGAGCGCGTTGACGAGGATGATCACCGTCGCCCCCCGTCGCCCCCCGTCGTCCGTCGCCCCCCGTCACCCTCGTTGCCCCGCGTCGGTCGGACGCCCGCCCCTCCCCGGAACCCACAGGACGTGGCGCACGTCTCTCCCAGGGCCGTGAGGGCATCGAGCCTGCGGTCCGTACCAGGTGCAGGGCGCACCTGAGCAGGGGTGACGAGTGGAAGCCGGCCGCGAGAGGGCGGGCGGCCGGGGTGCTCGACGAGCTGTGACCGCCTCTGCACCGGCTGTCGTGCACGTGCATCTGCGCATGCATACGCATGAGAACGCGGCTATGCTCCGGGGCAGTTGACACCATTTATCACCGGGAGACCCCTGTGCTCCACGCATACAACGGCATGGCCGCCACAGATCTCCGTGATGTGGCATGGCAGAAGAGCAGGCACAGCAACTCCCAGGGCTCCTGCGTGGAGTTCGCCAAGCTGCCCGGGGGTGACATCGCGGTCCGCAACTCCCGCTTCCCCGACGGTCCCGCGCTCGTCTACACACCGGCCGAGGTCCGGGCGATGCTGCTCGGCATCAAGGACGGGGAGTTCGACCATCTCGTACGGGACTGAGGGCCCGTGGGGAGCACCAGGGTGTCGGTGCCCGGGCGGCGGCCGGAGGGGCGTGCGGGTGCGGCGCGCAGTGCGCGCGGTGGCCGCAGCGCAGCGCGCGCGGTGGCCGTCCCGGTGAAGTAGCCGCGGCCGGCGCGGTGTCCGCACCCTGCAGCCGGGCGCCGTAGGTGACGACGTAGCGCCCGGCGCGAGGGAAGCGGCTACGGCAGCCGGAAGAGGGCCCACACGATCTTGCCGTGTGCGGCACCGGCCAGCGGATGCCAGCCCCAGCTGTCGCTGAAGGAGTCCACGAGATACAGCCCGCGACCCGACTCCGCGGCGGAATCCGCCTCCCCGGCGACCGGTGAATCATCGCTCGGGTCCCGTACGGCGCAGATCAGCCGGGAGGACCAGCGCATCAGGTGCAGCCGGGCGGGCGGGGTGGCGTCGTGGTGCTCCTGCTCCGGGGCGGCCAGGATCGCGTGCCGCAGGGCATTGGTGACGAGTTCGGAGACCACGAGGGCGACCGAGTCGAAGAGATCGTCCAGATCCCAGCCCTGCAGGGTCTCGCGAGTGAACGCACGTGCACTGCGCACCGATTCATAGCGCGCCGGGAGTGTGCGGGACGCCGATCCGGAGACAGCCAAGGGGTCGACGGGAGGAAAGCCCTGCCATAACGGCTCGAGCATGGTCAAAACCTTGGTCCCCATGCGAGGCACTCCTGGCGTTCGCGGACGTCATGACCCTGGCCGGTCAGCCGGATCTGGCGGATCTTTCACGAGCGTGCATGCGTGCGACGCCTATGGTTCCCAATGCGCGGGACAGATGCAAGGGCAGATGCACGTGCACGTGCCGTGATTGCGCCAGGCCGGACGGTTTTCCTCCGGATTCTTCCCGTCAGTTCGTGTGGAGGGGTTGCGGGGGCCTCACATATCAGTAACCGGATGAGCACTCAACGAAGCCCGAACGTGGCAGACTGCGGCCCACTGTTGGACGGGGTGGGGTCACAGGAGGGTCTGAGAGGTGTCCGCAAGTGAGTCGAGCGGGTCGGTGGTGCGGCGGATCCTGCTCGGGTCGCAGCTCCGTCGGCTGCGTGAATCGCGCGGGATAACCCGTGAGGCGGCCGGCTACTCGATCCGTGCTTCCGAATCGAAGATCAGCCGCATGGAGTTGGGCCGCGTGAGCTTCAAGGCACGGGATGTGGAGGACCTGCTCACGCTGTACGGGGTCGGCGACGCCCAGGAGCGCGAGGCGCTGCTGTCACTGGCGCGCGAGGCGAATGTGGCCGGCTGGTGGCACAGCTACACCGATGTGCTGCCCGGCTGGTTCCAGACGTATGTGGGTCTGGAAGGCGCCACTTCCCTCCTCCGGGTCTACGAAGTCCAGTTCGTGCACGGGCTGTTGCAGACGGAGGGCTATGCGCAGGCCGTCGTCAGACGGGGCATGCCGGATGCCGGGCCCGCCGAGATCGAGCGCCGCGTCGCGCTGCGTATGGAGCGCCAGAAGCTGCTGGTGACCGAGCGATCGGCGCAGTTCCACTGTGTCCTGGACGAGGCCGCGCTGCGCCGCCCCTACGGGGAACGGTCCGTGATGCGCGAGCAGGTGAAGCATCTGATCGAGGTGTCCGAGAGACCGAATGTGCGGCTTCAGGTGATGCCCTTCAGCCTGGGAGGGCATGCGGGCGAGAGCGGAGCCTTCACGATGCTCGGCTTCCAGGAGTCCGGTCTGCCGGACGTCGTCTACCTGGAGCAGCTGACGAGTGCGCTCTATGTGGACAAGCCCGAAGAGGTGGCGCAATACGCCCGGGTGATGGACCGCCTCCAGGAAGAGGGGCCGAATCCGGCCGAGACCAGGGACCTGCTGCGTGGTCTACTCCAACTGATGTGACGCATCGGTAGGATGGCGCACCATCAGGAGTCAGCACCCCCCCATGCGGCGCCCTGAGCGCCCTGTTCTCCAGATCGGGATGGCATGTCCTACTTCGACGAGTTGGCGTATCAGTTCATCGACGGCGAGTGGCGGGCCGGCAGCGGTTCGTGGGACATCGTCGACTTCAATCCCTATAACGGGGAGAAGCTGACCTCCATACCCGTCGCCACGGTCGAGGAGGTCGACCAGGCCTACCGTGCCGCCGAGCGCGCGCAGCGGGAGTGGGGCGCCACCAATCCGTACACCCGGCGGACCGTCTTCGAGCGGGTGCTGCGGATCATCGACGACCGTGAGGCGGAGCTGGCCGAGACGATCGCCGCGGAGGTCGGCGGCACGCTCGTCAAGGTGGGCTTCGAGCTGCATCTGGCCAGGGAGTTCCTGCGCGAGGCGATCCAGCTGGCGCTGCGCGCCGAGGGCCGCATTCTGGCCTCGCCCATCGACGGCAAGGAGAACCGTCTCTACCGGCTGCCGGTGGGTGTCGTCGGCGTCATCAGCCCCTTCAACTTCCCCTTCCTGCTGTCGCTCAAGTCCGTGGCGCCGGCCCTTGCGCTCGGCAATGCGGTCGTCCTCAAGCCGCACCAGAACACCCCGGTGTGCGGCGGCGGTCTGGTCGCCAAGATCTTCGAGGAGGCGGGGCTGCCGGCGGGGGTGCTCAACGTCGTGGTCACCGATATCGCCGAGATCGGTGATGCGCTCATCGAGCACCCGGTGCCCAAGACCATCTCCTTCACCGGCTCCGAGAAGGTCGGCCGGCATGTCGCCACGGTCGCCGCCGCCCACTTCAAGCACTCCGTGCTGGAGCTGGGCGGCAACAGCGCACTGGTCGTGCTCGACGACGCCGACATCGACTACGCCGTGGACGCGGCCGTCTTCAGCCGCTTCGTCCACCAGGGCCAGGTCTGTATGGCCGCCAACCGGATCCTCGTGGACCGCGCCGTGGAGCGGGAGTTCACCGAGAAGTTCGTCGCCAGGGTCGCGGCCCTGAAGGTGGGCGACCCCACCGACCCGCAGACCCATATCGGACCGCTGATCAACGAGGGCCAGGCCGAGGCGATCACCTCGCTGGTGGACCGCGCGGTCGCCGACGGCGCCTCGGCGCTCCTGCACGGTGAGACCCGGGGCACGCTGGTGGCACCCAGCGTGCTGAGCGGCCTGCCGGAGGACTCCCCGCTGCTGCAGCAGGAGATTTTCGGGCCCGTGGTGGTGCTGGTGCCGTTCGACGGTGACGACGAGGCGGTGCGGCTCACCAACACCACGCCGTACGGGCTCAGCGGCGCCGTGCACACCGCTGACATCGAGCGCGGTGTGCGGTTCGCCAAGCGGATCGAGACCGGGATGTTCCACGTCAACGACGCCACGGTGCACGACGAGCCGATCGTGCCGTTCGGCGGCGCGAAGAGCTCCGGGGTGGGGCGGCTGAACGGCGATGCGATGGTGGAGGCCTTCACCACCACCAAGTGGATCTCCATCCAGCACGGGCGGTCGCAGTTCCCGTTCTGAGGAGCGGGGCGGTCCGGGGGCATTCGCCGCGGGTTGCGGACAGAAGCTGACCGCATGGGTTCCTACCTTGAGTGATGTCGAAGGCGGACGGCGACAAGCCGGCCGCCGGGGGATGTCACGAGACGTCACGAGGCGTCATGAAAGGCGGATCTCATGCCCACTCACGTTCTTGCCGAGGCCCACGGCGACGAGACCGGCGCACTGCTGGCCTTCCTGGAGGCCCAGCGCGGCGGGCTGCGGCGGGCGGTCCTGGGGCTGACCGACGCCGAGGCGGACCGGCGGCCGAGCGCCAGTGAGCTGTCCTTGGCCGGGCTGGTCAAGCATGTCGCGCAGACCGAGCAGACCTGGATCGAGATGGCCCAGGAACGGCCGCGCTCCATCGAGCGGACCGCCGAGACCTGGCACCTGAGCTTCCGGCTCGAGGACGGCGAGAGCCTGGCGGAGATGCTGGCGTTCTGGGACGAGGTCGCGGGGCGTACGGAGGAGTTCATCCGCTCCGTGCCGAGCCTGAACGACACCTTCCCGCTGCCCGAGGCGCCGTGGTTCCCGCCGCAGGCCCGGCAGTCGATGCGCTGGCTGCTGCTGCACCTGATCGAGGAGACGGCCCGGCACGCCGGTCACGCCGACATCCTCCGTGAGTCCCTGGACGGCAAGACGGCCTTTGCGCTGGTGGACGAGGAGCGCACGGCGCGGCAGGGGTGAGCGCGGGGCCCTGCCGGGGCGTTCTAGGCTGACGGCAGGGGCGCGTTCAGGGATAGAGGAGACGATGTCGGCGATCCGGCTGTTGGTATTGGGCGCCGTGCGGCAGCACGGCCGGGCGCACGGCTATCAGGTGCGCAACGACCTGGAGTACTGGGGCGCCCATGAGTGGTCCAACGCCAAGCCCGGGTCGATCTACCACGCGCTCAAGCAGATGGCCAAGCAAGGGCTGCTGCACGCCCATGACATCGCGCCCAGCACCGCCGGTGGCCCGCCGCGTACCGAGTACGAGCTCACCGCGGCGGGCGAGACGGAGTACTTCGCGCTGCTGCGCGCGGCGCTCGCCCAGCACGACCAGAAGGTCGACGTGCTCAGCGCGGGCATCGGCTTCGTCGTCGACCTGCCGAGGGCCGAGGCGGTGGCGCTGCTCAAGGAGCGGGTGCGGGCGCTGGAGGAGTGGCGCAGCGCGGTCACCGGCCACTACACGCCGGAGGAAGGGCCCGAAGCCCTCGGACATATCGGCGAGATCATGCAGATGTGGGTGCACTCCGCGGACAGTGGCGCGGTGTGGACGCGCGGGCTGATCGAGCGGATCGAGGGCGGGGCGTACGTCTTCGCCGGCGAGGGGGAACCGTTCGTCGGCGTGCTCGCCGAGGGGCAGGAGAACCCGTACGCGACGAAGGATGCGCGCTCCGAGGGGAGCGAGCGCTCCGAGGAGGACGCGGAGGCCGAGGGCGGCGGGGCTGCCGGGCACAAGGGCGGCGGAGACGGCGATGGCGATGGCGTCGCCACGGAAGCTGATTAATCAAGTTTGACTAACCGTTACGGCGGGAATTACCTTTCGGTCGGCACGTAGTCAAACTTGACTAAAGCCGGGAGGAGATGTCGTGACGGACCGCGATCAGGCGATCGTCGTCGAAGCACTGCACAAGCACTACGGCACCAAGGCGGCCCTGGAGGGGCTGGACCTCACCGTTGCGCACGGGGTGGTGCACGGTGTCCTCGGACCCAACGGCGCGGGCAAGACCACCCTCGTTCGGATCCTCTCCACGCTGCTGCGGCACGACGGCGGCCGGGCCGAGGTCGCCGGCTTCGATGTGCTGCGGCAGCCGGACGAGGTGCGGCCGCGGATCGGGCTGCTCGGCCAGCACGCGGCGGTCGACGAGGAGCTCGGCGGGCGGCAGAACCTGGAGATGTTCGGGCGGCTCTGCCGCCTCGGGGCGCGCAGGGCGGGCGAGCGCGCGGACGAGCTGCTGGCGCGGTTCGGGCTCGCCGGTACCGGCCGTAAGGCGGTACGCCACTACAGCGGCGGGATGCGGCGCCGGCTCGATCTGGCGGCAAGTCTGGTGCGGGCGCCGCGGATCCTGTTCCTGGACGAGCCCACGACCGGGCTCGATCCGCGGGGCCGTACCGAGGTGTGGCAGGCGGTGCGCTCGCTGGTGGACGGCGGTACGACGGTGCTGCTGACCACCCAGTACCTGGAGGAGGCCGACCGGCTCGCGGACCGGATCTCGGTGGTGGACGGCGGCCGGGTGGTCGCGGACGGCACCCCCGACGAGCTGAAGTCCGCCACCGGGGGTGACCGGGTCGATGTCGTCCTGCACGACGCCGGGCAACTGGGCCGGGCGGCCGGCCTGTTGGAGGAGGCGCTGGGGAGTGCGGCGGGCGGCGGCGCGGTCGCCGCGGAACAGGAGGCCAGGCGGCTGAGCGTGCCCGTCGCCGACCGGATGGCGGGCCTGGCGGAGGCGGTACGGGTGCTGGCGGCGGCGGGGATCGAGGCGGCGGACCTCGCGGTGCGGCGGCCGACGCTGGACGAGGTCTTCCTGCATCTGACAGGGCACGGGGCGGCCGGCGGTACGGGCAGCAGGGGCAGGGGGCGCGATACGGGCGGTGCGGGCGATACAGATGGTGCGGCCGGTGCGGCTGGTGCGGGCCCCTCGGCTGCCACGGCGGTGGGCGGAGACAAGGAGGGCACGACGGTATGAGCGGTATGGCGTGGGCGGTCACCGATTCCTGGACGATGACCCGGCGCGGCCTTGCGCACTGGGCCCGACAGCCGGTGCAGGTCGTCGTGCAACTGGTCTTTCCGGTATTGCTGCTGCTGATGTTCGGGTACTTCCTGGGCGGTGGGATGGCCGTGCCGGGCGGCGGTGATTACAAGGAGTACCTGGTCCCGGGGATGTTCGCGCTCACCATGGCGTTCGGGCTCGAATCGACGATGGTCGCGGTGACCCAGGACCTCGGCAAGGGGGTGCTCGACCGCTTCCGGTCGATGCCGATGGCGCCGTCCGCGGTGCTGGTCGGACGCAGCGTCCTGGACATGCTGCAGTCGGCGCTGAGTCTGCTGGTGATGATCGGCGTCGGGCTGGCGATGGGCTGGCGCTGGCACGGCACCGCGGCCGACGCCTTGGCCGCGGTGGGGCTGCTGCTTCTGCTGCGGTTCGCGATGCTGTGGATCGGTATTTATCTCGGCCTGCTCGCGGGCAGGCCGGAGCTGGTGCAGGCGGTACAGATCCTGGTCTGGCCGGTGGGCTTCCTTTCCAACGCCTTTGTCTCCGCCGCGTCAATGCCCGGCTGGCTGGGCGCGGTCGCCGAGTGGAACCCGATGTCGGCGACCGCAAGCGCGGTGCGTGAGCTGTTCGCCAACCCGCGGTGGTCCGGGGACAGCTGGGCGGCGGGCCACGCCGGACCGCTGGCCGTGGTGTGGCCGCTGGTGCTGCTCGCGGTGTTCTTCCCGGCGGCGGTGCGGAGGTACCGGGGGCTGGGGCGTTAGGGCGCTGGGGCGTGCGGCGCGCTGCTCCCGGCTCCGGCAGCAGCCGCCGGACGGCCCGGACCGCCAGGGCGGGAAGCCCCTAGTGATGGAACGCCGTCGCGACGCTCTCCGGGCGTTGCAACGGCCCGGACTGTTGCCGGAGTTCGGTCAGCAGCTCTTCCAGGTCCGCGATGAAGAGGTCGGCGAGATCCAGGGAGAAGCCGTTGCGGCAGACCACCCGCAGGACGGACAGGTCCTCGCGCTTCGGGGGGAAGCTGTAGGCGGGGAGCAGCCAGCCGCGTTCCTTCATCCGCCGGGAGACATCGAAGACGTCAAAGGCGGTGACGTCGTCCGCGGTGGTGAAGGCGAAGACCGGCAGCTGGTCGCCCTGGGTGAGCAGCCTGAAGTCGCCCAGTGCGGCGATCCGTTCGGCCATCGACCGGGCCACGTCGCGGGTCGCCTGCTGGACGGCGCGGTAGCCGGCCCGGCCGAGCCGGAGGAAGGTGTAGTACTGCGCGGCGACCTGGGCGCCGGGCCGGGAGAAGTTGAGCGCGAAGGTCGGCATGTCGCCGCCCAGGTAGTTGACGCGGAAGACCAGCTCCTCGGGCAGCGCCTCTGTATTGCGCCACAGCGCCCAGCCGACGCCCGGGTAGACCAGGCCGTATTTGTGCCCCGAGGTGTTGATGGAGGCGACCCGCGGCAGCCGGAAGTCCCAGACCACGTCCGGGTCGAGGAACGGCGCGATCATGGCGCCGGACGCTCCGTCCACGTGGACCGGGATGTCCCAGCCCTTCTCCTTCTGGACCTCGTCGAGCGCCGCGCAGATCTCGGCCACTGGCTCGTACGACCCGTCGAAGGTCGAGCCGAGGATCGCGACCACGCCGATGGTGTTCTCGTCGCACAGTCCCGCGGCGGAGTCCGCGTCCAGATGGAAGCGGTCGCCCTCCATCGGGACCATGCGCGCCTCGACCTCCCAGAAGTTGCAGAACTTCTCCCAGCAGACCTGGACGTTGGCGCCCATCACGAGGTTGGGCCGGGCCTGACCCGGATACCGGCCCTTGTTGTGCTGCATCCAGCGCCGCTTGAGGGCCATGCCCGCGAGCATGCACGCCTCGCTCGACCCGGTGGTCGAGCAGCCGACGGCCTCGGACGGGACGGGGGCGTGCCACAGGTCGGCGAGCATCGCCACGCACCGCTTCTCCAGTTCGGCGGTGCGCGGGTACTCGTCCTTGTCGATCATGTTCTTGTCCCGGCACTCCGCCATCAGCACCCCGGCCTGCGGCTCCATCCAGGTCGTGACGAACGTCGCCAGATTCAGCCGGGAGTTGCCGTCCAGCATCAGCTCGTCGTGCACGAACTGGTAGGCGGTACGCGGGGAGACCGGGCCGTCGGGCAGGGTGTGCCGCGGCGGGGCGGACTCCATACCGGCGACCGGGTCGGCCTCCCCGTAGAACGGGTTGACCGGATGCCCGATGTGCTTGCGGTCGGATGCCGATGCGCCTTTGTGCAGAGTCATCTTTCGCCCCTACCCGTCAACTGGCCAAGGAAAGGCCGTGTTTGACGGCCTTGGTGAACTTCACCACGCGCTCCGCCTGGATGCGGGCGGCGGTGCGCGCGTCGTCGTCGGGCGGGGTGCCCGGGCCGCCGACGTGGGAGGTGCCGTAGGGATTGCCGTCGGTGAACTTCGCCGGGTCGGTGTAGCCCGGCGTCACGAGGATGCCGCCGAAATGGTGGACGGTGTGGTAGAGCGCGAGCAGGGTGGACTCCTGGCCGCCGTGCCTGGTGGCGCTCGCGGTGAAGCCGCTGTAGATCTTGTCCGCCAGTCTGCCCTGCTGCCAGAGGCCGCCCAGGGTGTCGAGGTACTGCTTGAGCTGCGAGGACACATTCCCGAAGCGGGTGGGGGTCCCGAAGATCACCGCGTCCGCCCAGAGCATGTCCTCGTGGGTGGCCTCCATGATGTCGGCGGTGGCCGTGGCGTTCGCCGCCCATGCCGGGTTGGCGTCGATGGCGGTCTGCGGCGCGAGTTCCGCGGTCCGGCGCAGTCGTACGTCGGCCCCCGCGTGTTCGGCGGCGTCCGCGATCCGCTGGGCGAGCTCGGCGATGGTGCCGGTCGACGAGTAGTAGATGACGGCGACCTTCACATCGTGCACGGGCATCGGCGTACCTCCTGGAACCCGACAATAAGGGCATAGGGGGTAAGGGGCCTCCAGGGTTCACCCAGTGGAAGCGCAACGAGCGGGCGGCCGTCCCGGGGGAGGGCCACCCGCCCGTATCCGCCTGCACGGGACGCCGCCGGGCCCGCCCGCCCGGCGCCGGTTCAGCTCGCGCTCGCCAGCGACAGCTTCGCGGCGAAGCCGAGGAACGCCGCGCCCGCACCCGCGGACAGCCCGGCCGTCAGCCGCTTGCGGCGGCGGAAGGTCGCCGCCAGAAACGTCCCGCTGAAGATCAGGACCGACAGGTACGTGAAGCTGAACAACTGCGCCCAGGCGCCCAGCGTCAGGAACGACAGCACCGGATGGGCATAGGACGGGTCGACGAACTGCACGAAGAAGGAGATGAAGAACAGGATCGCCTTCGGGTTGAGCAGGCTGACCACCAGCGCCCTGCGGTACGGCCGCTCCACGGTCTCCTTCGGCGCCTCGGCGGCCTCGCCCCGCCGCTCGGCCCGGCGCGTCTCCCGGCCGCGCCACAGCGCCCAGGCGCCGCGCAGCATCCCGACCGCCAGCCATGTCAGATAGCCGGCGCCGGCGAACTTCACGACGGCGAACAGCACCGGGCTGGTCTGCAGCAGCGAGGCCACCCCGCCGGCCGACAGCGTCATCAGCACCGTGTCACCGCACAGCACGCCGGCCGCCGCCCGGTAGGCCACCCGCGGGCCGCGCCGGGCCGCCACCGAAACGACGTACAGAGAATTCGGCCCCGGCAGCAGAATGATCAGTGCGAGACCCACCAGATACGTGGACAGATCCGTTATCCCCAGCATGTGCGGCAGGATCTCATCCCTCTGTCCGCCGCCTCACCGGCTTTTCATGATGCGGACTTGCGCCTCACGCGACGTGAGGACACATCGTGGAGCGCGTACCGAGAAGGGAGCGGAAGTGAGTTATCCGGTAGGGCAGGTCGCCGCCTTCGCCGGCGTCACGGTGCGCACCTTGCACCACTACGACGCGATCGGGCTGCTGCTGCCCGGCGAACGCAACCAAGCAGGTCACCGGCGCTACGGCGAGGACGATCTGGACCGGCTGCAGCAAATCCTGTTCTACCGGGAGCTCGGGTTTCCGCTCGACGAGGTCGCCGCCCTCCTGGACGACCCGCACGCGGACCCGCAGGAACATCTGCGGCGCCAGCACGACCTGCTGACCGGGCGGATCGCCAGACTCGAGGAGATGGCCGCGGCCGTCGAACACGCGATGGAGGCACGCAGGATGAACGTACGGCTCACACCGGAGGAGAAGTTCGAGGTCTTCGGGGACTTCGACCCCGATGAGTACGCCGAGGAGGCCGAGGAACGCTGGGGCGGCACGGACGCCTACAAGGAGTCGCAGCGCAGGGCGGCCGCGTACACCAAGGACGACTGGAAGCGGCTGACCGCGGAGTTCGAGGCTCTGCACCGCAAGATGGCGGACCTGCTCGAGCGGGACGTGCCGGCGGACTCCGAGGCGGCCATGGAGGTCGCGGAGGAGCACCGGCGGTTCATCAGTGGTGCGTACTACGACTGCACCTACGAGATGCACAGCGGACTCGGCGAGATGTATGTCGCGGACGAGCGGTTCACCGCCACCTACGAGGCCATCGGGCCCGGCCTCGCCGTCTATATGCGGGACGCGATGCTGGCCAACGCCGTCCGCCATCTGTGACCCGTACGGGCCGGGAGCGCGCCCCGGCCCGTACGGCTGCTTCTGCCGGTCTTGCCGGGGGCGGTGCGCCGCCCTCCGGCCGGCCCCGCCCGCCCCGGTGCTCAGCCCTGCGGAGAGAGCACCACAGCCGTCCCGTAGGCGCACACCTCGGTGCCCACGTCCGCGGCTTCCGTGACATCGAAGCGGAACATCAGCACCGCATTCGCACCGCGCGAGCGGGCCTGCTCCACCAGCCGTTCCATCGCCTGGTTACGGGTCTCGACCAGCGTCTTGGTCAGGCCCCGCAGCTCGCCGCCGATCATCGACTTCAGGCCCGCGCCGATCTGGCTGCCGAGGTGACGCGACCGCACGGTCAGGCCGAAGACCTCGCCGATGACACGTTCCACGTGAAACCCCGGGACGTCGTTGGTCGTCACCACCAGCACATCGGACTGCGCATGCTGCCCGCCGCCGTACTCCTCGATGCCCATGGCGCGCACCTCCTTACGGCCAGCATCACCCGGCCCCCTGGACGCGGCCAGCGGTCGGTGGCGCTCGGGTGGGGCCCCCGGGGCCCGCCTGGAACCAAGGAGGGCCATGTGGCGTTGATAGTTTTGGGCCGCACACGCGCCTGCACCCTCGTCGCTTCGCTCGTCGCACCGCACGATCCGGCGCCCTCGACCCAGGAGCCTTCACCCCGTGAATACTCTCGCGCTCGGCCCCCAGTGGCTGGACCCGGACTATCTGATCGCGACCTTCGGCCTGGTCGGCGTCCTGGTCATCGTCTTCGCGGAGTCCGGCCTGCTGATCGGCTTCTTCCTGCCGGGCGACTCGCTGCTGTTCACCACCGGACTGCTGGTGACGACGAACAAGCTGGACCGGCCGCTGTGGCTGGTGTGTTCCCTGGTGGTGCTGGCCGCCGTCCTCGGTGACCAGGCGGGCTATCTCTTCGGCCGCAAGGTCGGCCCCTCGCTCTTCAAGCGCCCCGACTCCCGCCTCTTCAAGCAGGAAAACGTCGAGAAGGCGCATGCGTTCTTCGAGAAGCACGGCCCCAAGTCGCTGATCCTGGCCCGCTTCGTACCGATCGTGCGGACCTTCACGCCGATCATCGCCGGTGTGAGCCGGATGAACTACCGCTCCTTCATCACCTTCAACCTGATCGGCGGCGCCCTGTGGGGCGCCGGTGTCACGCTGCTCGGCGCCTCGCTGGGGAACATCGCATTCGTCCACCAGCACATCGAGCTGATCCTGGTCGCGATCGTGCTGGTTTCCGTCGTGCCGATCGCCATCGAGTACCTCCGCGCCCGCGGCAAGGCCAAGAACGAGCAGCCCGCCCCGCCCCACCCGGCGGATCGCGCTCCCGACACCCGCCGCGGCCGCCACGCCAAGCGCTGACACCGGCCACGAGTCTCTTCTCCCGCCGCACCCAACGCCCCGCGCAGCGGCAAACCGCCCGCCGCTGGGGGGACCTCCCACGCCCTTCAGGCAGTGGGGGAGCCACGGCGGAACAGCCGAAAGGCGTTCTCCGCCGGGCAAAGCGCAGTGGACCGGTAGCCGAAACGTCGCCCCCGTGCACGCACCGTCCACCCCTATCAGGCATCGTGTCCTTGGTATCCGTCAGGAGGCTTACGAGGAGAGCGAAGAACCGTGGCGTCGGACCCACAACGCGGCCAGCGCGGCGCGAGCGGAAGTGGCAGCAGCAGCGGCAGCGGCGGCGGCTCGGACCCGGCAGATTCCGAGGAGCGCAAGCCCCAGCCGGACGAGGTGCACAGCGCCTTCACCCCGCCGCTGGGTGTGCCGTATCCGCCGCTGCCCGAGGACGAGCACCCCACCTCGGAGTTCGCGCTGCCCTCCGGCCTGCGCCCGGAGGTTCCCGCAGAGCAGGAGGGCTCGGCGTTCGCGCCGCCCAGCGGCACCACGGGACAGACCCCGATGCCTGCCGGCTCGACCGCCCTGAGCTACGCCTTCACCCCGCCGCACGGCATCCCCGCCGTCCGCCTCACCAAGGAGGCTCCCTGGCAGGACCGGATGCGCACGATGCTGCGGATGCCGGTGGGGGAGCGGCCGGTCCCCGAGCGCCTGGAGCGGGCCGACGACGAGACCGGCCCGGCCGTACCCCGTGTGCTCGACCTGACGCTGCGTATCGGGGAGATCCTGCTCGCCGGCGGCGAGGGCGCCGAGGACGTCGAGGCCGCGATGTTCGGCGTGGCGCACGCCTACGGGCTGGAGCGCGTCGAGCCGACCGTCACCTTCACGCTGCTGTCGATCTCTTACCAGCCGTCACTGGTCGACGACCCGGTCACGGCGAGCCGGACGGTGCGGCGCCGCGGCGTCGACTACAACCGCTTGTCGGCGGTCTTCCGGCTCGTCGACGAGATCGCGTCCGAGGGCATCACCCTCGAAGAGGCCTACCGTGGCCTCGCCGAGATCCGCCGCAACCGCCACCCCTACCCGAGCTGGGCGCTGACGGTGGCCTCCGGGCTGCTGTCCGGTGCCGCCTCCATGCTGGTCGGCGGCGAGCTGCTGGTGTTTGTCGCGGCCGCGGTGGGCTCCATGCTCGGCGACCGGCTGGCCTGGCTGGCATCCGCGCGCGGGCTGCCGGAGTTCTACCAGTTCGTGGTCGCCGCGATGCCGCCCGCCGCGGTGGGCGTCGCCTTCGGCCTGGCGCACGCCAATGTGCAGGCGTCCGCGGTGATCACCGGTGGACTGTTCGCGCTGATCCCGGGGCGGGCCCTGGTCGCCGGCGTCCACGACGGGCTGACCGGCTACTACATCACCGCCGCCGCCCGTCTGCTGGAGGTCGGCTACCTCATCGTCGGCATCGTCGTCGGCGTGCTCAGCGTGCTCTACATCGGTCTTCAGCTGAATCCCGGCCTGCGGCGGCTCAACCCCGAGCAGTCGCTGGGGGCCTACAACGAGCCGTTGGTGCAGATCGTGGCGGCCATGCTGCTGGCGCTGGCGTTCTGTGTGCTGCTCCAGCAGGAACGTCACACCGTGGCGTTTGCGACCTTGAACGGCGGAGTTGCCTGGGTCGTGTACGGCGCGCTCACCTACGTCGCCGGGATGAACGCCGTGCCCGCCACCGCGATCGCGGCAGGACTGGTAGGCCTCTTCGGCCAGTTGCTCTCCCGCTACCGCTATGCGTCCGCGCTGCCGTACGTCACCGCGGCCATCGGCCCGCTGCTGCCCGGTAGCGCCACGTACTTCGGCCTGCTCAACTTCGCCCAGGGACATCTGCCGCAGGGCCTGACGTCGCTGGTCCAGGCCGTGTCGCTGGCGTTGGCCATCGCGGTGGGGGTCAACCTCGGCGCCGAGGTCGCCCGCCTGATCCTGCGGGCGCCCGGTCTCCAGGAGGCCGGCGGCCGCCGCGCCGCCAAGCGCACCCGCGGCTTCTAGCCGGCGGCCCCCGGGCGGGCGGCACACCGCCCGCGACACGCACAACGGGCGGCAACCCAACCGGGTGCCGCCCGTTCGCGTAAGAAAATCAGTCCGCCATTCCCGGCGCGTCGCGGTTACGAAAACCCCGCCGCGCGCCGGGACGGTACGGCTGTGTCAGTGCTTGCCGCCCTGCGCCTCGAGGCGCTTGTACGAGGCCTCGATCTCGGCCTCGGCCTCGGTGCGGCCGACCCAGTTGGCGCCCTCGACGGACTTGCCGGGCTCCAGGTCCTTGTAGACCTCGAAGAAGTGCTGGATCTCCAGGCGGTCGAACTCCGACACGTGGTGGATGTCCCGCAGGTGCTCCACCCGCGGGTCGGACGCCGGCACGCACAGCAGCTTGTCGTCGCCGCCGGCCTCGTCCGTCATCCGGAACATGCCGATGGCACGGCACTTGATGAGGCAGCCGGGGAAAGTCGGCTCGTCCAGGATGACCAGCGCGTCCAGCGGGTCGCCGTCCTCGCCCAGGGTGTCCTCGACGAAGCCGTAATCGGCCGGGTAGCTGGTCGAGGTGAAGAGTCGACGGTCCAGGCGGATCCGACCGGTCTCGTGGTCCACCTCGTACTTGTTCCGCGAACCCTTCGGGATCTCGATGGTGACGTCGAACTCCACGGGTGGCTCCTCCATGATCAACACATACGTCTGGTGATTAAGTGTCCCCCACGCAGGTGTGTGGTGGCGAAAGGGGCTGGTCCGAGGTGCCGGAGACCGGAAAGTGGCAGGTCAGATGGCAGTCGGCGCAGCGGTCCGGGCGGGCGGCGACGCGCGCGGCGGTCCGTGCGGCGCAGAGCGCGGTGGATGCCGCGCGGCAGGCCTGGGAGGCCACACCGCGCCATACCCGGCAGACCTGGCGGCTGACGGCGGTCTCCGCAGCCACCGGCCTGGCGGTCGCGCTCGCCGCGGTGGCAGCGGCAGGGCCGTGGGACTCGGGTCAGCGTACGGCCGAGCGCGCACAGGCGGGCTCCATGGACGGTGCCAGTGGTGAGCATCACGCCGCCGACCCCGGGCGGGCGCCCAGCGCCCCGCCCGTCCTGCCCGCGCTCGGCGACGCGGCGCCCGGCTCCGCGGGCCGCGGCGCGGCCCCCGTGCCCACCGACGCGGGGCTGGCCGACGCGCTCTCACCGCTGCTGAAGGACCCCGCGCTCGGCCCCCTGCGTACCGCCTCCGTCCTGGACGTCGCCGCGGGCCGCGAGGTCTTCGGCGAGGGCCAGGGCAAGGCCGCCACCCCCGCTTCCACCGTCAAGCTGGCCACCGCCGTCGCCGCGCTCTCCGCGCTCGGGCCCGACCACCGCATCGACACCACCGTCGTCATGGGCGGCAAGAACCGCATCGTCCTGGTCGGCGGCGGCGACCCCACGCTCACCGCCCGCGCCCCGCGGCACGGCGCCGAGGAACAGCCCGCGAACCTGCGCACCCTTGCCGACGCCACCGCCCGCGCGCTCAAGAAGCGCCACACCACCAAGGTCGGCCTCGGCTACGACACCGGCGCGTACACGGGCCCCGTCCTGCACCCCATCGGCCCGAACGAGAACATCGCCCCCGTCACCGCCCTGATGGCCGACGAGGGGCGCCTCGACGACAGCGACCACGGCACCGCCCCCCGCAGCACCGACCCGGCCCGTGACGCGGCCCGCACCTTCGCCGGACTGCTCCACGAGCGCGGCATCACGGTCGACGGCGGCCCGGCCGGCGCCAAGGCCCCCGAGAAGGCCGACCGGATCGCCACCGTCCGCTCGCTGCCGCTGTCCGCGCTCGTCGAGCGGATGCTCACCTACAGCGACAACGACATCGCCGAGGCCCTGGCCCGCCAGACCGCCCTCGCCCTGCGGCAGCCGCCCGGCTTCGCCGGCGCCGGAAAGGCCGTACGCACCGCCCTCGCCCGGCAGCACCTGCCCCTGTCCGGCGCGGTCTTCGAGGACGGCAGCGGCCTGGACCGCGACGACAAGGTCACCGCCGCCCTGCTCTCCCACCTCCTGCTGCAGGCCTCGTCGCCCGACCGGCCCGCGCTGCGTCCGGTCGTCACCGGCCTTCCGGTGGCCGCCTTCACCGGCACCCTGAGCAACCGCTACCGGGGCGAGAGCGCCGGCGCCGGTGCCGTACGCGCCAAGACCGGCACCCTCACCGGGGTGAACACCCTGGCCGGCACCGTCGTCGACGCCGACGGCCGGCTCCTGGTCTTCTCCTTCATGACCACCGGCACCACCGACCCCCAAGGCGCCCAGAACGCCCTCGACAAACTCGCCTCGGCAGTCGCCAACTGCGGCTGCCGGTAGGCCCCCAGGCACTCGACCGGACACTCGCCCGGACCCGAGACCTTTGGCCCGTCCCCGCACCCACGGCCCCGCAGCAGCGGCCCCGGCCCGCCGCCAGGCGCCACGGCGGGAAGCCCCACGGCGGGGCAGCCGAAAAGCCGTGCCGAGGCAAAGCGCGGCGGACCGGCGGGAAAGCCGGAAACGCGGAAAGCCGAAAACGTGGGCAAAGCCAAATTCGTGGTCGGCTACCCCCTGGCGAAGCGCCCACGTACGGTGAACTCATGACGAGCATCGGTGGGACCGAGATGGTCGACTGGAACCTCGCGGTCGCGACCGCGACCCGGTTCGTACGGCCGGGGCCAGAGGTGAGCCGGGACGAGGCGCGCGCGATCGTCGCCGAGCTGCGCAAGCACGCCAAGTCCTCCGAGGCGCACGTCCGGGCCTTTACGCGGATGGCACAGCCCGACGCGACAGGCGAGGCGCCGCATGACACGCCGGTCCTCGTCGTGGACCGGCCCGGCTGGATCAAGGCGAACGTCGCCGGTTTCCGGGCCGTGCTCAAGCCGCTGCTGGCCAAGATGGAGGACCGCCGCTCGGCGGTCCCCGGCGGCGCGGTGCTCGGCGCGGTGGGCGGCAAGGTGACCGGCGTGGAGCTGGGCATGCTGCTGTCGTTCCTGGCCTCGCGGGTCCTCGGCCAGTACGAGACCTTCGCCCCGGCCTCCCGGGACCTGCCGGCGGGAGCACAGGGCGGGCGGCTGCTGCTCGTCGCGCCCAACATCGTGCACGTGGAGCGCGAGCTCGAGGTGGAACCGCACGACTTCCGGCTGTGGGTGTGCCTCCACGAGGAGACCCACCGCACCCAGTTCACCGCGGTTCCCTGGCTGCGGGACCACATCGAGGGCGAGATCCAGGCGTTCCTCGGGGAGACGGACATCGATCCGGGCACCCTCCTGGAGCGGCTGCGCGAGGCCGCCCAGTCGCTGGCCGGCGCCAAGCCCGAGGGCGAGGAGGGCGAGGAGGAGAGCAGCCGTTCCCTCGTCGATCTCGTCCAGACGCCCGCGCAGCGCGAGATCCTGGGCCGGCTGACGGCGGTGATGTCCCTGCTGGAGGGCCACGCCGACTACGTGATGGACGGCGTGGGGCCCGATGTCGTGCCGTCGGTCGCCGAGATCCGCGAGAAGTTCCAAAAGCGCCGGGCCAGCGGCGCCGGTCGGCTGGACCAGGCGCTGCGCAAGCTGCTCGGCCTGGACGCCAAGCTGCGCCAGTACCGCGACGGCGAGCGGTTCGTGAGCGCGGTCGTCGAGGAGGCCGGAATGGACGGCTTCAACCGCGTCTGGACGTCACCGAACACCCTCCCGACCAAACAAGAGATCGCCAAACCGGCGGACTGGGTCGCGCGGGTGCACCGCAAAGCGGACGGGGCACCGTAATCGAACGGCGTGAGCTGGGCACGCCGGGTGGCAGTAGCGCGCCCCTTCAATCACCCGTCTGAGGGACCGTTACGGATGGATAGGCGTGCAATGCTCGGGGAACCGCTCGCCTCTGTCACCATCTAGGCACTCTGTGTGACGAAGATGCCCTCACCGGCGGGCTCCCAGCTGAACGATTGGAAACGGACATGGGTCCCCATCCAGCGGTCGCCGCGATACGCCTGGCGGTCCGCCGCGTACTCCACGACGTCCTCACCCACCACTGCGCGCAGGACCGGCACGAGCCCCCGCTCGTGCTCGTCGCCTGCTCCGGCGGCGCCGATTCGATGGCGCTCGCCTCCGCTCTCGCCTTCGAGGCCCCCAAGCTGGGGGTCCGCGCCGGGGGCGTCACCATCGACCACGGCCTCCAGGAGGGCTCGGACCTCCGCGCCGCCGAGGTCGCCCTGCGGCTGCGGGGCCTGCGACTGGACCCCGTCGAGGTCGTCGCCGTCGATGTGGACCAGCCGAACCGGGTGGCGCACAGCACCTCGTACCGGGGAGGTGGCGGGCGAGGGGCGGGCGGGCCGGAAGCCGCCGCCCGTGACGCCCGTTACGCCGCCCTGGATGCCACCGCCGAGCGCCACGGCGCCACCGCGGTCCTCCTCGGCCACACCCGCGACGACCAGGCGGAGACGGTGCTGCTCGGTCTCGCCCGCGGCTCCGGGACCCGCTCGCTCTCCGGTATGGCGGCGACCAGCGGCAGGGACGGCCGCTACCGCCGCCCCTTCCTCGACGTGGACCGCCAGACCGCCCGCAAGGCCTGCCTGATCCAGTCGCTGCCCGTCTGGGACGACCCGCACAACACCGACCCCGCCTACACCCGCTCACGCCTCCGCCACGAGGGACTGCCCGCCCTGGAGAAGGCCCTCGGCAAGGGCGTCGTCGAGGCGCTGGCCCGTACCGCCCAGCTCTCCCGTGACGATGCCGACGCCCTGGACGCCTGGGCCTCCGACGCGGAGGGCACGGTCCTCGACGACACCGGCACCCTCGACATCGCCGCGCTCTTCGTCCTGCCCCCCGCGGTGCGCCGCCGGGTGCTGCGCCGGGCCGTCATCGCCGCCGGCGCACCGGCCGGTTCGCTCTTCGCCCGCCACATCGAGGAAGTGGACCGGCTCATCACGGCCTGGAGGGGGCAGGGGGCCATCAACCTCCCCGGGCGAGTGGGTGTGCGACGGCAGGGTGGCAGACTGGTGATCCGGCAGGGCTGAGCCGCAGACGCTGCCCCGCATCCGAAGTCTCACGACTGACGTGAACACCGAACAGAGCGAGAGTGGCACGGGTGGACGACAAGGACATGGGCTCCGACCTTGAGTCGGTACTCATCAGCAAGGAAGAGATCGACGCGAAGCTGGCTGAGCTGGCCGCGAAGATCGACGCGGAGTACGCGGGCAAGGACCTGCTCATCGTCGGCGTCCTCAAGGGTGCCGTGATGGTCATGGCGGACCTGGCGCGCGCGCTGTCCACCCCCGTCACGATGGACTGGATGGCCGTGTCGTCGTACGGCGCGGGCACCCAGTCCTCCGGCGTGGTCCGCATCCTCAAGGACCTCGACACCGACATCAAGGGCAAGCACGTCCTGATCGTCGAGGACATCATCGACTCCGGTCTGACGCTGTCCTGGCTGCTGTCGAACCTCGGCTCGCGGGAGCCGGCCTCGCTGGAGGTCTGCACCCTGCTGCGCAAGCCGGACGCGGCCAAGGTCGCCATCGACGTGAAGTGGATCGGCTTCGACATCCCCAACGAGTTCGTGGTGGGGTATGGCCTCGACTTCGCGGAGAAGTACCGCAATCTGCCGTTCGTCGGTACTCTCGCGCCGCACGTCTACGGCGGCTGAGGGCACTCTGTGTGCCCGTCCGGCCGACGTGGCCGGGCGGGGCCCGGACCGGCCGTCGCGGGGCGGCGGGAACCCTTCGGGGCCTCCCGCCGTTGGAGCAGGGAGAACGGAATCCTCGGCTTCGTGTTCACCCTCGGCGCAGGCGCCGGGTGACAATGCTGGGGTACCGTCCGAAGGCAGTTCTTTTTCGGGCCAGTAATACACCGTACGCACGACCAGCCCTCCCCAGGGCGTTGTGCCTCACTGTGGCAGGAGGGACGGGGCCTCAGCGGCTCCGTATGGATGGACGTGAAGCGATACTTCCGTGGGCCGGTCATGTGGATCGTGCTGGCCGTCCTCGCCGTGGTCGTGTTGATGCAGGTCGTCGGCTCGTCCGGCGGCTACAAGACGGTGGACACCGGTCAGGTCGTCAAGGCGATCGCTGACAACAAGGTGAAATCCGCCGAGCTGACGACCGGTGACGAGAACAAGATCAAGATCGAGCTGTCGGGCTCCAACAAGATCGAGGGCTCCAACAAGCTCCAGGCGAGCTACATCGGCGACCAGGGCGTCGACGTGGCCAAGAACCTGCAGGCCAAGTACCAGACCGGCGAGATCAAGGACGGGTACACCGTCTCCCCGTCGAAGCAGAACCCGTTCGTCTCGGTGCTGCTTTCGCTGCTCCCCTTCGTCCTCATCGTGGTCGTCTTCCTGTTCCTGATGAATCAGATGCAGGGCGGCGGCTCCCGGGTGATGAACTTCGGGAAGTCGAAGGCGAAGCTGATCACCAAGGACACCCCCAAGACGACGTTCTCGGACGTCGCGGGGTCGGACGAGGCGGTCGAGGAGCTCCACGAGATCAAGGAGTTCCTGCAGGAGCCGGCGAAGTTCCAGGCCGTCGGCGCCAAGATCCCCAAGGGTGTGCTGCTGTACGGCCCGCCCGGAACGGGCAAGACGCTGCTGGCGCGCGCCGTCGCCGGCGAGGCGGGCGTCCCGTTCTACTCGATCTCCGGCTCCGACTTCGTCGAGATGTTCGTCGGTGTCGGTGCCTCCCGTGTCCGTGACCTCTTCGAGCAGGCCAAGACGAACGCCCCGGCGATCGTCTTCGTCGACGAGATCGACGCCGTCGGCCGGCACCGTGGTGCGGGCCTGGGCGGTGGCCACGACGAGCGCGAGCAGACCCTCAACCAGCTCCTGGTCGAGATGGACGGCTTCGACGTGAAGGGCGGCGTGATCCTCATCGCCGCCACGAACCGTCCGGACATCCTCGACCCGGCGCTGCTGCGCCCCGGCCGTTTCGACCGGCAGATCGCCGTCGACCGCCCGGACCTGCAGGGCCGTCTCGAAATCCTCAAGGTCCACCAGAAGGGCAAGCCGGTCGCCCCGGACGTCGACCTCTCGGCCGTCGCCAAGCGCACCCCCGGCTTCACCGGTGCCGATCTGTCGAACGTCCTCAACGAGGCCGCGCTGCTGACGGCCCGGAGCGACGAGAAGCTGATCAACAACCACTTCCTGGACGAGGCGATCGACCGCGTCGTGGCCGGACCGCAGAAGCGGACCCGGATCATGTCCGAGAAGGAGAAGAAGATCACCGCGTACCACGAGGGCGGACACGCCCTGGTCGCGGCGGCCTCACCGAACTCCGACCCGGTTCACAAGATCACGATCCTGTCCCGCGGCCGGGCCCTGGGCTACACCATGGTCCTGCCCGACGAGGACAAGTACTCCACGACCCGCAACGAGATGCTCGACCAGCTGGCGTACATGCTGGGCGGCCGCGCGGCCGAGGAGC
Source organism: Streptomyces sp. NPDC048516 (assembly GCF_043199875.1). Lineage (NCBI taxonomy): Bacteria > Bacillati > Actinomycetota > Actinomycetes > Kitasatosporales > Streptomycetaceae > Streptomyces > Streptomyces sp. NPDC048516. The sequence goes on along the minus strand of NZ_JBICWS010000006.1, from coordinate 75,965 downwards.
TGGTCTTCCACGACCCGACCACGGGTGCCGCCAACGACATCGAGAAGGCCACCGCAACGGCCCGCGCGATGGTCACGCAGTACGGCATGACCGAGCGGCTCGGTGCGATCAAGTTCGGTACCGACAACTCCGAGCCCTTCCTGGGCCGTGAGATGGGTCACCAGCGCGACTACTCGGAAGAGGTCGCCGCGCTGGTCGATGAGGAAGTCAAGAGGCTCATCGAGACCGCGCACAACGAGGCGTGGGAGATCCTGGTCGAGAACCGCGACGTGCTGGACAACCTGGTGCTGACGCTGCTGGAGAAGGAGACCCTCAACAAGGAGGAGATCGCCGAGCTCTTCAAGCACGTGGTCAAGCGCCCGGCCCGCCCGGCCTGGACCGGCTCCTCGCGCCGTACGCCCTCCAGCCGCCCGCCGGTGCTCTCGCCGCGGGAGCTGGCCCCGGCCAACGGTTCGGTGACCACGACCGCCACCGTCTCCACGGAGAAGGCGGAAGCCCCCGAGGACCAGCGCCCCGAGAGCTGATTTCCGGGACCACGGCCCCGGAATAAATGCCGCGCCCCCCAGGCTTAACCTGGGGGGCGCGGCATTTCGCGATTCCACCGCGGTGACGAGCGGTCGCAGAAGGAACGAGGCACCACATGACCGACCCTGTGACGCTGGGCGTCGACGGCAAGATCGGCACATTCGACGAGAAGCGCGCCGAGAACGCCGTTCGCGAGCTGCTCATCGCGGTGGGCGAGGACCCGGACCGAGAGGGACTGCTGGAGACGCCGGCCCGGGTGGCACGGGCGTACAAGGAGATCCTTGCGGGGCTCTGGCAGAAGCCGGAGGAGGTGTTGACGACCACGTTCGACCTGGGACACGACGAGATGGTTTTGGTGAAGGGCATCGAGATTGTGTCGTTGTGCGAACACCATCTCCTCCCATTCCACGGTGTGGCGCACGTCGGGTACATTCCGGCGGACAGCGGAAAGATCACAGGGCTGTCCAAGCTCGCCCGCCTGGTCGATGTGTTTGCTCGCCGTCCCCAGGTGCAGGAGCGGCTGACCACGCAGATCGCCGATTCGTTGATGGGAATTCTTGAAGCCCGAGGCGCCATCGTGGTGGTCGAGGCCGAACACATGTGCATGTCTGTGCGTGGCATTCGCAAGCCCGGCGCGAAGACGACGACGTCTGCGGTGCGAGGTCAGCTGCGTGATGCCTCGACCCGGGCCGAGGCAATGAGCCTGATAATGGCGCGGTAGATCTCCCTCAAGCACGGCAGGCGGCCGGCTGCCAGTGCTCCCCGTACCCTCCGTGGTGAGTCAGTTACTGCCGGAGGGGGTCGGTGCGGGGAGCGGTGGGCCGCCGAGCGGGCAGCTGCGACGGGGTTGCAAGCCCGCCTCGAACCGCACCCGGGCTTCTTGTCGCATGGGCACCTGGTGAGGACGGTCTGGTCAGCCCCGGGCCCCTCAGCTGCTGCTGAGGAACCCGGCCGCGGACAGGGCCGTACGGGACGCGTGCCGCCCGTCAGGCCTTGAGGTGGTTGCCCAGCCACTCCAGGGCGGCCGGGATCTCCCGGCGCCAGGTGTTGAAGTTGTGGCCGCCGCTGTCGAGGATGATCGACGAGACCCGGCTCGGTGACTTCGTCTGCTGGATGAACCGCAGCGTCTGGTGGTAATTCCCCTCACCCTGCTTGCTGCTGGTGACCAGCAGGTTCACCTCGGGCGCGGGCAGGTGCTGCTGACGCCACAGCAGGTTGTTCTCGCGCTGCAGTTGCGCGTTGCCCTCGAAGAGGTCCCCGGTGGTGGCGTCGAGGGGAGCCTTGTAGGCGCCGGAGAGGGCGACGGCGCTGGAGTACGCGTCGGGGTGTCGCATCGTCATCTTCAGCGCGCAGTAGCCGCCGGTGGAGTCACCGATGACCCCCCAGCTCTTGGCCTCGCGCCCTATTCGGTAGTGCCCGGAGATATTCGCACGCAGGTCCTTGGTGAAAAAGGTCTCGGTCTGCGGGCCGCGCGGTATGTCCATGCACTCGGTGTCGCGGGGCGGCGCGACCGTCGGACGCATCATCACCAGGACGGTTGGCTGCATCTTGTGCTTCTTGAGCAGTTCGTGCTGGGTCTGCGGGAAATGCAACTTTTTGTAGAGCGCCTGGGCGGTGCCCGGATAGCCGGTGAGCACCAGGGCCGCCGGGAATTTCTTGTGCGCGTATTCCTTCTGGAAGTACTGCGGCGGCAGATAGACAAAGGCGGGGCTGGCGATCCGGGAGTGTTCGCCGCGGATCACCACCTTGTCGATGCGTCCGCCGACCGCCGGGCGCGACCCGTTCCGGACGCTGACCCGCTCGGTACCCAGCATCTGCAGCTTGGTGCCGTTCGGCCCGGTCTGGTAATTGGTGACCACACCCGGCTCCTGCTCCTGGCCGAAGAGGTCGGCCCAGGACGCGTAGAAGCCGAACGAGTTGTTGGCGGACAGGCCGATCACGGCGAATAGGGAAAGCTGGGTCGCCAACAGGAGTCCGACACGGCCGAGAACGGCGCGCCAGTTCCCCTTGGCCAGCCGGGGCCAGAGCCAAACGGTGAGGACGAACAGTGCCACCGCAACGAGGACGGCAAGAAGCAGCACTTTCTTGCTGGTGAGACCCATGTGGTGCTTTCTTCCGGGCGGCCGGGCCATCCGTACCGCTGGTGGAACCCCGAGCCCTGAAACGCCGTCATACAGGGCGCATAAAGTCCAGATGCTGCGACAAGGCTCGCACGTTCTCTCGACCGGGGCGACGGGAAAGTGATGTCTGACAGGCTAGATGGCGAAAAGTCGGAGAAGGTTGCGTGGCGTCCGCCACGCTGGCTCCGCGGTCCGCGGCCCGAAGCGGTGCCGGGGTGCGTCGGTACGGCCGGTGTGGTCGTCGGCCTGCTGAACCTGGCCGCCGGGACGTTCCCGCGGTTCCGGCACAGCCGGGTGCACACCCTCGCGGAGGTGCTTCCGGGCGCGGTGAGCCCGCTGGCGGCCGCCGCGTCCCTCGTCGTGGGCATCCTGCTGCTCCTTTTGGCCCACGGGCTCAAGCGGCGTAAGCGGCGGGCCTGGGGAGCGGCCGTGGCGCTGCTGCCGGTGGGGATCGCCGCCCAGCTGGTCTACCGCCACTCCGTGTTCGGCGCGGTGCTCTCGCTGGCCCTGCTGGCGTTCCTGCTGTGGCACCGCAGGGAGTTCGCGGCGCTGCCCGACCCGCGCAGCCGCTGGAAGGCGGTGGCCAACTTCGTCGTGCTCGGCGGGGCGGCCTTCGGCATCGGCATGATCATCGTCAGCTCCCACCCCAACAAGATCATCGGATCGCCCTCCGTCTGGGCCCGTGCCCAGCACGTCCTGTGGGGCCTGTTCGGCTTCGAGGGCCCGGTCGGCTACACCCAGCGGGTGGACTACACCGTCGGCTACTCCCTCGGCGCGCTCGGCCTGCTGACGGTCGCCACCACCGCGTACCTCGCCTTCCGCCCCGAGCACCCGGCGGCCCGGCTGACCGACGAGGACGAGCGGCAGCTGCGCGAACTGCTCGCCCGGCACGGCGCCCGTGACTCGCTCGGCTACTTCGCGCTGCGCCGCGACAAGGGCGTGGTCTTCTCCCCGACCGGCAAGGCCGCGGTCTGCTACCGGGTGATCTCCGGCGTGATGCTCGCCAGCGGCGACCCGATAGGCGATGTCGAGGCCTGGCCGGGCGCCATCGAGCGCTTCATGGCGGAGGCGAAGGCGCACTCCTGGACCCCGGCGGTCACCGGCTGCAGCGAGACCGGCGGCCAGGTGTGGACCCGGGAGACCGGGATGGACGCGCTGGAGCTCGGCGACGAGGCGATCGTGGAGGTGGCCGACTTCACCCTCGCCGGCCGCGCGATGCGCAACGTACGGCAGATGGTCAAGCGCATCGAGCGCAACGGTTACGAGACCCGGGTGCGCCGGGTGCGCGATCTGGACCCGGCCGAGCTGGCCCAGCTCCAGAAGGCCGCGGACGCCTGGCGGGACACCGACACCGAGCGCGGCTTCTCCATGGCGCTGGGCCGGATCGATGCGGTGGCCGACGGCGACGCGGTGATCGCCACCGCGCATCTGTCCGCGGGCGAGGGCGAGGAGCCCGGCCCGTACGGGGACCTGAAGGCGATGCAGCACTACGTGCCGTGGGGCGACAGCGGCATCTCCCTGGAGCTGATGCGGCGCGACCGCAGCGCCGACCCCGGCATGAACGAGCTGCTGATCGTCGCTGCGCTGCAGGCCGCCCCGGACCTCGGGATCAAGCAGGTGTCGCTGAACTTCGCGGTCTTCCGCTCCTCCCTGGAGCGCGGCGAGAAGCTGGGCGCGGGGCCGGTCATCCGGATCTGGCGCGGGATGCTGGTCTTCCTGTCCCGCTGGTACCAGATCGAGTCGCTGTACAAGTTCAACGACAAGTTCCGGCCACGCTGGGAGCCTCGCTTCGTCGTCTTCCGCAACAGCCGGGACATCCCCCGGATCGGCCTGGCGGCGCTGCAGGCCGAGGGCTATCTGGAACTGGGCCTGCCGCGCGTACTGCGGCGCAGGAAGCCCGCCGAGCCGCGGCCGTGCGCGCACGCGCCGGAGCCGGTCAGGGCGGCGGGCGCGGTCGAGCGCGCGGCCTGACCGGTTGCCGGACCGGGCGCCGGAGGGAGCCGTTCCGCATCGCCCGGAGGGTGCCGGCGTCCGGGCGGCCCCGCAGCCGACGGCAGCAATCCGGCCGGTCGGCACACGGCCTAGGCTGGTGCCATGAGTACCTTGCGTGGCCGGGTGGCCGGATTGCCGGACTGGGAACGCTGCGCGGTGATGGGCGTCGTCAATGTGACGCCCGATTCGTTCTCCGACGGCGGTGACTGGTTCGATACCGAACTCGCCGTCAAACACGGTCTCGACCTGGTGGCGCAGGGCGCCGACATGGTGGACGTGGGCGGCGAGTCGACCCGGCCGGGCGCGGCGCGGGTGGACGAGACCGAGGAGCTGCGCCGGGTCGTCCCGGTGGTGCGGGAGCTTGCCGCCGCCGGTGTCGTGGTCTCCGTCGACACCATGCGCGCCTCGGTCGCCGAACAGGCCGTGGAGGCCGGGGCATGCCTGGTCAACGACGTCAGCGGGGGCGCCGCCGACCCGGCGATGGTGCCCGTGGTGGCCACCCACCACGTCCCGTTCGTGGTGATGCACTGGCGGGGCCAGTCCATCGACATGAACAACCGCGCCGTCTACGGGGACGTGGTCGCCGAGGTCGTCGATGAACTCGCCCGGAGCGTGGAGCGCGCGGTGGCCGGCGGGATCGATCCGGACCGGATCGTCATCGACCCCGGCCTCGGCTTCGCCAAGAACGCGGAGCACGATCTCGCGCTGGTCGCCGGGCTCGCGCGGCTGCGGGCGCTGGGGCGTCCGTTGCTGGTGGCGGCATCGAGGAAACGGTTCCTGGGCAGGGTGCTGGCAGGGAACGAGGGAGCCGCCCCACCGCCGGCCCGGGAACGGGACGCCGCGACGGCGGCGGTGTCGGCGATCGTGGCGCGAGAGGGGGCCTGGGCGGTGCGGGTGCACGAGGTCAGGGCGAGCGCGGACGCGGTACGGGTGGCCCGTGCCGTGGAGGAAGCGGCGGCGGCCGGGCGTGGCGAAACGGCCGGTGCGGCCGGTACGGGTGAGATGAGCGACACGACGGCGAACACGACGGGAACGGTGTGAGCGGCTTGGGCCCACGGACGGACATCGAGCTGGTCGAGCAGGCGAACACCACGCTGTACGAGACCATCGAGCGCGGGGATCACGAGGCCCTGTCCGAGCTGTGGCTGGACGGTCAGGTGAGTGTGGTCCACCCCGGGTGGCCGGTGCTGCGGGGGCGCGGCGAGGTGCTGCGCTCCTACGCCCTGATCATGGCGAACACCGAGTACATCCAGTTCTTCCTCACCGATGTGGAGATCGATGTCGTCGGTGACACCGCGCTGGTGACCTGCACCGAGAACATCCTCAGTGGCGGGCCCGCCGAGGACGACGGCTCGGTGGGGCCGCTGATCGGCCAGCTGGTCGTGGCGACCAATGTCTTCCGGCGCACGGAGGACGGCTGGCGGGTGTGGTCGCACCACGGCTCGCCGGTGCTGGCCGACCGCGACGAGGAGGACGAGGACGACGAGGCCGGGGGAGCCGGCGACGGGGACGAGGACACCCTCTGAGCCGGTTGCCAGGGGACAGGACGCCCTCTGAGCCCGTTGCCAGGGGGCAGCAGGACACCTTCTGAGCCCGCTGCCAGGGGGACGGGTGCGCCAGGGTGTCCGCCGGGCGGTGCGTCCGGGGGACGTGACCCGGGGACGGACGGGGGTGTGAGCCTCGCCATGCCGCCCGCCCTTGCGTCCCGGGCGGCGCCCTGCCGCCCGCCCTGGCGTCCCGGGCGGCGCCCTGCCCCGCCGTCAGCGATGGGTGTCAGCCATCTGGGCGAGAGCGCACCCGTTCGAGCCAAGTGCGGCACGGGTAGGGGTGGGGCGTGGGCAGGGGGGTAAGAGGCCGCGCGGACGATCTCCCGGTTTGCCGGACGCGGCCCCGATGGGCGGCTTCTAGCAGCAGGACGGGATCTTGTCCATAGCCCCCGTAGGCGAGGACTGTCGTTCCTCGAAGGTAGATTCGATGCCGGGGCAGTGTTGCCGGATCGCTCCGGCGGCTGCCCGGAATCCGACGAACAGTGGCGCCAGAGGTGCCGTGGACCAGTGGGAGTGATTCGCGTGGATCGTGTCGCGCTGCGTGGGCTGAAGGCCCGGGGCCACCACGGGGTGTTTCCCCGGGAGCGCGAGGAAGGGCAGACCTTCATCGTCGATGTGGTGCTCGGCCTGGACACCCGCCCGGCAGCGGCCTGTGACGATCTCGCGAAGACCGTGCACTACGGCGTTGTGGCCGAGGAGGTGGTGGCCGTCGTGCAGGGCGAGCCCGTTGACCTCATCGAGACCCTGGCGGAGCGCATCGCCGGCCAGTGCCTCAAGCACGAGGGCGTGCAGGAGGTGGAGGTGGTGGTGCACAAGCCGGACGCGCCCATCACCGTCCCCTTCGATGACGTGACCATCACCATCACTCGGAGCCGAGTATGAATTCCGCCCGTCAGCCGACCACCACCTCTGATGGCACCGCCGTGCGGCGCCCCCAGCCCGGTGACCCGACCGTACAGCCGGTGCCCGCCTCCGTCGTGGAGCAGGTGGACGCCGCGGATGTGACGCTCTCCAACCCCAAACGCGCCGTGATCTCGCTCGGCAGCAACCTCGGCAACCGCCTGGAGACGCTGCAGGGCGCCGTCGACGCGCTGGAGGACACCCCTGGTCTGCGGGTCAAGGCGGTCTCCCCGGTCTACGAGACCGAGCCGTGGGGTGTGGCCCCGGGCTCCCAGCCGGCGTACTTCAACGCCGTGGTGCTGATCAAGACGACGCTGCCGCCGGCCTCCCTCCTGGAGCGCGGGCATGCGATCGAGGAGGCCTTCGAGCGGGTCCGCGACGAGCAGTGGGGCCCGCGCACGATCGACGTCGACATCGTGGCGTATCAGGATGTGCTCTCCGACGACCCGCGGCTGACGCTGCCGCACCCGCGCGCCCATGAGCGGGCGTTCGTGCTGGCGCCCTGGCACGACATCGACCCGGAGGCGGAGGTTCCGGGGCACGGTGCGGTGGCCGCGCTGCTGTCGGCCGTCGGCCGTGACGGGGTGGCGCCGCGCGCCGACCTGGAACTGCGGCTGCCGGAGTAGCCGTTAGGGTTGCGGGTCGGTTCCCTGCGGGATGCATGCGTACGGGACGGACAAGGCAGTCATCACGGTAGGAATGGTTGCCGTGGCAGGGATGGTCATGACGGCGCGAGGGGCGATCGCTCGGTGAAGCAGCTACACGTCAAGGTGCTGGTCGGGCTGTTCCTGGCGGCCGGGGTGCTGGCATGGGGAGGCGCCCGGCTGTGGGACGCCCTCGGCACCCTCCCCAGCGTTCCGGTGGCCGCGCCGATCGTGCTGGCGCTGATCGCCGCGGTGCTCGCCGCCACCGCGCTCGCGCTCCGGGCCCGGCTGCGCGCGCAGCGCGAGCGCCGGCCGGGCGCCAAGGGCGTCGATCCGCTGGTGGCCGCCCGCGCGGTGGTCTTCGGCCAGGCGAGCGCGCTGGTGGCGTCGCTGGTCGCCGGGCTGTACGGCGGCGTCGGCGTCTTTCTGCTGACCACCGGCCTCGATGCCGTGCCGCGCCGGGACCAGGCGATCTACGCCGGTCTGTCGGTGGCCGCCGGAGTGGCGGTGGTCGCCGCGGCGATCTTCCTGGAGCGGGTGTGCAAGCTGCCGGAGGACGACGGCAACGGGAACGGCGGGGCCGATGTGTCGGTGTGAGGCCGGGGGCGAACCGCGCAAGACCGGGGATGTCGTACAGACTTATGGGGAGTCCGACGGTCTGGTCAGGAAGTAACCAGCGGGAAACGGATTCGTGTGCGGGGCCCCATACGTCCCGCACGCACGGTAAGTTTCTGGCCATGCCACGAGGACGCCACCGCCAATCACCACCCCTCCACCGGCTGCTTCCTCCCGCGACGGTCGCCGGTGCGTCAATAGCCTGCGCCGCGGGCGCGTGGTTTGTCGGCGACGACCTGGTGCAACGGGTGCTCGCCGCGGGCGCGGCGGCCGCCGCTCTCACCGGCGCCGTCCTTCTGCGGAGCTGGGACCGCGCGGCCGGCCGACGGGTTGCCGAACTGGACCGCGCCCGGGTGCGCGACGAGTGGCGCACCGAAGAGCGGATAGCCGAGCTCGAAACGGATGTGGAGGAATCCCGCGAGCTCCGCGCCGCCCTGGACGCCAAACTCCGTGCCAAGCGTGCCGAATTGGCCCGGCTGCGCAGCGAACACGCCGCCCTGCTGCGCCGTTACGCCACCGCCGAGACCGAGCGGGCCAGCGCCCTGGAGGGCCGCCGGCTGCTCGCCATCGAGGCCGCCGCCCCGGCCAAGGCGCTGCCGGCCGCCGCCGGTCTGCCCCGCGCCCTCGACTTCGTCCGTGCAGGGGAGACCTCAACGGCTTCGGTGCCGGTCCGGCGCGAGCCCGCCGCGAACGGGGACGGCCGGGCCCCGGCAGAGTCCCCGGCTCGGGCCACCGCGACCTTCGCCCAGGCCGACCGGGCGCTGCGTCAACTCGCCCGCAACGCCGCCCGGCAGCGCACCGCGCAGAAGGCCGCACGCCTGGCGCGGGACGGCGCCGGTGCCGGTTCCGGTGCCGAAGGGACCAGCCGGTCCGGGCAGCCCGCGGCCCGCGATGCCGGGGATGGCCAGGACGGTGAGAGCGGCCGGGGGAACCCGTCGGCGGCCGCCGCACAGCGCACGGGCGGCGCATCAGCCCGTACGGCCGCCGCCTCCGGACCCGCGCTCCGCCCGGTCCCGGCCACCGCCGCCGCCCTCGCCCCGTCCCGTCCCGCCGTATCCCGCGCGCAGGGCGGGTTCGACTTCTTCGGCAACGCGACCGCTTCCGGCCCCCGGGAGCTGACCGCGCCGCTGGAGGACGACCTGGCGGATGTCGTCGGCGACGAGGCCCTTGCCGAACAGTCGGCCCGTGCGCGGGCGCGCACGGCCCGCGCGGCCCGTACGGACGCGCGTCCGCAGCCGCCCACGGAGGGCGCCGCGGCCGACGGCGAGCACACCCGCGACAAGCGGCGGACGGGCGGCGAGCGCGCGGACGAGCAGGCCGACGGCGCAACGACCGCGGGCACCGGCGAGGTCATCGACCTGACCGCGCACGACGAGACCGAGCAGTTCGCCTTCGGCGCACTGCGCAGCGCCATCTCCTGATCCTGAGCTGACGGCCGCCTGGCCCCGGAGCGTTCACCGGCTCCGGGGCCGGGCGGCTTTCGGCAGGGACGCCTCCGGCCGGGCGGCTTTCGGCAGGGACGCCTCCGGCCTGGCGGCTTTCGGCAGGGACGCCTCCGGCCCGGAGTCCTTCGTCCGTCCACAGGGTGTGGGCGACCCGGCGGCGGGCGGCGACGGCGGCCCTCTCGGCACCCCTCTCGCCTGCTCCTTGCCGCCTGCTACTTGTCGATGTCCCCGACCACGAAGAAGAACGAGCCGAGGATGGCGACCATGTCGGCGACCAGCGTGCCCGGCAGCAGCTCCACCAGCGCCTGGATGTTGTTGAACGACGCCGAGCGCAGCTTGAGGCGGTAGGGGGTCTTGTCGCCCTTGGAGACGAGGTAGTAGCCGTTGATGCCGAGCGGGTTCTCGGTCCAGGCGTAGGTCGCGCCCTCGGGGGCCTTGAGCACCTTCGGCAGCCGCTGATTGACCGGCCCCGGCGGCAGCTCCGCGATCCGGTCCATGCAGGCATCGGCGAGATCGAGCGCGTTGTGGCTCTGCTCCAGCAAGCACTCGAAGCGGGCCAGGCAGTCGCCCTCCCCGCGGGTGACGACCTTGAGCGTGGACTGCAGCTCCCCGTACGCCAGATACGGCTCGTCGCGCCGCAGATCGAAGTCCACGCCGGAGGCGCGGGCGATCGGACCGGAGACGCCGTACCCGTGCACCGTCTCCGGCGCGAGCACACCGACCCCGCGGGTCCGGCCACGGAAGATCTCGTTGCCCAGGACCAGGTTGTCGAAGACGTCCATCCGGGAGCGCACCTCGGCGACGGCGTGCCGGGCCCGGCCGAGCCAGCCCGCCGGCAGGTCCTCCTTGAGGCCGCCGACGCGGTTGAACATGTAGTGCATCCGGCCGCCGGAGATCTCCTCCATCACCGACTGGAGCTCCTCCCGCTCACGGAAGGCGTGGAAGACGGGGGTGATGCCGCCGAGCTCCAGGGGGTACGAGCCCAGGAACATCAGATGGTTCAGCACCCGGTTCAGCTCGGCGAGCAGCGTTCGCATCCATACGGCGCGCTCCGGCACCTCCATGCCGAGCATCCGCTCGACGGCCATCACCACGCCCAGCTCGTTGGAGAACGCCGACAGCCAGTCGTGCCGGTTGGCGAGCATGATGATCTGGCGGTAGTCGCGCGCCTCGAAGAGCTTTTCGGCGCCGCGGTGCATGTAGCCGATCACCGGCTCGGCGTGCTGGATGCGCTCGCCGTCCAGGACGAGGCGCAGCCGCAGCACGCCGTGCGTCGAGGGATGCTGCGGGCCGATGTTCAGCACCATGTCGGTGCTCTCCGCCGCGCCGCCGATGCCGACCGTCGTCTCCGTCATGGGAACAGTCTTGCAGCACCCCGTCGCGGGGGCCGCCCTGGCCCTCAGGCGGCCTCCGCCGGCCCGAGCAGGCCCGCGCACGCCCCGCCCACCGGCTCCAGCAGCCATCCGAAGCCGCCGAGGCCCGCCGGATCGGTCAGCTCCGCCGCGGCCCCGGCCGCGCTCAGGGCCCGTACGTAGCCGGAGGGGTCGGTGGCGGCCATGGCGAGCGGCGGACGGCGGCCGTCCACCCCCAGGGCGCGCAGCGCCGCGCGCTGGGTCAGCCGCTGCGCCGACGGCCCGGCACAGGCGTCCAGCGCCACATGTGCCGTGATGTCGCAGCTCCCGTCCGGTACGGGCGCCACCTCGCGGCCGTCGCGGAAGCCGGTGAGCGTGCCGAAGGGCGGCCGGCCGCCCCGCTCGTGCGCATAGTCGACGGCGACGGCGAGCCCGGCGCGCAGCGTACGGACGGCTTGCGCCCAGGCCTCGTCGCGGGGCCGGCCGATCTCGGCACGCAGCCCGGGGGAGGCGGCGGCATCCGGGGCCGGCGGGGGTGCCCACCAGCGGCCCAGCCACTCCGCGTCCCTACCGTCCACCGGCTCGCCCAGCCGCTCCGTGCCGTCGGCGCGTACGAGCACCCTGCGCGGCACCCCGTCCGCGTCCGTCTCGACGACCTCCACCGGCACGTTGTCGAGCCATTCGTTCGCGAACAGCAGGCCGGTGACCGAGCCGGGGGCGGGCAGCTCGCTGCACCAGGCGATCCGCGGATCGAGGCCCGGGGGGCGCGCGGCGCGCTCGACCGCGCACGGGCGCAGCCGCGCGGCCACCTCGTCGGGCAGTGCGGCCAGCACGCCGGTCAGCAGCTCGCCGCGCCCCGCGCCCACATCGACCAGCGCCAGCTCGTCCGGACGGCCCAGCGCGGTGTCCACCCGGCACAGGAGGGTGGCGACCGCGCCGGCGTACAGGGGGGAGGCGTGCACGGAGGTACGGAAGTGGCCGGCCGGGCCGGGGCCCCCGGGGCGCGTGTAGAAGCCGTCACCGGGACCGTACAGCGCCCGCTCCGTGGCCTCGCGCCACCCGCACCACTCGTTCGTCACCCGCCCCACGGTACGGGCGGGCGCCGCCCCGCGCGGGAGGGGTGGTACGCGGGCCGTCCCCCCTTCCCGCACATTTGGCGCATGGAGTCTCCACCTTGGGGAGTAGGCCCGGCGCACAGGATCGCTCCTCCGGTTGACTCGTACACGTATGCGTGGTGCCTACGCTGGGTTACGTGCAGCGCCTCTATGACTTCCTCCGCAGGCACCCGACGGGAGTGGACACCTTCTGGGCCGTCCTCCTGTTCGGGTTCGGCAGCCTGTGGGTCGTGGCCGCCGGACACGGCGTACCGCAGATCCTTCCCTCGGTCTTCACGGTCGGTCTGTGCCTGGTCGTCGCGCTGCGCCGCAAGGCCCCCGTGCAAATGCTGCTGCTGACGGCGGCCATCGGCGTCGGCCAACTGCTCGGCGGCGTCCCGATCATGGCCGCCGACTTCGCGATGTTCGTGATCACCTACACCGTCGCGTCCGCGCCCGCCGTGCCCCGCTGGGCCTCCCGCTGCGCCCTCGTCGGCGCCGTGTTCGGGCCCGCGCTCTCCGCCGCGCGTTTCAGGGATGCCTTCGGCGGCCGGACGTTCGGGCAGAGCCTGTTCGCCACCGTGCTGCTCACCGTGCCCTTCGTCCTGGCCTGGGTGCTCGGCGACTCCCTGCGCACCCGCCGCGCCTACTGGGCGCAGCTGGAGGAGAAGGCGGCGCGGCTGGAGAAGGAGCGCGAGACGCAGTCCCGGATCGCGGTCGCGGCCGAGCGCGCCCGGATCGCCCGGGAACTCCACGACGTCGTCGCCCACAACGTCTCGGTGATGGTCGTCCAGGCCGACGGCGCCGCCTACGTCCTCGACGCCGCGCCGGAGCAGACCCGGCAGGCCCTGGAGACGATCTCCGGCACCGGACGCCAGGCGCTGGCCGAGATGCGCCGTCTGCTGGGCGTCCTGCGCACCGGCGAACAGTCCGAGGGCGGCGAGTACGTCCCCCAGCCGGGCGTGGACCAGCTCAGCGACCTCATGGAGCAGGTCCGGGGCGCAGGGTTGCCGGTCGACTTCCAGGTCGAGGGCGAGCCGCGGGAGCTGCCCAGCAGCGTCGAACTCACCGCTTACCGCATCGTTCAGGAAGCGCTCACCAACACCCGCAAACACGGCGGCCCCGCGGTCGGCGCGACCGTCCGCCTCTCCTACCAGGACGACGATCTCGACCTGCTGATCGAGGACGACGGACGGGGCGCGCAGCGCGAGCTCTACGAAGAAGGCGGAGCGGACGGCCTCGGCCACGGCCTGATCGGGATGCGCGAGCGGGTCGGCATGGTCGGCGGCACCCTGGCCGCCGGACCGCGGCCGGGGGGCGGCTTCCGGGTCAGCGCCGTCCTGCCGCTCAAACCGGTGCGGTGAGCGGGGTGACCGGAGCCGCTGCGGTGCGCGCGGTGACCGGGCCGGTGCCGCGGCAGGGCCGCCGGCCCGGCGAGCTCACCCGGGAATCCGGCCCGCCGCACTTCACCCCGTACGCTCGGCCCCCACTCCTGTACGAAAGGACCCCCTGCCCATGACCATCCGTGTGATGCTCGTCGACGACCAGGTGCTGTTGCGCACCGGGTTCCGGATGGTGCTGGCCGCACAGCCCGACATGGAGGTCGTCGCGGAGGCGGGGAACGGCGTGGAAGCCCTGGAGGTGCTGCGCGCCACCCAGGTCGACGTGATCCTCATGGACGTACGGATGCCGCAGCTGGACGGGGTGGAGGCCACCCGCCGGATCTGCGGAGGCGGGCAGCAGCAGGGGGCTCCGAAGGTCCTCATCCTGACCACGTTCGACCTCGACGAATACGCCTTCTCCGCGCTGAAGGCCGGGGCCAGCGGCTTCATGCTCAAGGACGTCCCGCCCGGCGACCTGCTCGCCGCGATCCGGGCGGTGCAGAGCGGCGACGCGGTCGTCGCCCCGTCCACCACCCGCCGGCTCCTCGACCGCTTCACCCCCATGCTGCCCTCCACTTCCGCGGAGCCGGTCCGGCCCGAGCTGGAGCGGCTGACGGAGCGCGAGCGGGAGGTGCTGCTGCTGGTCGCCCAGGGACTGTCCAACGGTGAGATCGCGGCACGGCTGGTGCTCTCCGAGGCCACCGTCAAAACTCATGTGGGCCGCATCCTCGCCAAGTTGGGCCTGCGGGACCGGGTCCAGGCGGTGGTACTCGCGTATGAGACGGGGCTGGTGCGGGCGGGGGGAACGGGGGCGTAGGCAGGGGCGTAGGCAGGGGCGTAGCGGGTGAGTGGGGGACTCGGACCGCTCTGGCCTCATCCGGCCGGACCGCCGTCAACGCAGCACGCCCTCAAGGAAGTCGCTGCCCAGCCGGGCCACCACCTGGAGGTCCAGCTGGTGCAGCACATAGCGCCCGCGACGCCGCGTCTGGATCAGCCCGGCCTTCTTGAGTGTGGCGATATGCCGCGAGACCTCCGGCGCGGTGATCCCGAAAGCGTGCGCCAGCTCTCCCGTCGTATGCGGCCCCCGTGACAGCGTCCGGCACAGCTGCATCCGCATCGGGTGGCCCAGCGCCTCCAGCCGCTGCTGGACGAGTTCCAGCGCGGCCGGCGCCGGCAGCTCCCGGTCGGCGATCGGGTACTGGAGCACGGGGCGCCAGCCCGGGGCGTGGCCGAACACCAGATGCGGCCAGCCGAACGACGTCGGCAGGAAGGTGACGCCCGGGTCCGCGGGACGGGCGAAGGCCGTCGTCCGCCCCCGGGCCAGCTTGTCGACCAGGATGCGGGTACCGCCGCTGCCGTCCTGCGCACTCTCCATGGACAACGCCTGCGACGTCGCGGACAGCGTCTCGGCCAGGCCCTTGTGGCGCAGCAGCTCGGTCTTGTGCCGGGCATCCGCCGCCAACTGGATGCCCACCCGCCGCCAGATGTCCCCGAAGAACGCCTCCTCGCAGTCCTCGAACAGGCGGCGCAGCCACACCCGCAGGCCGTCGGGGTCGGTGAGCATCCGGTCGGTGAAGGCCGCCTGCCGCGGGCCGCGCGCGGCCGCCATCTCCCGTACCCGCGCCCGCTCGTCCGCATCGACGAGGGGCGAGGGCGTGGGGCGGGTGTAGCGCGCCGAGCAGGTGATCTCGAAAGCGGCGGCCACGAACCGCTCGTCGTCGATCGTGTCCAGCTCGTCCAGCTCCGCGGCCAGTGTGGCCCCGGGACGGGCCGGCAGCAGGATGTCGGCACGGGAGGACCGCCACAGGAAGTCCGCCTCGCACAGCCGGTCGGCCAGGTCGGTCTTCAGCGCGGCGTTGGTGGCGGTGACCCAGCCGTGCAGCCCGGGGTGGTGACCCGGCTCGGAGAGCGCGTGCAAAGCGGCGCCCAGCTCCGCCAGCGGCGAAGGGGAGAAGACGACGCGCTCCGGCGGCAGCCCGGTGATGTCGATGACGTTGGCCATGCGCCCATCATGCGCGAGGCCACCACCTGCACGGACGTCGATTGACGGCTCCCGTCAATCGACGGGCCACCGGCCACGGAACCGCACCACATTGAGGGACATGAACGCCGCTCAGCAGCACCTCCTCGACACCTACCGGGCCGCCCGGCGAGGTGAAACAGCCCCACCCGCCCCGGGCACCCACACCGTCCGCACCGTGCGCGAGATCCAGCAGTGGCGCCGCTTCCAAGCCGTCGTCACGGGCCCCGGCAGCCGTCTTCGGGGACGTGTCCGGCGGGGCGGGTGGTCGGGCCTCACGGCCTCGCTGCGCCGCCTCACCCCCCGACCCGGCCCACGAACGCCACGAACTCCCTGACCGCCGCACGCACCTCGCCTGCCGTCCAGCCCAGGGCGGAGGCGGCAACGGTCACCTCGGTCACCGCCACCCCGGGCGGCCCTACCGGGGCGGGCTCGAACCACCTCTGGAACAGCGCTGTCCCGGTCTCCTCCGCCTGGCGTACGGCGGCCTCGTCGAGCAGCGCGGGCGGGTGCGGCAACCACACCTGGAACTGATGGGTGTGCGGCACCTCCGGATGCACCCTGAACCACGGGACACCGGCCCCGTCCAGGCCTTCGCGCGAGCTCGGCCGACTCGGTCGCGGGTCCCCTCCTCCTCCGGAGGGCCGCCCGTGGCGCCCGCGTTCGTGGCGCCCGCGTTCGTGGCGCCCGCGTCCGTGGCGCCCGCGTCCGTGGCGCCCGCGTCCGTGGCGCTCGCATCCGTGGCGCCCGCGTCCGTGGCGCTCGCATCCGCGAAGCCTGCGTCCGCGACGCCGGTGTCCGCGACGCCGGTGCCCGTGACGTCCACGCCCGCTTCCCTCGTGTGTCTCATGTGCTTCATGCGCCCCCCTGGCTGCTCTTTCTCGCACGGCCCGCGGCCACGCCGCTGCCACGTTCCCTGCCACACCGCCGCGCGGCACTGCACCGAGCATCACTCGGACCCGCGCGAAGCCGCGACCCCTGTGCATAACCTCGTGAGAGACCCCCGTCTCACCTTGCGTACAGCTCTGAAGGCCGCCGGAAACACTCGCGTAGCATGGCGAGGAATCGTCCGGTACCCCCCGCGGACTGGAACGGAAGGCCATCGCCGCGTGAATGCAATGCCACCCACCGAGGCCCAGGACCGACCCGCCCGGCTGACCGTCGGAGTCGTCGGCGCGGGCCGCGTCGGGCCCGCCCTCGCCGCTTCGCTGCAGCTCGCAGGGCATCGTCCCGTTGCCGTATCAGGCGTCTCCGACGCCTCCGTGCGGCGCGCCGCCGAGCTGCTGCCCGATGTCCCGCTGGTCACCCCGGCCGAGGTGCTGGCCCGCGCCGACCTCGTGCTGCTGACCGTCCCCGACGACGCCCTGGCCGACCTGGTGAGCGGCCTCGCCGAGACCGGCGCCGTACGGCCCGGCCAGCTGCTGGTGCACACCTCGGGCCGGTACGGAACCGCGGTGCTGGACCCGGCCACCCGGGCGGGCGCCCTGCCCCTGGCCCTGCATCCGGCCATGACGTTCACCGGCACGTCCGTGGACGTCCAGCGGCTGGCCGGCTGCTCCTTCGGGGTGACCTCGCCCGACGAGCTGCGGATGGCCGCGGAAGCGCTGGTCATCGAAATGGGCGGGGAACCCGAGTGGATCGCGGAATCGGCTCGTCCGCTCTATCACGCGGCGCTCGCCATCGGCGCGAACCACCTCGTCACGCTCGTGGCCCAGTCGATGGAGCTGCTGCACGACGCGGGTGTGCAGGCCCCGGACCGGATGCTGGGGCCCCTGCTCGGTGCCGCCCTGGACAATGCGCTGCGCTCCGGTGACGCGGCGCTGACCGGCCCGGTCGCCCGGGGGGACGCCGGTACGGTCGCTGCCCATATCGCGGAGCTGCGCCGGCATGCGCCGCAGAGCGTTGCCGGGTACGTCGCCATGGCCCGTACGACCGCGGACCGGGCCCTGGACCACGGCCTGCTGAAGCCGGAACTGGCCGCCGACCTCCTCGATGTGCTCGCCGACTCCGGCGACGGCACCGGGCGGGCATCGGGCAGCTCCGCGCCGGGCAGCTCCGCGCCGGGCACTTCTGCGCCAGGTGCCTCCGCTTCCGGCGCACCCGGCCCGGACCCTGCCGGCCCCGACGCCCCCGACCACGGCCCCGGCACCCCCGACCAAGGGCCTGACGCCCCCGACCAAGGGCCTGACTCCCCCGACCACGGCCCTGAGGGGGGCGACCGATGACCTCCGCGCCGCAGATTCCGGACCCGGACCAGCCCATGGACGCAAGCCAGGCCCGCTCCGCCGACGCCGGCCACCCCGCCCCGCCCGTGGACGCGAGCCACCCCGTCCACCTCGTCCACACCGCCGCCGCTCTGCGCGACGTGCCCCGCCGCGCCGGCGCGCGCGCCGTCGTCATGACCATGGGCGCACTGCACGAGGGCCACGCCACCTTGATCCGCGCCGCCCGGCGCCGGGTCGGTCCGCGGGGCCAGGTCGTCGTCACGGTCTTCGTCAACCCGCTGCAGTTCGGCGCCGGGGAGGATCTGGACCGCTATCCGCGCACTCTCGACGCGGATGTCGAGCTGGCCGCCGCGGCGGGCGCGGACGCGGTCTTCGCCCCGTCCGTCGACGAGGTCTACCCCGGCGGAGAACCGCAGATCCGGATCGCCGCGGGCCCCATGGGCACCCTCCTGGAGGGCGCCAGCCGCCCCGGCCATTTCGACGGCGTGCTGACCGTGGTCGCCAAGCTGCTCCACCTGACCGCGCCGGACCTCGCCTTCTACGGCCAGAAGGACGCCCAGCAGCTCGCGGTCATCACACGGATGGCCGCCGACCTCAACTTCCCCGTCGAGATCGTCGGTGTCCCCACGGTGCGCGAGGAGGACGGCCTCGCCCTCTCCAGCCGCAACCGTTACCTCTCGGCTCCGGAGCGGCGCACCGCGCTGGCGCTGTCGGCGGCGCTGTTCGCGGCCCGCGACCGGCTCGCCGCCGAGGAGGCGCTGCGCGCCCGCGCCGCCTCCGTGGGCCACGCGGCCCAGCACCGTTCCGCCGCCCTGGCCGCCCTCGGCGAGGACCGGGCGGCCGCCGACGCGCACGCCGTCGCCTACGCCGCCGCGGGGCCGCTGCACGGCCCCTCCGTGGCGCGCGCCGCGGCCCGCGCGGTGCTGGAGGACGCCGCCCGGCTCGACCCACCGCTCACGCTGGACTACCTGGCCCTGGTCGACCCCTCCGATTTCACCGAGATCCCGGATGCGTACGCGGGCGAGGCGATCCTCGCGGTCGCCGCCAAGGTCGGCAGCACGCGGCTCATCGACAACATCCGTCTCGTCTTCCGAGCCGGACGGCCGGAGGCAGCGGCCGCCCACCACGGCGGCGCCACGACGCGGGACGCCACCACCACGGACGCGGCCCCTTCCGCCGCACCCGCCGCACCCGCCGCACCCCCCACCACCCCCCAAGGCCCCCTCGGAGCGACCCGATGACCGCCACCGGAACAGGCACCGGAACAGGCACCGGTACTGACACAGGTACCGGTACTGACAGCGGAGCAGGCCCCGGCCGCGGCCCCGGCCCCGTATCAGGCACCGGCATACGCCTGAGGGCTCCCGCCCCGGGCTGGTCCATCGAAGCGGATGTCGTGGTCGTGGGCTCGGGAGTGGCGGGGCTGACCGCCGCGCTCCGCTGTGCCGCGGCCGGCCGCCGCACCGTCGTCGTCACCAAGGCCCGCCTGGACGACGGCTCCACGCGCTGGGCGCAGGGCGGTATCGCGGCGGCGCTGGGCGACGGCGACACCCCGGAGCAGCATCTGGCCGACACCCTCGTGGCAGGCGCCGGACTGTGCGACGAGGCGGCCGTACGGATGCTGGTCACCGAGGGCCCGGACGCCGTCCACCGGCTGATCCGCACCGGCGCCCGCTTCGACACCGCACCGGACAGCGAGGAGATAGCGCTCACCCGCGAAGGCGGCCACCACCGGCGCCGTATCGCGCACGCCGGCGGTGACGCCACCGGGGCCGAGATCTCCCGCGCGCTCGTCGAGGCGGTCCGCGCCGCCGGGCTGCGGACCATCGAGAACGCACTCGTCCTCGACCTGCTCACGGACGCCGACGGCCGCACGTCCGGCGTCACCCTGCACGTCATGGGGGAGGGCCAGCACGACGGCGTCGGCGCCGTACGTGCCCCGGCGGTGGTGCTCGCCACCGGAGGCATGGGGCAGGTCTTCTCCGCGACCACCAACCCTGCGGTCTCCACCGGCGACGGGGTGGCCCTGGCGCTCCGCGCCGGCGCGGAGGTCTCCGATCTGGAATTCGTCCAATTCCACCCCACCCCCCTGTATTTGGGCCCGGACGCGGAAGGCCAGCAGCCGCTGATCTCCGAGGCCGTACGGGGCGAGGGCGCACACCTCGTCGACGCCGACGGCACCCGCTTCATGGTGGGCCAGCACGAACTCGCCGAGCTGGCGCCGCGCGACATCGTCGCCAAGGCGATCACGCGCCGGGCGCACGAACAGGGCGTCGAGCACATGTATTTGGACGGCCGGCACTTCGGCGCGCAGATGTGGGAGACCCGTTTCCCGACCATCCTCGCCGCCTGCCGCAGCCACGGCATCGACCCGGTCACCGAGCCGATACCGGTCGCCCCGGCCGCGCACTACGCCTCCGGCGGCGTACGCACCGACCTGCGCGGGCGCACCACGGTCCCGGGCCTCTACGCCTGCGGCGAGGTCGCCTGCACCGGCGTGCACGGCGCCAACCGGCTCGCCTCCAACTCCCTCCTGGAGGGCCTGGTCTTCGCGGAGCGGATCGCCGCGGACATCACCGACAGCCCCGCGCCGTCGTCCGTCACGGATCCCACCCCGGCGCCCACCCCGGCGCCTGCCGCGGATCCCGCCCCGGCATCCGCGCCGCGCACCACCCTCCCCCTCCTCGCCCCCGAGACCCGTACCGCCGTGCAGCGGATCATGACCGCCGGAGCCGGCGTGCTGCGCAGCGCCGGGAGCCTCGCCCGCGCCGCCGCCGAACTGGACCGCCTCCACCGCGAGGCGACGGAGGCGAGCGCCGACACCACCCACAAGTCCCCCGAGCCCGGCGTGGAGGCCTGGGAGGCCACCAACCTCCTGTGCGTCGCCCGGGTGCTGGTCGCCGCGGCACAGCGCCGTTCGGAGACCCGCGGCTGCCATTGGCGCGAGGACCACCCGGACCGGGACGATGCCTCCTGGCGCCGGCACTTCCGCATCACCCTGGATGCGGACCGCGCGCTGACCCTCCATACGACGGCGACCCCCGCATTCCCGCCGACCACGGCCTCCTGACCACCGCTCCACGATCCACCGCTCCACCGATCTACCGCTTCACCGCTTCACCGCTTCACCGCTTCACCGATCCACCGCTTCACCGACTCGCTGATGACTTTCCACGAAGACGGAGCCCAGCCCGTGAGCAGCACCCGCGACGACCTCCCCCTCCTCCAGATCGGCGGGCCCACCGGCGGCGCCCCCGCCGGTGGCTGCGGCGACGCCTGCGGCTGCGGCGACGACGGCGCCTACGAGCTCGACCCGCTGACCTGCGGCCTCGACCCCGACCTGGCCGCCCTCCTGGTAGCCGCCGGGCTCGACCCCGTACAGGTCGAAGACCTCGCGCACCTCGCCGTCGAGGAAGACCTCGACCAGGGCGTGGACGTCACGACCGTGGCCACCGTCCCCGAGGACGCGGTCGCCACCGGCGACTTCACGGCCCGCGAGGCCGGTACGGTCGCCGGACTGCGGATCGCCGAAGCGGTGCTGTCCATCGTGTGCACCGACGAGTTCGCGGTCGAGCGGCACGTCGAGGACGGCGACCGGGTCGCGGCCGGCACCCCGCTGCTGAGCGTCACCACCCGCACCCGCGATCTGCTCACCGCCGAGCGCAGTGCGCTGAACATCCTGTGCCGCCTGTCGGGCATCGCGACCACGACCCGGGCCTGGGCCGATGTGCTCGAAGGGACCAGGACGAAGGTCCGTGACACCCGTAAGACGACGCCGGGGCTGCGTGCCCTGGAGAAGTTCGCGGTGCGCTGCGGTGGCGGCGTCAACCACCGGATGTCGCTCTCGGACGCGGCGCTGATCAAGGACAACCACGTGGTCGCGGCGGGCGGCGTCGCCGCGGCGTTCACGGCCGTACGGGCCGAGTTCCCCGGCGTGCCGATCGAGGTGGAGGTCGACCGGATCGACCAGATCCCGCCGATCCTCGCCGAGGGCGCCGATCTGATCCTGCTGGACAACTTCACCCCGGAGCAGACCCGGGAGGCCGTGGAGCTGGTGGCCGGGCGCGCCATGCTGGAATCGTCGGGCCGGCTGACGCTGGACAACGCCCGCACCTACGCCGAGACCGGCGTCGACTACCTCGCGGTGGGTGCGCTCACGCACTCCTCCCCGATCCTCGACATCGGCCTCGACCTGCGCGAGGACGACGGGCAGGGTGCCGAGGACGCGGACGACGACGCACCTGAGGGCAGCTGACGGCCATGCTCCTGACCATCGACGCAGGAAACACCCGCCCACCCGTCGCCCCACCCGCCACCCCGGGCGAGCCCTTCGTGCACGACGTGAACCGGAGGCGGTGCGGAGCATGCTCCTGACCATCGACGTAGGAAACACCCACACCGTCCTTGGCCTCTTCGACGGCGAGGAGATCGTCGAGCACTGGCGGATCTCCACCGACGCCCGGCGCACCGCCGACGAGCTCGCCGTCCTCCTCCAGGGCCTGATGGGCATGCACCCGCTGCTCGGCGACGACCTGGGCGACGGCATCGAGGGCATCTCGATCTGCTCCACGGTCCCCTCCGTGCTCCACGAGCTGCGCGAGGTGACCCGCCGCTACTACGGCGACGTACCCGCCGTCCTGGTGGAGCCGGGCGTCAAGACAGGCGTGCCGATCCTGATGGACAACCCGAAGGAGGTCGGCGCCGACCGGATCATCAACGCCCTGGCGGCCGTCGAGCTCTACGGCGGCCCGGCGGTGGTCGTCGACTTCGGCACGGCCACCACCTTCGACGCGGTCAGCGCGCGCGGCGAGTACGTCGGCGGCGTGATCGCTCCGGGCATCGAGATCTCCGTGGACGCGCTGGGCGTCAAGGGCGCCCAGCTCCGCAAGATCGAACTGGCCCGGCCGCGCAGCGTCATCGGCAAGAACACCGTGGAGGCCATGCAGTCCGGCATCCTCTACGGCTTCACGGGCCAGGTCGACGGTGTGGTGCAGCGGATGGCGCGCGAGCTGGCCGAGGACCCGGACGAGGTGACCGTGATCGCCACCGGCGGGCTGGCACCGATGGTGCTCGGTGAGTCGTCGGTGATCGACGCGCACGAGCCGTGGCTCACCCTCATCGGCCTCCGGCTGGTCTACGAGCGGAACATCGCCCGGTCGTAGCCGCGCCGGCCCCCGTCGTGGCCGCGCCTCGCCCGGCCCGCGGAGCCCTCTCCGGTGCCGGGTGTGCGGTGGTGCGGCTCGCTGCCGCGCCACCGTTCACGAATTAAGCGGCTTTTGTCGAAATCGGTCGTAAAGTCGCCACATGCCAATGCCAAACGGAACCCGCGGCGGCATGGCGTTCAGCGCCGATGAGTTGCGTGTGCTCCGTCGCGCCCTCGCCCATGCCCTGCAGACGACGTCCCACCCCGCTCCGCTCGGCGCCCTCGGCCCCGAGTGGCCACAGGACATCCAGGAATATCTCCGGCTGGCCGAGGCGGTCGACGAGGCGGTCCGCGAAGGCGGCCGGCTGCGTGCCTTCCTGCTCGCCGACCTCGCCCGGTACCGCGACGCCCTGCCCGGCTCGGCCGCCGGCTACCTCGCGCAGCTGACCGAGGCGCTGGCGGCCGGCCATGTCCCGGGGCCCGACGACCTCGCCGCCCTGCGCTCGCTGGCCGCACGTCCCGTCGGCCGGGCCGAGCGCGAACGCCGCGGAGTCCTCCTGCGGCACTGCGAGCGGCTGGCCGAACAGTCCGTGCGGACCCGGCTCCGCGCGCTGCCGGGCGGCCGGTCGGCAACCCGCTGCGGGCGGCAGCCGGAGCCCGAGCGGGAGCCCGAGCCGGAGCGCAAACCGGAGCCCGCGCCGCCGCCGCGGCCGAAGACTCCGCAGCGGGACCGGCCGATCCCCACACCGGGTGAGGTGTTCCCGCCCCGCCGCAGGCCCGCCCGGCCCCCCGAGAGCCGCACCGCCTGAGTGCTGCGTACTCTGGACTCCCCGCCCCAAAGGAGGCCGAACGCCATGGATTACGTCGCAGCGCTGCTCCCGCCCGTAGTGATGGCCGTGGCCTTCACCGCCCTGATCGTGACGATCGTCAAGAGCCAGGGCGGGGCGAACAAGGCCAAGGAGGACGCCGCCGTGGACGCCGTGCTGTCCCGCACCGAGTCCGCCGGCCAGGAGCCCACGGCGCACGGCGCCTGAGCCGCCCGCCGCCCTTTCGGCGGCCCGCACGCACCGCACGGCCCGGGAGGGATTCTCCCGGGCCGTGCCCCCATTTCCGTCCCAAACGCAACAAGATCAACGGGCATTCGCGACATCTCCCACTATTGTTCTTGTGTGCCGAGACGCTTGGGTGATCTGGAAGACGCGGTCATGACGCGGGTCTGGGAGTGGAACCGCCCGGTCACCGTTCGAGAAGTCCTGGAAGATCTGCAGAAGGAACGGTCGATCGCCTACACCACGGTCATGACCGTATTGGACAACCTCCACCAGAAGGGCTGGGTGCGCCGCGAAGCCGAAGGCCGCGCCTATCGATATGAGGCGGTCTCCACTCGCGCCGCCTACGCGGCCGCACTGATGAACGAAGCGTGGTCCGCCAGTGACAACCCCGCGGCCGCTCTTGTGGCCTTCTTCGGCATGATGTCCCCCGAACAGCGCCATGCCCTGCGCGACGCCGTACGGATGGTGCAAGTCGACGCACCGGCGGAAGACGCGGAACAACCGGCACCACAGCCGGAAGAGACCGCGCCCGCGGAAGAAGGCGGAGCGCAAGGAGCGCAAGCGGCACCGGAAGGCGCCGGCGAAGCGGGACCGGCCGAAGGGGATGAACCCGGGGCGAGTGCCACCGGCAAGGGGAGATAGCGTCCCCGCATGCCTCCGCATTCAAAAGGCCTCACCATCCGCCGTGCCAGGACCGCCGATGTGCCGGCCGTACGCCGCCTCATCGACAGCTACTCACGTGACGGGATCCTGCTCGACAAAGCCACCGTCACGCTTTACGAGGACATCCAGGAGTTCTGGGTTGCGGAGCGCGACGAAGACGCCGAGGTCGTCGGCTGCGGGGCGCTCCACGTCATGTGGGAAGACCTCGCGGAGGTCCGCACCCTGGCCGTGGATCCGCGGCTGAAGGGATCGGGCGTCGGCCACCAAGTGCTGGACAAGCTGCTGCGCACGGCGAGCTGGCTCGGAGTGCGGCGTATTTTCTGTCTCACCTTCGAAGTCGACTTCTTCACCAAGCACGGCTTCGTGGAGATCGGCGAAGCTCCGGTAGACGGTGATGTCTACAGTGAGCTGCTGCGTTCCTATGACGAGGGCGTTGCGGAGTTCCTGGGTCTCGAACGAGTGAAGCCCAACACCCTGGGTAACAGCCGGATGCTTCTGCACCTGTGATGAGTGTTCTATGTCCGAATCGCTCCCCTATCTCATGGCTACGGAAGCATGCGTTCCCCGGTCTGCGGGCAAGTGAACCCTACCCAAGGGTTTGTGTTTTTCCCGGAAAAGCGGTTTGCTTTCCGTCGTAATCCGCATTCGATGAAAGGGAAACCGGTGGCACAGAAGGTTCAGGTTCTTCTTGTCGATGACCTCAACGGTGGCGAGGCGGACGAGACGGTGACGTTCGCTCTCGACGGCAAGTCCTACGAGATCGACCTCTCCGACAGCAACGCCCAGAAGCTGCGTGACTCGCTTGCCGACTTCGTGAAGGCGGGCCGCCGTACCGGTGGCCGCGCTTCTTCGGGCCGTGGCAAGGCGCGTGCGGCGGCTTCCGGCGGCAGCCAGGACACTGCGAAGATCCGCGCCTGGGCCAAGGAGAACGGCTACAACGTCAATGACCGTGGCCGCGTCCCCGCCGACATTCGCGAGGCATTCGAGAAGGCCAACGGCTGATCGCCGTACTCGCGGTCCGATTGGGCATTACGAGCACGCCACAACCGGGCACGGTGGCACTCGGTCGCTGCCGCGCTCACGAGCCGTACGAGGTCGGGGGCGCCCTCAACGTCCCCGATTCCTGCTCCCAACCCCGTGGTGGGCAGGGAATTCTCCGCCTCGCACCCGGGCCGGGGAGGCCGCACCCAACTCGCGGCCTCCCAAGAGCCAAATCCGTATGACGGTGCCGTGCCGCCCGGGAAGGCCGGCGCGGGCATCCGGTCGCCCGTCCCGCGGGTCGTGAGATCCGCTGCGAGTGTGCCCCACTCCAGCCATTCCAGGATTCCCGGAAGTTCTTCCGCGCCCCCGGCTGCGATGAGCATGAGCAATTTCGGCCGATCAACCGGATGTTTCTCGCCGCATCGGGCCCGAAGGAGCGCCACGGGGCCGGTGCGCGGCAGCCGCCGCAATACGGCACTTCCCGCATCGGCCGGCATCTCCAGGACATCGAAGCGCAGCCCCGTCAGCAGTTCCACCGGCTCCGTGCCGGTGGTCGGCCAGCCCAGTTCCTCCTCGTACCGGCGGCGAACCGAGGCGAGGGGGGTGCGGGGGCGCGGAAGCACGCGAGCCATGCCCGGTGCAACTCCCGGAAACCCGGGAAGTTACGCTGGGTGGAGACATGGATACGCACCGTGCCTGGGTGAGGGGGCGCGAGGGGGTATCCGGTGGCGTGCGGATGTTCGCCCGTAGCGGATGGAAAGGCCCCGCGCCGCATGGAGTGTCCGTGCCTGCGGGTAAGACAGTCTCAGTGGGAAGAGACGGTGTGACCGGCGCCCGAGGCGCCTCTCCCCGGCTGACGGCCGGCGGCGGGCGGCGTGTCGGTACAGGGCGCGTTCGCCACGGGCGTAGTGGCAGAGGGCGTATATGCCTGGCCTGCGGGAACATCGTCTCGCACCATCGAGTTGGAGCAGATGTCAGCTGTTCGGCAGTAAATTTCCCCGCCGGAGCGGGGGTGATCCGGACGGGTGTCGGCAGTTGGAATGAGCTGTCCCGCCCCGCGGGACTAGCATGCGGAAGGACAGGGAGGGGACCGACCCCTAACTGCCTGACCGCTCTGAGGAGCGATTAACGATGTTCGAGAGGTTCACCGACCGTGCGCGGCGGGTTGTCGTCCTGGCTCAGGAAGAAGCCCGGATGCTCAACCACAACTACATCGGCACCGAGCACATCCTCCTGGGCCTGATCCATGAGGGTGAGGGTGTCGCCGCTAAGGCCCTGGAGAGCCTCGGGATTTCGCTCGAGGCGGTCCGCCAGCAGGTGGAGGAGATCATCGGGCAGGGCCAGCAGGCTCCGTCCGGGCACATCCCCTTCACCCCCCGTGCCAAGAAGGTCCTGGAGCTCTCGCTCCGCGAGGCCCTCCAGCTCGGCCACAACTACATCGGTACGGAGCACATCCTGCTCGGCCTGATCCGCGAGGGCGAGGGCGTCGCCGCCCAGGTCCTGGTGAAGCTGGGCGCCGATCTGAACCGGGTGCGGCAGCAGGTCATCCAGCTGCTCTCCGGCTACCAGGGCAAGGAAGCCGCCACCGCCGGCGGCCCCGCCGAGGGCACGCCCTCGACCTCCCTCGTCCTGGACCAGTTCGGCCGCAACCTGACGCAGGCCGCTCGCGAGACCAAGCTCGACCCGGTCATCGGGCGCGAGAAGGAAATCGAGCGGGTCATGCAGGTGCTGTCCCGCCGTACCAAGAACAACCCGGTCCTCATCGGCGAGCCCGGC
The DNA here is from genome assembly GCF_043199875.1 of Streptomyces sp. NPDC048516. Taxonomy (NCBI): domain Bacteria; kingdom Bacillati; phylum Actinomycetota; class Actinomycetes; order Kitasatosporales; family Streptomycetaceae; genus Streptomyces; species Streptomyces sp. NPDC048516. The sequence goes on along the minus strand of NZ_JBICWS010000006.1, from coordinate 48,489 downwards.
GTCGGCAAGACGGCGGTCGTCGAGGGCCTGGCGCAGGCCATCGTCAAGGGCGAGGTGCCCGAGACCCTCAAGGACAAGCACCTCTACACCCTCGACCTCGGTGCCCTGGTCGCCGGCTCCCGCTACCGCGGTGACTTCGAAGAGCGCCTGAAGAAGGTGCTCAAGGAGATCCGCACCCGCGGCGACATCATCCTGTTCATCGACGAGCTCCACACCCTGGTGGGTGCGGGCGCCGCCGAGGGCGCGATCGACGCCGCGAGCATCCTCAAGCCCATGCTGGCGCGAGGCGAGCTGCAGACCATCGGTGCCACCACGCTCGACGAGTACCGCAAGCACCTGGAGAAGGACGCGGCCCTGGAGCGCCGCTTCCAGCCGATCCAGGTCGCGGAGCCGTCGCTGCCCCACACCATCGAGATCCTCAAGGGTCTGCGGGACCGCTACGAAGCGCACCACCGGGTGTCCATCACGGACTCCGCGCTGGTCGCGGCGGCCACCCTCGCCGACCGCTACATCTCCGACCGCTTCCTGCCGGACAAGGCGATCGACCTGATCGACGAGGCCGGCTCCCGGATGCGGATCCGCCGGATGACCGCGCCGCCGGACCTGCGCGAATTCGACGAGAAGATCGCCGATGTGCGCCGGGAGAAGGAGTCCGCGATCGACTCGCAGGACTTCGAGATGGCCGCGGGCCTGCGCGACAAGGAGAAGCAGCTCCTGGCCGCGAAGGCGAAGCGGGAGAAGGAGTGGAAGGCGGGCGACATGGACGTCGTCGCCGAGGTGGACGAGGAGCTGATCGCCGAGGTCCTGGCGACGGCCACCGGCATCCCGGTCTTCAAGCTCACCGAGGAGGAGTCCTCCCGGCTGCTGCGGATGGAAGACGAGCTGCACAAGCGCGTCATCGGCCAGAAGGACGCCATCAAGGCGCTCTCCCAGGCCATCCGCCGTACCCGTGCCGGCCTGAAGGACCCCAAGCGTCCCGGTGGCTCGTTCATCTTCGCCGGTCCGTCCGGTGTGGGTAAGACGGAGCTGTCCAAGACGCTGGCGGAGTTCCTGTTCGGCGACGAGGACGCGCTGATCTCCCTCGACATGTCGGAGTTCAGCGAGAAGCACACGGTCTCGCGGCTGTTCGGTTCGCCTCCCGGCTACGTCGGCTACGAAGAGGGCGGCCAGCTCACCGAGAAGGTGCGCCGCAAGCCGTTCTCCGTGGTGCTCTTCGACGAGGTCGAGAAGGCCCACCCGGACATTTTCAACTCGCTGCTGCAGATCCTGGAGGACGGTCGCCTGACCGACTCCCAGGGCCGGGTCGTGGACTTCAAGAACACGGTCATCATCATGACGACCAACCTCGGCACCCGGGACATCTCCAAGGGCTTCAACCTCGGCTTCGCGGCCCAGGGCGACACCAAGTCCAGCTACGAGCGGATGAAGAACAAGGTCAACGAAGAGCTCAAGCAGCACTTCCGCCCCGAGTTCCTCAACCGTGTGGACGACACCGTCGTCTTCCACCAGCTCACCGAGGAAGACATCATCCAGATCGTCGACCTCATGATCGCCAAGGTGGACGAGCGGCTCAAGGACCGCGACATGGGCATCGAGCTCAGCGGCGAGGCCAAGTCGCTGCTGGCCAAGCGCGGGTATGACCCGGTGCTCGGCGCCCGTCCGCTGCGCCGCACGATCCAGCGCGAGATCGAGGACGCCCTCTCGGAGAAGATCCTCTTCAGCGAGCTGCGCCCGGGCCACATCGTGGTCGTCGATGTCGAGGGCGAGGGTGACACCGCCAAGTTCACCTTCCGCGGCGAGGAGAAGTCGGCACTGCCCGACGCCCCGCCGATCGAGTCCGCGACCGGTGGTTCGGGTCCGAACCTGAGCAAGGACGCCTGAGCGGCACCGCGGATATCCCGCATACGGCACTGCCCCGGAACCGTTTCTTACGGTTCCGGGGCAGTGCCGTATGCGTCGCCGTATGTGGCGGAGAAATTCAGCTCCGTAATTGCTAGGCCATTTTCGGCCGTTTCTGGACAACGTCACCGACGCCCACCCCTTACCTCTGCGCGATGCGCATTCCCTCGGGAACACCCCGCACCGGCGGAATACGACGGCCGCTGCCCAGTGTGCCCAGTTTCGGAAAAGCGGACCGCCGCTCCCTCGATACGCCGACGTCATAAGCCGCCGGATCACAGTCCGGAAAGTACACAGCCCGGCCGGTTGGAGGTGGGCGATGATCTCGCGGGTGTAGCGGGTGTAGCGGGTGTAGCGGGTGTAGCGGGTGTAGCGGGTGTAGCGGGTGTAGCGGGCGGCGTCATGGTGCCGCCACGCCCCGGCGAGCCGCGCCCGCACCTCGTGATGCGCCCGGTCGCGCGGGCCCGTCAGACAGCCGATCGCCACAGGCCGCCGCGAGCAGCTTGGGCGCCTCCCGTAACAGCGGTTGCCGGCGGGGGCGTGACGGCGTATGGACCTCATCGTTCTCCGGCCCCTCCGGCCCCTCCGGCCCCTCCGGCCCCTCCGGCCCCTCCGGCCCCTCCGGACCCTCCGGCCCCTCCGGCCCCTCCAGCCCCGGCAGCAGCTCCAGAACAAGGTGTCCCGCCCCGACCAGGAGCGTGGCCTCCTCGCGGTACCGGGGCGGCAGGATCGCCCTTGCCCGCTCATTCCTCCTCCCGCACCCGCGGATCGAGCTCCGTGGCGTGTTCCAGGCATGCCATGGCGAGGAGGTGGACGCGCAGGCGGGCGGCGTCGTCCTCGACGCCGCCCCCGCGAGCGATCAACCCCCGCAGGATCTCCGCCCGCTCGCGCGGTCGCGCATGGGCCACCGCCATCCGGATCATGTCCTCCCACTGGGAGTCCTCCGCATGCGCCACCAGGAGCCCGAAATCTCCGTCCTCCACGGCGGCCTTGGCACCTAGATGATCGATTCCAGGGGTCAGTGGTCATAGGCGGTCAGTGAGCACAGGACGGGCTGTCCTGTGTGGTCGTTGTGCCAGATCGCGGCGGTCAGCGCGAGGATGCGCTGCATGACGCGGGCGACGACACCGCCGGGCGTGCGCCCTCGGTGCTGTTCGAGATCGAGTTGACCCTTGAAGGTTTCGTTGACCGACTCGATGATCTGCCGCAATGGCTTGAACGCAATGGCTTGAACGCAATGGCTTGAACAGTGGTACTCCGGGCCGTTCCGGCCCGCCCTTGCGGGCCGGCCGGAGCAGCCGGATGTCCTGCTCGGCTCATTCGTGTTCGAAGCCCCGGCCGAAGTAGTTCTTGTCGCCGATCAGCGTCTGGGCGGGACGTGCGGCAACGAGGCCGGGTTCGGCGGCCAGGAGGTCCAGCAGAGTCTCGCGCCGGCGGAGCAGTTCGGCGTATTTGCGCAGCCGCTTGTTGTAGCCGGGCTGCTTGGGCACGTACGGGAGGAGATGCCGCAGGTGGGAACGGGCGTGGCGGAGCCATCCTGCCTCCGAGGTGAAGCCGAGCATGGCCTGCAGCACTGCCAGTGTGACCAGCTCGGCGTCGGTGAGCTGCGGGGCGCTCCCCACGGCCGGCCGCCAGGGCGCGAGATGCGGAGACGCCTTCAGCGGGTCATCTGTCTTTGCGGACAGACGTCGGCCGAGCGGGCTGCGGCGCACCGGCCGCGGATCGGGCCCGACCGGAGCCGGCGGCCCGGTGCGCTGGCTCGGGCCGCTGTACCGACGCCGCGTCAGTAGACCTGCGACACCTCGTGGTTCACGCTCGCGGTCCCGGCCCTCCCGCGCGCCGAGCGCCGCTCACGCCTCGGCGGATGCGCCCGTCGCCGCCGTGATCAGGGCGGTCGCCGCCGCGCGGGAGGCCGCGGCCACCGTGGAGTCGTGGTCCATCAGGGCGGAGATGCCGGCGCCGTCGTAGAGGAGTTGGAGCTGGTGGCCCAGGGCGTCGGGGTCGGCGGCGCCAGCCTCGGCGGCGAGGCGGGTGAAGAGTAGGCGCATCCAGCCGCGGAAGGCGTCCGCCGCCTCCTGGACCAGCCCGCCGGGACTGGCCTCGGCGCCGGCGCGGATGAAGGCGCAGCCGCGGAAGTCGGGCCGGTCGAACTGCCGCCCCTGGGACTCGAAGACCGCCAGCATCTGCTCGCGGGGCGTGTCGCGCTCCGCGACGGCCCGGGTGATCCGGTCGGCGGTGACCGCGTGCCGGGTGTCGAGGTACGCCCGGACGAGCTGCTCCTTGCCGCCGAAGGTGTTGTACAGCGACGCCTTGGCCACGCCCGCGTGCTCGATGACCCGGTCGATCCCGACGCTCTGCACGCCCTCGGCGTAGAACAGCTCGTTCGCGGCGGCGAGCAGGCGCTCACGCGCCGACGGCTTCGCGGTGCTCTGGACACTCGCCATGACGGTCACTCCTTCAGACAGATCTGTCTACATTATGCCCCGGCCGCGCCCCTCCGGCCGAGTCCCAACCGAGTCCCGGCCGGAGGCCACCCCGCAGGCATTGCCGCCGACCCGCTCGCCCGGCAGGACCGCCGCCCCGTCCCGGCCGCCGCGCAGCAGTCCGAGCAGCGCGAACGCCGCGAGGACGATCACGGCGACGCCGTACTCCTGCGCGGTGGCGGTCAGTCCGCCCGCGTGGACGACGAGGAACCCGGCGATCACGGCGGGCACCCCCATGCCCAGGTAGGAGACGACGAAGAGCAGCGACAACACCCCGGAACTCTCGTGCGGCCGGGCCAGCGGCATCACCGTGCGGATGCCGCCCTGGAACCCGCTGCCGAAGCCGACGCCCGCGATGGCGATGCCGACGAAGAAGCCGGTGGGGGAGGAGTCGCGGATCGAGACGAGGGTGAGGGCCACCCCGGCGATCAGCGCGAGGATGCCGGTGAGCATCACCGTCCGGGTCGCCGCCTTCCGCAGGACCAGCACCGAGACGGCGGCCACCCCGGCGAGCACGAACAGGCTCAGTCCGCCGAGGACTTCGGACCTGGAACCGGTCAACTGCCGTGCGAGGGACGGACCGAGCGCCCCATACAGCCCGGCCAGCGCCCAGACGGCGAACAGCACCGGCGCGGCCGCCAGCATCGGGCGGCGGACGGCGCGCGGCAGCTTGATCTCCGGCGCCAGGCTGGCCAGCGCCCCCGGCTTGCGGATCACCGTCTCCGCCATCAGTGCGACGGCGACGGCCTGGAGGACGAAGACCGCCAGCAGCCCGAGGTAGACCAGATGCGTGGGGGCGGGCAGGAACTGGACGACGAGGCCGGAGGCCAGCGCACCGGTCGCCGTGCCGATGCCCGGGACGACCGCGTTGGTGATCGTGCCGCGCGGCCGGTCGATGTCCATCATCCCCGCCCCGATCGCGCCGAGCGCGGCGCCGGTCGACAGTCCCTGGACGATCCGGGCGACCATCAGCCCCGACACGCCGTCGGCGGTGGCGAACACGACCATCGAGGTGGCTTGCGCCGCCAGCGCGGCCAGCAGCACCGGCCGCCTGCCGACGTGGTCGGAGAGCTTGCCCATGGTGAGCAGCCCGAGTAGCACGGCCACCGCGTAGACGCCGAAGACCACGGTGGTGGTGATCGAGTCGAAGCCCCATTCGGCCTGGTAGACCACGTAGAGCGGGGTCGGCGCGCTGGAGGACGCCAGGAACGAGATGGTGATCGAGGCGAGTACGTACAGCGCCACGTTCGGCGGCAGCCGCCGGCCCCGCGCGGATACGGCAGCGGAGTCGGAAGCGGATCCGGAAGCGGATCCAGCGTCGGCGGGTGCCGCATCCGAGGTGCGCGCCGGTTTGGACGCCGGGACGACCGAGAGATTCGTCATGACTATTCCCGTCCGAAGTATGAATAGACCTGTCTGTCTAGACGTGAACGTTAGACAGACAGGTCTACTCAGGTCAAGCGAGGAGGCGGCGTCGCTCGGGGCGCGCTCACGGGCTCGCGGCGGGCTTCGGGCCTGCGAGGCCGGGCCTGCCGCTCCGAAGCCGAACCGCGGAGCACGACGCTGCGCAGAAGGAGATGGCGGAAAATGGCCGTCGCGCCGCCCTGCTCCGCTGCGGCGGGTACGGCGGGCGGCCCGGATATCCGTACCGGCCCGTTCACCAGGCCGGCGCCCGGCCCCTCCTTGACGAAGAGCTTCTTGACGAGCGGGGCGACCACGCCGGAGGCGGGTCGGATGCCCACCGCTGACGGGTCCATCGTGGGTCCGTCCTCCCCGGTGGCCGGTGCTGCCGCCGGGCCGGGCTAGAGCGGCCGGAGGGGCGGCGGGCGGGGATCTGCCAGGTTCGCACGAAGGGGGAGTGGGGTGGCGGCGGTCACGGAAACCGGATCCCCATTTCCCTCCAATTCGGGCATTTAACGGGTGTGGGTAACTCAGGTCACCAATGCCGCGTAACTCAGGTCACAAAGGCCGGGTAACCCAGGTCACAAAGGACGGGTAATCCGGGTCACATATTCCGGGTGACCGGTGCCGCAAAGGGTCGGGCGGGGTGGTTCACAAAGGTTCCAGGGGGTGAATTGGGGGTTCGGCAGGGGCGTGAAAAGGGGATGGATCTTGGTTATCGGTGACATGGCACACAGCCGAATTGAGGCCTACTAAAAGAATTAGGGGAAACGGGCGGCGGAGTGGCAGGGGTGAAGGCGCCGAGAAGGGCGGGGCGCGGGGGATGGGTGGGGCGAGGCGTGCGTCGCCCGTGCGACATATGGCGAAAACCCCTGTTCAAGTGGCGTGTGGCGGACCTGGGGAGCACGGCAAGATGTCCGTATTTGGGGCTTTCGTGCAGAGTTCGGGAGGGCTTGCAAGGGCCTCGCTCACTCGGCTCCTGGTACGGGCCGGGTTAGTAGAAAGGCCCCTTGGCGGGGCGGCAAAGGCGGGTTACCAAGGAATGGCGATCCCGGTCCGCAGCCGGGTAACCAATCAATTCACTGGAGGAAACCCGCATGTCCAAGTTTGCTGCTCTCCGCAACGCGAAGAAGTCCGCTCTGCGCAATCGCGTCGCCGTTGTCGCCGCCGGTGTCGGTGTTACCGCCGCGCTGGGTGCCGGTATTGCGACCGCCGCCGACGCGGGTCTGCAGAACCTCACCTCGGGTGTCGGTTCGGCCGTGACCGCGCAGGCCGACGCGCAGGCGAAGTCCGCGGCCGCCGCGAAGGCCGCCGCCGTCAAGGCCAAGCAGGACGCGGCCAAGTCGGCCGACGCCTGGGTCAAGCCGGTCGACAAGTACACCCTGGGCGAGCCCTTCGGCATCGCCGGCAGCCACTGGTCGCACAAGCACAGTGGTCAGGACTTCGTCGTGCCGACCGGCACCGCGGTCAAGGCCGTCCACAAGGGCACCGTCGTCAAGGCCGGCCCCTGGGGTGGCGGCGACGGCCCGGCGTACGGCAACGCCATCGTGATCCAGCACGAGAACGGCACGTACACCCAGTACGCGCACCTGTCACAGATACAGGTCCGGGTCGGCCAGCGGGTCGGCGCCGGCCAGCAGATCGGCCTGTCCGGCAGCACGGGTAACTCCACCGGTCCCCACCTGCACTTCGAGGTCCGCACCGGCCCCAACTACGGGACGGGCGTCGAGCCGACCGGATTCCTGCGGGCTCACGGCGACGCCGTCTGAGCTGAGTCCGGCCGGGCTGGCCGGCGGTTCGGCGGGTTTGCCGCCGTGACCAGTTCTGTGGCGACCTCGAGGATGGCCTTGCGCTTCTCCTCGGGGTCGCCCTCCACGTGCTGCATCGCGAACATGCCCGCATGCATGGAGAACAGCGCCGTGATGCAGCGCACCTGATCCGTCAGCTCCGATTCGGGCTCCTTGAGGAGGCCGAAGAGGGTCAGCATGCGCGATTTGAACGTCTCTCCGATGCTCAGATCGCGCACCGCCGCCTGGTTCTCCTGCATGAAGCGGTACAGGGGCTCGCCCGAGCGCAGCGACTCGCTGTAGCGGCGGATCAGCTCCTGCTTGGTCTCCAGGGTGCGCGGCTGCTCCTCGGCCCAGGCGATCAGCTCGTCGATGGGCCGGCCCAGGTCCTGGAACAGGCTGATGACGATGTCTTCCTTGGTCTTGAAGTGGTAGTAGAGCGCTGCCTTCGTGACTTCCAGCTTTTCGGCGATCTCGCGCAGTGACGTCTTGTCGTAGCCCTGTTCGGAGAACAGCTCCAGAGCGACGTTCTGGATGCGCTGGCGGGTGTTTCCCCTGCGCGCCTGTGTGCTCATGCTGCTCTCCTGCGTCGTCGGTACTGGTCAGAGGGCTGCCCCGTGGGGTGCCAGGGAAACTTACTTGACGCCCGGCTAGTTGCCCGCCTACCTTCTCTCACTGTACTGAACTAGCCGGGCGGCAAGTAAGTAGGAGTGAGTGATGGGGAAGTCGCAGCGTGCGACCCCGACGGGGGACGGACGGATGGCGGACCGGTCGGGGAGACCGGACGCGCTGCAGGAGACCGGCTCGGGCAAGCAGCCCGCCGGCGTACGGATGGTGCTCTTCGCACTGATGATCGCGATGCTGCTCGCGATGCTGGACAACATGATCGTCGGCACCGCGATGCCGACCATCGTCGGTGAACTGGGCGGGATGGACCACCTGGCCTGGGTCGTCACCGCCTACACGCTCGCCACCGCGGCCTCAACGCCGATCTGGGGCAAGCTCGGCGACATGTACGGACGCAAGGGCGTCTTCCTGTCGTCCATCGTGCTCTTCCTGATCGGCTCCGCGCTGTCCGGCATGGCGCAGGACATGGGGCAGCTGATCGGCTTCCGCGCCGTGCAGGGCCTGGGCGCGGGCGGTCTGATGGTCGGCGTCATGGCGATCATCGGCGATCTGATTCCGCCGCGGGAGCGCGGCAAGTACCAGGGCATGATGGCCGGTGTCATGGCCGTCGCCATGGTTGGCGGACCACTGGTCGGCGGCAGCATCACCGACCACCTCGGCTGGCGCTGGAGCTTCTACATCAACCTGCCGCTCGGTGCGATCGCGCTGGTCATGGTGACCGCGGTGCTGCATCTGCCGAAGAAGCGGTCGCAGACCCGGATCGACTACGTCGGCGCCGCGCTGCTCACCCTCGGCATCACCTCGCTGGTGCTGATCACCACCTGGGGCGGCACCGAGTACGACTGGCTGTCCGGCCAGATCATCGGCCTCGGGATCCTCGGCGTGGTCGCGCTCGCCCTCTTCCTGGTGGTGGAGCGCAAGGTCAAGGAGCCGGTGCTGCCGCTGCACATCTTCCGCAACGGCAACTTCTCGCTGATCACGCTGATCGGCTTCCTGGTCGGCTTCGTGATGTTCGGGTCGATGACCTTCCTGCCGCTGTTCCAGCAGACCGTGCAGGGCGCCTCGGCCACCAACTCCGGTCTCCTGCTGCTGCCGCTGATGGGCGGGCTGCTGGTCGTCTCGCTGATCGCGGGCCGGGTCACCACGCAGACCGGCAAGTACAAGATCTTCGTGGTCGGCGGCAGCGCGCTGCTCACCGTGGGCCTGGTGCTGCTGTCCCTGATGGACGTCGCAACGACCCGCTTCACCTCCAGCCTCTACATGGTCGTGCTGGGCGCCGGTATGGGCTTCCTGATGCAGACCACGATGCTGATCGCGCAGAACAGCGTCGAGATGAAGGACATGGGCGTCGGCTCGTCCTCGGCCACCCTCTTCCGCACGATCGGCGGCTCCTTCGGCGTCGCGATCTTCGGTGCGATCTTCACCCACCAGGTGCAGACGACGATGGTCGAGCGGATCGGCAAGGCCGGCGAGAAGATGACCAGCGGCGGCGCCCAGATGGACCCGAAGGGGCTCGCCAAGCTCCCCCCGATGATCAAGGACGCCTACGCGCATGCGGTGGCCTCCGGCACGCATCACGTTTTCCTCTGGGGCGCGGCGATCAGCATCGTCGGCTTCGCGGCGGCGTGGTTCCTCAAGGAGGTTCCCCTCCGCGGTGGGCCGGCCAAGCCGGCCGAGTCCACGGCGGCACCGGCGGACCGGGTGCCGGTCGCCGAGGCCGTCTGATTCCCCGCACCGGCTCCTCCGGCCCGTCCCTCCCCCGTGAGTGAGTGAATGTGAGTGGGGGCGGACCACCCAGGTCCGCCCCCACCGGCCTTTTCCCACCCCTCAACGGGAGGGGACGGGCCGGAGCGGGTGGGTGTCCGGACGTCAAGCGAAGCAGTCCGGACACCCACCCGCGCAGGTCCGTCACCGCACCCCGACAGCCCCGCGCACCGGACCGGCCCGCCGTCAGGCGCAACGGGCGGGGAGAGCCGATACCCGGGGCGGAGGCAGAGCGCAGCGGACGGGCTCGCCGTCAGGCGCAACGGCGGGAGAGCCGATACCCGGGGCGGAGGCAGAGCGCAGAGGACCGGCCCGCCGCCAGGCGCAACGGCGGGAGAGCCGACAACCGACTACCGCTCCGGAAGATGTAGCACCGGGAAGCTCCCCGTACTCGTCGGCGCGTTCTCCGGTAGCCAGAGGAGGGAGACGGCGCCCGTCGAGCCGTCGGTGAGGTCATCGGCGTTGCGGAAGGTGAGACGGGCGCCCAGGACGCGGGCCTGGCCGGCCGCGATGGTCAGGCCCAGGCCGTGGCCGCGGCCGGCCCGGTCGCTGCTGCCGGTGCGGAAGCGGCTGGGGCCCTCGCGCAGCAGCGCCTCGGGGAAGCCCGTGCCGTGATCGCGGACCCGCAGGACCCGCCCCTCGACGGTGACCTCGACCGGCGGCTTGCCGTGGCGGGCGGCGTTGGCGATCAGATTGCCGAGGATCCGCTCCAGCCGGCGCGGGTCGGTGGTGACCTCGGCTTCCCGTACGACCTCGACGGTGATCCCCGGGTCGAGGGCGCGCACCCGCCGGGAGACGAACTCGCCGAGCACGACGTCCTGCAGCTCGGCGCGCTCCGCATGGCCGTCGAGCCGGGCCACTTCCAGGACGTCCTCGACGAGGGTGCGCAGGGCCTGCGCCCGGTCGCGGACGAGTTCCGAGGGGCGGCCGGGCGGCAGCAGTTCGGCGGCGGTCAGCAGGCCGGTGACCGGGGTGCGCAGCTCGTGGGCGATATCGGCGGTGACCCGTCGCTCGGCCTCGATGCGCTCCTGGAGGGCGTCCGACATGGCGTCCACGGCGAAGGCCAGGTCGTCGGTCTCGTCGCGTACCCGTCCGCTGCCGACCTCGTCGCGGATCCGGACCGCGGTGTCGCCCTCCGCGAGCTTTCCGGCCGCCGCGGCCGCCTTGCGCAGCCGCTTGGAGAGCCGCCCGCCGACCAGCACTCCCAGCGCACAGCCGCCGACCACCACCGCGGTCGACCCGATGACCAGGGCCTGGTCGAGGTCGTCGAGGACGGCGAACCGGTCGGGGAAACGGTCGTGCATGGACAGCACCCGGTTGTTGCTGAGCGGTGAGGCCGCCCACACATCGGGGGCGGTCTGCCCGGTGTCCTGGAGGTAGGTGGCGCGCTTGTTCTTGGCGACCTCGTCGCGCAGTGCCTCCGGCAGCTCCGGGTCGTCGATCTTCGCGCCGAACTGCAGCCGGTTGGTGGAGAGGAAGATCTTCTGCGTGAAGTTGAGCCGCTCGATCTGCACATCCCGGCTGTTGTCGAGCATGGAGTGGCGGGCGGCATTGTGTACGACAAGGCTCAGCGCGATCGCGACCAGCGCTCCCACGAGCGCGATCGCGGCGCTGAGCTTCCATCTCAGCCCCGTGCGCAGGGCAAGCCTGACCACCGGCGGTGTCAGCCTCTCAGTTTGTAGCCGAAGCCGCGGACCGTCTCGATCCGGTCCTGACCGATCTTGCCGCGCAGCCGCTGGACATGGACGTCCACCACCCGGGTGTCACCACCCCAGCCGTAGTCCCAGACCCGCTCCAGCAGCCGGTCGCGCGAGAGGACCGTACCCGGTGCGTTGGAGAACTCCAGCAGCAGGCGCATCTCGGTCGGCGTGAGAGCGACGTTCTCGCCGCCCTTGCGCACCTCCATGCCCTCGGTGTCGACCTCCAGATCACCGAAGCGCAGCACCGTCTCGGCGGCGTCGGCCGGATCCGTCGCCGCGGCGCCGGCCCGGTCCGGGCCGCTCGCGTGGCCGAAGCGGCGCAGGACGGCGCGGATCCGGGCGACCAGCACCGCACCGTCGAACGGCTTGGTGACGTAGTCGTCCGCACCGGCCTCCAGGCCGAGCACCACGTCGATCGAGTCGGCGCGCGCCGACAGCATGATCACGGGGACCGTCGACTCATCGCGGATCCGCCGGCACAGGCTGACGCCGTCGAGTCCCGGCACCATCACATCGAGCAGGGCGATATCGGGGCGGTCGGCGCGGAACGCCTCCAGGCCCGCCAGCCCGTCGGGCATCGCGGTGACCACGAACCCGTCCCGTTCCAGGGCGAGCTGGGTGGCCTCGCGGATCACGTCGTCGTCCTCGACGAAGAGCACATGGGTCTCGGCCATGCGGTTGTCTCAACCCTCCGTTCCCGTGCCGTCGTCCGGCGTGGCGGCGTCGGCGGTGGTCTTGCTGTAGTCGGTGTGATACGGACGGCCGCGCTCGCGGAAGGTTCCGTCCTTCCAGTGGTACGTCATCACGTCCTCACCGGAGGGGCAGCACACCTTGTCGCCCGCGGCGTAGGTCTGCTTGGAGACCTCCAGGTCGCCCTTGTTCACCCCGGCGTAGACCGACGGCTGTTCATTGCCGTACACGGTGTCATACCCGTCCGGCGCGCCGCTGTGCTTGCGGAAAACATACGCGCCGATGCCGACGGAATCCGCGCAGGTCATGACATTGACGATGACATCGGGGGAGGTGCCGCCGGTGAGCGTCGCATAGGTCACCTCGACCGGGTACTCGTCCCCGGCGCACGGCTTGGCCAGCGACTTCTTCACGTCCGGGCCGACCTTCGGGGCGTCCTTGAGCAGCTTGACGGCGTCGACCTTCTTGTAGCGGGCGGTCGGGGAAGCGCTGGGCGTGGTGTGCACGGCGCCCTTGGGCGCGGGGGTGGTGCCCGCCGACCCCTCGCTGCGCACGCCTTCGCCCCCCGGATTGCATCCGGCCAGCAAAAGGCCGACGGCGGCCACTCCCGCCGTGGCCGCGCCGCCCTTGGTCAACCCGACCCTGGTCAACCTGTTCCTGGTCAATCCGCTCCCGCTCACCGTGCTGCTCGCACAGCTGCCGATGCCGCTGCTGTTCCTGAGGTGATTGTCGCGCGTCGGGCTGTGAGCCGTAAGGCGGCCGGCGCTGTGTCCGTATTCATCGGTAAAGGCGCGCTTCGTCTTGTGCGTGGGGTGATGTCGGGTCTCCTGCCCGGGGGCCCGCGGTGTGCCGTGTGCCGCCGTTCAGGCCGCGCACCGCTCCCGCCCCCGCTCGCCACGCTCCAGCATCCGCGCGTCGATGTCACGCATCTGCAGCTCCTGGCGCAGCCGGGCCAGCGCACGGTGCAGCGTGCTCTTGACCGTTCCCGTGGACATGCCGAGCGCCGCCGCGGTCTCCTCCGTGCTCATCTGCTCCCAGTGCCGCAGCACGACGACGCTGCGCTGCTTGGGAGCCAGCACCCCGAGGATGTCCATCAGCAGGGCGCGGTCGGCGCGCTGCTCGGTGCCGTCGTCCACGCTCGCGTCCGGAAGCTGCTCGGTGGGCACCTCTTCCAGCTTGCGGGCCCGCCACCACTCGGTCCGCGTGTTGATCATGACGCGGCGGAGGTAGGCGTCGGCCAGCGACTTGTCCGCGATGCCGTCCCAGCGGCCGTAGGTGCGCACCAGCGCGGTCTGCAGCAGGTCCTGTGCGTCGACCGGGTCGGGCACCAGGCGCCGGGCGCTCCGCAGCAGAGCCTCCTGCCGCGTACGAACGTACTCTTCGAAGTCCAGTACCTTGCCGCCGCTGGTCGCCATTCCGACGCCTCCGATCCGCTTGCGTTTCCCCACGTTGACCGTGCTGGCGGTCATCTCCAGCACGAGGAAGACGCTACGGAGGGGGTGTTGCGGCGTAATGTGCGTCGGCCCCACAGCGAGTGCACGGAAAACACTCGGTTGTGTAACAGCCCGCCAGGGGTCATACCTCGGACGGACGGCGGCCCCCTGCACGTCATACTCCGGGGGGAGAAGCACCCCCGCCGGAAGGCCTATCGGCCACGACGCGGCGGAAATCGAGGAGGCGGAGGGTCTCCTTCCGGTCGCATCAGGGGCACTTTCCGGTCATCCGACGCGAAAGATGACACGGGGTCAGCCGGCACCACCGGACGCGCCGGCGCCACCGGACGCGCCGGCACCACCGGACGCGCCGGCGCCACCGGACGCGGAAGGGCGCGGCCGCCGAAGTGACCGCGCCCTTCTCTTCTCTTACAGGTTCTCCCGTACGGATGACGGCCGCGCTACGTGAGCGGCAACCGATAGCGGCCACCGCCCAGCGGCTCCACCAAACCGTCCGAGACCAGGCCGTCCAGTGCCCGGGCCCGCTGCACCGGCTCGTCCCACACCGCGTCCAGCGCCTGCTGCGGCACCGGCGTGACCGCCTCGCGCAGGACGGCGAGCAGCTTGCCGCGCACCTGGCGGTCGGTACCGGCGTACGTCTGGGTGCGACGCGCCGGGCCGTCGTGCGCCGGGGACCCGGCCAGCCGCCAGGTGCACTGCGCGGCGATCGGGCAGCGCCCGCAGTCCGGAGCACGCGCCGTGCACAGCAGCGCACCCAGCTCCATCGTGGCCGCCGCCCAGCGCGCCGCCAGGTTCTCGTCCTCGGGCAGCAGCTGGCGGGCGAGCTTGCGCTCCGCCGCGGTGGTGGCGTTCGGCGGGAACTGGCGGCCGGCCACCGCGCGGGCGAACACCCGGCGCACATTGGTGTCCAGCACGGCGTGCCGCTGCCCGTACGCGAACGAGGCAACCGCGGCGGCGGTGTACTCGCCGACGCCGGGCAGCGCCAGCAACTGGCTGTGCTCGCGCGGTACGTCGCCGCCGTGCCGCTCCTGTATGGCGGAGGCGGCGGCGTGCAGCCGCAGGGCACGGCGCGGATAACCGAGCCGGCCCCAGGCCCGGACCGCCTCGCCCGGCGCCTCGGCGGCCAGGTCGGCGGGGCGCGGCCAGCGGGCCAGCCACTGCTCGTAGACCGGCAGCACTCTGCTGACCGGGGTCTGCTGCAGCATGAACTCGCTCACCATCACGCCCCAGGCGCCCGCCTCGGGGCGGCGCCAGGGCAGATCGCGGGCGTGCTCGTCGAACCAGTCGGTGACCGGGCCGTGCAGCGCGGTCCCGTCGGCGGCTCCCGCGGCCGCGTCGGCGGCGGAAGCGTTCTCGGTGGCGGCGGTCGTGGCAGTGGTGGTGACAGGCGTCGAAGTCATGGCACCGCCGATCCTGGCACGTCCGGGGTCGCCCGGGAAACGCACCGGGCCCGCCCCGCCGCGCGCCCACCCGCACGCAGGACGGCCGGGGGCGCACGGGTGGCGGTTACCGGCGGTATGACGACAGTCCGGCGGCCACTGGAGTCCGGCGGCGACCGGAGTCCGGCGGCCACCGGAGCGGGGGCCCGGCGCGCGCCGGCCGGCCGGGGCGGGTGAGGATGCGGTCATGGCGGAGACGAGCGGTGCACAGGACAGCGGCGGTACGGGCGGGTCGCCCTGCCCGGAGACGATCCGGCGGGCGCTCGCGGCGCACACGACGATGACGCTGGCGTACGCGGACGAGGACGGGCCGGGCGCCTGCGCGGTGCTCTACGCGACGGACCCGGAGGGCGGCGGGGCGTCCGGCGGGGCGGGCGGCGGGCCCGCGCTGTATTTCGTCACCGCGACCACCACGCGGCACGGGCGCGCGCTGGCGGCGCCCGGCGCCCGGGCTGCCTTCACGGCGCAGCGGGACGGCCAGGAGTGGAGCGGGCTGACGGGGCTTCAGGGGTGGGGCGACTGCCGCCCCCTGACCGGCGCCGAGCGGGCCGCGGGCTGGCAGGTCTACCTGGCCCGCTTCCCCTTCGTCGCCGGGAGTGAGCGGCTGCGCGACGCCCTGGAGCGCACCACCCTGTGGGAGCTGCGCCCCGACTGGCTGCGGCTGATCGACAACGGGCAGGGCTTCGGGCACAAGGAGGAGTGGCGGCCGGGTCCCTGAGGCCGGGGTGCCGGCCTGCGCCGGCTCCGCTCCGCCGGCCCGCCGGAACGCGTATCCGCCCGGATGCGCATCTGTCCGAACGCACATCCGAACGCGCATCTGAAGGCACATCTGACGGACGGCGGACGGCGGACGGCGGACGGCGGACGGCGAGGCGGATCGGCCCCGGCGGCCGACCGGGAGCCGTCTGTGAGGTGATCGGGAGCCGCCTCCGGGCCGGTCCGGAGCTCTCTCCGGCGCGACCGGGGGGTCACCTCCGGGCCGATCATGCGAAAAGTTGCAGTGGGAAGCGGCGGGTACTGGCCTGTGCGGCGGCCGATCTCTCGTAGAGTTTCCGCGTGGGATCACTGCGCAATCCGATCGGGCCGCTTCCGTCCTCCATCTACTGGCGACGGAGGGCCGTTGCGCTGGCCATCGTCGTACTGCTCGCCTTGCTTGTCGTGTGGGCCCTCAACTGGGGCGGCATCGGCGGCAAAAGCGACGACGAGGGCAAGGGGCCCCACGGCAGCGGGCCCGCGACGTCCATCACCCCGGGACCCTCCCACAGCGGGCCGGTGAACGGCCAAAAGCCGGGCGGGCGCGATGAGTCGGGCAGCGGCGGGGGCTCGGGCCCGGGTTCCGGCGGCGGCTCGGGCTCCGCGGGCGGCGACGGAGACGCGTCCAACGGTGACTCCGGTGCCGGCTTCGGCGGTTCGGGTTCCGTGCCCGACGGGCCGATCGGCCAGGGCTCCGGCAAGAACGCCGTCGAGGCCGGCTCCTCGCTTCCCAACTGTGTATCCGGCAAGGCCGAGTTGGTGCTGCACAGCGTCAAGAAGTCCTATGCGCCGGACGCCAAGCCGAAGTTCGAGCTGACGGTCAAGAACGCGGCCGGTGCCGCCTGCAAGGTGGATCTCGGACAGAAGGCCGCGGTGCTCACCATCACCGACACCGCGGGCGACGACCGGGTATGGGCCTCGAACGACTGCCCGTCGGGCACCCGGCCCGCGCTGCTGCAGGTTCCGGCCAAGGGGTCGGTGAAGCGCACCATCGTGTGGGACCGCCGGGCCAGTGGTCCGCAGTGCGAAACGTTGAGCCCGGCCACGGTGCCGGCCGGCAAGTACCTGATCGAGGCCAAGGTGCCGGGGCTGGAAGCGGTTCATACGTCGTTCGTGCTGGCCGAGGACTGAGGTCAGGGTCTTAAGCCAAGGGCTTGGGCCCCGGGCTGAGGCCGGGAAGAGCCGGCCCGCGCACCGCCGTGATTCTGCCCGTACGTGTCCCCGCTCCGCCCGTACGCGCTCCCGCTCCGCCCGCAGGTGTTCTCGCTCCGCCCGTACGTGTCCCCGCTCCGCCCATAAGTGCCTTCGTGCCTTCGTGCCTTCGTGATTCGTGCCTTCGCGTCTTCCGCCCGTAGCGGTTTCGCCGGGAGCGAGACTCGGTGTCGCTGGCCGTGCCGTCCGGGAGAGTCACCGTCATGAAGCTACTGATGCTGGGCGGGACGGAGTTCGTGGGGCGGGCGGTCACCGAGGTGGCGCTGGCACGTGGCTGGGAGGTCACGGTGTTCCACCGTGGGAATCACGCGCCGCCGGAGGGCGCGACGGCGCTGCACGGTGACCGTGCGGACGCGGCAGGGCTCGCGGCCCTGGAAAAGGGCGAGTGGGATGCCGTCGTCGATACCTGGAGCGGTGCGCCGTCGGTGGTCCGGGACAGCGCGCGGCTGCTGGCCGGGCGGGCGGGGGCGTATGCCTATGTCTCCAGCAGCTCGGTGTACGCCTTCCCGCCCACGGGCCGGTTCGATGAGGGGGCGCCGCTGGTGACGGGCTTCGCCGATGCCACCGGTGCCGAGGACTATGCACAGGCCAAGCGGGGCGGTGAGCTGGCCGCGGCCGAGGCGTTCGGGGACCGGGCGCTGCTGGTGCGTGCGGGGCTGATTCTCGGGCCGTACGAGAACGTGGGGCGGCTGCCGTGGTGGCTGGGGCGGATCGCCCGCGGCGGCCCGGTCCTGGCGCCGGGGCCGCGGGGGATGGAGCTGCAGTACATCGACGTCCGTGACCTGGCCGAGTGGACGGCCGAGGCCCTGCAGGCCGGGCTCGGCGGGCCGTACAACCTGGTGAGCGAGCCCGGGCACGCCACCATGGGCGAGCTGCTGGAGAGTTGTGTGAAGGTCACCGGCTCGGACGCGGAGCTGCGCTGGACCGCTCCGGAGGACATCCTCGCCGCCGGTATCGAGCCCTGGACCGAGCTGCCGGTCTGGCTGGCGCCCGGTGAGCTGAGGGACGCGGTCTTCGGCCGCGAGGTGTCCAAGGCCCTGGCGTCCGGGCTGCGTTGCCGTCCTGTCGCGGAAACCGTCGCCGGCACCTGGGCCTGGCTGCGGGCCACCGGCGGGGTGGCACCGCAGCGCCCGGACCGCCCCGCACTCGGCCTGGACCCGGCGAAGGAGGCGGTGGCTCTGGGGCGGGCCGGCTGACCCCTGGTCGGTGAACGACGGTGGAGACAGGTCCCGGGGCGGGACTTTGCGGACACGACCTAGACGTACCGCTCCAGGATCGACGACTCCGCCAGTCGTGACAGGCCCTCGCGGACCGAGCGGGCGCGGGCCTCGCCGACGCCGTCGACCGTCTGAAGGTCGTCAACACTGGCGGCGAGCAGCTTCTGCAGACCGCCGAAGTGGTCGACGAGGCGGTCGATGACCGTGCCGGGCAGCCGGGGGACCTTCGCCAGCAGGCGGAAGCCGCGCGGGAAGACCGCGGAGTCCAGCGTCTCGGGGGCTCCGCTGTAGCCCAGTGCACGGGCCACGGTGGGGAGTTCGAGCAGTTCGGTGTGGCTGAGCGCGTCCAGCTCGGCGAGCGCTTCGACGACCGTGCGGGAGCGCTTGGCGGTCGGCTGGGGGACATAGTCGCGGACGACGAGCTCCCGCTCCGGCTCCACGCCGGCGATCAGTTCCTCCAGCTGGAGGGCGAGCAGCCGGCCGTCCGTGCCGAGCTCGACGACGTACTCGGCGATTTCCGTGGCGATCCGGCGGACCATCTCCAGGCGCTGGGCGACCGCGGTGACATCGCGGACCGTCACCAAGTCCTCGATCTCCAGGGCGGAGAGGGTGCCGGCGACCTCGTCCAGGCGCAGCTTGTAGCGCTCCAGGGTGGCCAGTGCCTGATTGGCGCGGGAGAGGATCGCGGCCGACTCCTCCAGGACGCGGCGCTCGCCGTCCACGTAGAGGGCGATCAGGCGCATCGACTGGCTGACGGAGACGACCGGGAACCCGGCCTGGATCGAGACGCGCTGGGCGGTGCGGTGGCGGGTGCCGGTCTCCTCCGTGGGGATGGAGGCGTCCGGGACCAGCTGGACGCCGGCCCGCAGGATTTTGCTGATGTCCTTGTCGAGGACCAGCGCCCCGTCGAGCTTGCACAGTTCGCGCAGCCGCGTGGCGGTGAACTCGACATCCAGGACAAATCCGCCGGTACACATGGATTCGACGGTCTTGTCGAAGCCCAGCACGATCAGCCCGCCCGTATTGCCGCGGAGGATGCGCTCCAGGCCGTCGCGCAGGGCGGTACCGGGCGCGACGGCGCTCAGCGTGGCGCGCATCAGGCTCTCGGTGCCGGAGCTTCCACCGGACCTGCCGGAAGTCGATGCCCGGTCGTTGGCTGCCACTGCACTCCTCCGTCGCAAGGTCTGTCGGTCCGCAGGCCGCCCGGCCCAAGCTGTGTTGACGTACCAGCGGAGCGTACGTGGCCGACAGGCAATTCTGCGGTGACGGGCGAGACCAGGGCAAAGTCTACCGGCGTGCGCCCTCTTCCTGTGGGGCCTCCCGGCGCACTCGCTTGGGCAGGACGCTGAGGGCCGCTCCGACGTCGGCGACCTCCAGCACCCGCATTCCGTCGGGGATCTTGCCGGGGTCGGAGGGGACCAGGGCGTGGGTGAAGCCGAGGCGGGCCGCTTCGGACAGCCGCCGCTGGACGCCGGTGACCCGTCTGACCTCGCCCGCGAGGCCCACCTCGCCGATGGCGACGAGGTTCTTGGGGAGCGGGGTGTCGCTGGCGGCGCTGGCGAGGGCGAGGGCGACGGCGAGGTCGGCGGCGGGCTCGGTCAGCTTCACCCCGCCGACCGTCGCGCTGTAGATGTCGCGCTTGCCCAGGGCGCTGATCCGGCCGCGCTGTTCCAGTACGGCGAGCATCATCGAGACCCGGGAGGTCTCCAGCCCGGAGGTGGTGCGCCGGGGGGAGGGGATCTGGGAGTCGACGGTGAGCGCCTGGACCTCGGCGACCAGGGGGCGGCGGCCCTCCAGGGTCACCGTCAGGCACGTACCGGGCACGGGTTCGGTACGGCGGGTGAGGAAGAGGCCGGAGGGGTCGGCGAGACCGGTGATGCCCTCGTCGTGGAGCTCGAAGCAGCCGACCTCGTCGGTGGTGCCGTAGCGGTTCTTGACGCCGCGGACCAGGCGCAGCCGGGCATGCCGGTCGCCCTCGAAGTGCAGGACGACATCGACGAGATGTTCCAGCAGGCGCGGCCCGGCGATGGCGCCGTCCTTGGTGACATGGCCGACCAGGAGGGTGGACATACCGCGTTCCTTGGACGCCCGGATCAGTGCGCCGGCCACCTCGCGGACCTGGGCCATACCGCCGGGGGCGCCCTCGATCTCGGGGGAGGCGACGGTCTGCACGGAGTCGAGGATCAGCAGCGAGGGCTTGACCGTGTCGAGGTGGCCGAGGACGGCGGAGAGGTCGGTTTCGGCGGCCAGGTACAGATGGTCGTCGAGGGCGCCGATGCGGTCGGCGCGCAGCCGCACCTGGCTCGCGGATTCCTCGCCGGTGACGTAGAGGGTGCGGTGGGCGTCGGAGGCGGCCTTGGCGGCGACGTCCAGCAGCAGGGTGGACTTGCCGACGCCGGGCTCGCCGGCCAGCAGCACGACCGCGCCGGGGACCAGCCCGCCGCCCAGGACGCGGTCCAGCTCGGGCACGCCCGTCGAGCGGGCGGTGGCCTGCGTGCCGTCGATCTGGCCGATGGGCAGGGCCGCGGTGGTGACCCGGCCGGGTGCGGTCGTGCGCACCGCGGGGGCGCCGCCGAACTCCTCGACCGTGCCCCACGCCTGGCATTCGGGGCAGCGGCCGAGCCATTTCGCCGTGGTCCAGCCGCACTCCGTACAGCGGTAGGAGGGGCGCTCCTTGCCCGAGGATTTACGCGTTGCCATGGGGTCACCGTAGCGGCGGGCTCTGACAACGCCCGCCCGAGCCCTCGCCCGGGCCTTTCAGGAGCGGGGCCCTCGGACGGGAGATGCCGGTTGCGGCAGGGGCGGCTCCCTCACCGGCGGTTGCGCCGCCCGGGTGGCGCAGACGGAGTGCACCCGCGGTGTAAAGGGCCATTCGTGTCCTCTTTTGAGGGAGATGGTCACCCGTAAGGGTTAAAAGTGTCCAACGCGAGCAAGACCGGCTGCATCATCCGCCTACCGTCGCCGGGGTGATGAGCAGCAGGCCCGAGCACCCCACGCACTCCACCGGCGCACACCGGTCGCGCGGCGACGGCCGGCGCCGGAGCCGGCCGGAGCCGTCCGAGCGGCCCGGCCCGGACGCCGCACCCACCCCGGACAAGCGTCCCGACGGCTACGAGCCTTATCTGGACGGGCTGTTCACCTACTGCCTGTCGGTGCTGTGCGAACACGACGCGGCGACCGCAGTGCTCGGCGAGATGCTTGCGCTCGCCGAGCGGCACCACGGCAGGCGGCCCGCCGACCGGGGCCGGTACCGCTCCTGGCTCTATGCGCTGGCCCGCTGGGCCTGTCTGCGCCGGCTCGCCGAACGGACCGGCCCGGCCGCCAAGGCACCGGCCCCGACAGCCGCCACCGGCACCACCGCGACCGCCTCCACCGCGACCGCCTCCACCGCCACAGCCGCAGTCACCGGCCCGGCCGTAGCCCCGGGCCCGGCCGCCGCCGAAGCCGGCCGCCGGCAGCGTGAACTCGCCGCGCTGGCCTGGCCGGAGGCCGCCGGCACCACCCCCGGGCAGCGCGAGGCACTGGAGCTCTCGGTACGCCATCAGCTGTCCGCCGACGAGGTCGCCGCGGTGCTCGGCGCCGACCCGATCGCCACCCGCGCGCTGCTGGCCACCGCCTCCTGCGAGGTGGAGCGGACCCGGGCGGCACTGACCGTCGTCGAGTCCGGCCGCTGCCGCGAGGTGGCGCAGCTGGCCGGGGACACCCAGATGCTGCTGGGCGCGGCCCTGAGCCGGGAGCTGGTGCGCCATGTCGACGACTGCGCCGAGTGCCGGCGGACCGCCGAGCGGGCCACCGCCCCGGGGACCTGGCCGGGCACCGCGCCGGTGCCCCGGGGGGCGCTGCCACTGGTCGCCGCGCCCCGCGAGGCCGTGCTCGGCGCGCTGGCGGCGGCCCGGCGCGCCAAGTCGGGCCGCGCGGAGGGCGTGGCCGGTGCGGGACGCGGCGGCCGGACGGGTGGGGCAAACGGTTCTCCTCGCTATGACCGCAACGGATTTCCCGTCGGCCCCCCGACCGACCGGGTGGCCCGCCGGCGCAGGCTCCGCGGCCGCGCGCTGACCACCACCGTGGTCGCCACGGTGGTCGCGGCGCCCGTGCTGGCCCTGTGGGCGGCCTACCACGGCAGCCCCGTCAGCGATGAGGCGGCGGACGCCTCGCCCTCGGTGACGGCCAGCGAGACCGGCACCGGGGAACGGCTGAGCGGCCGCCCGTACGAGAACGCCGGCAACGCCCGGACGACGCCCGATCCCGGCTTCCGGGCGGGCGACGGGACGCCCGATGTGTCCGTCGAGGTGACCGGCGCGGACGGCAGCCCGCAGCGGCCGGGCGAGCCGGGCAGCCGCGCGGAGTCGGGCCCCGGCCGGCTGACGGTCGCCGCGCAGCCCAGCGGCCGGACCACGGTGATCACGCTCACGGCCGCGGGCCGGGCTCCGGTGCGCTGGCGGGCTTCGGTGGGCGCTGCCTGGCTGCAGCTGAGTCATACGGCGGGCTCGCTGCGGCCGGGCGAGACCACCACGATCACGGTCGATATCGACCACGACCGGGAGCCCGCGGGCCACTGGCGCGCCAGGATCGCCATCGAGCCGGGGGGCACCGCCGTGACGATGAAGGGCCATGGCGTGACCGGTCCCGTCCCCGGCCCGCAGCGTCCGACGCCGGCGAAGCCGAAGCCCAAGCCGACGCCGCGCCCGTCGCATCCGGCGCCGACACCCACGCCGGCCCCGACGTCCCCGGCGCCCACCCCCACGCCTCCGTCGCCGACCACCGGGCCGACCGGCCCCGACCCGTCCTCGACCCCGTCGAACACGACCCGCCCCGCCCGCTGAGCGCACCGGGGCTCGGCGCACCGGGCCCGGGCGCACCGGGACCGCGTCGGCCCGGACGGCCCCGACGCGCGCCTACTTCTGCTTCTTCTTCTGCTTCTCCTCGTGTTTCTCCGACTTCTGGGAGGGCTTCGGGGGCCGCGGATCCGCCGGGTGCGGCGCCATCGGCAGCGTCGCCGCCAGCCGCTCCTCGCACAGCGCGGCGAGCTTGGCGTAGCCCTTCTTGCCCATCAGCTCGGTCAGCTCCGGCTTGTACGAGACGTACACCGGGTCGCCCGCACCGTGCGCCGAGGTCGCGGAGGTGCACCACCAGTGCAGGTCGTGGCCGCCGGGGCCCCAGCCGCGCCGGTCGTACTCGCCGATCGTCACCTGCAGGACGCGGGTGTCGTCCGGCCGGTCGATCCAGTCGTAGGTGCGCCGGACCGGCAGCTGCCAGCAGACGTCCGGCTTGGTCTCCAGGGGCTCGCGGCCCTCGCGCAGCGCGAGGATGTGCAGGGAGCAGCCCGCGCCGGCCGGGAAGCCGGGGCGGTTCTGGAAGATGCAGGAGCCCTCCCAGCGCCGGGTCTGCCGGTCGCCGTCCTCGTCCTCCTGGACCCAGCCGGTCTGGGTGCCGACGTCGTGGTGCTGCCACACGTCGGGCGTGAGCCGTGCCACGTGCTCGGCCACCCGCTTCTCGTCGTCCTCGTCCGAGAAGTGCGCGCCGAGCGTGCAGCAGCCGTCGTCCGCCCGGCCGGCCTCGATGCCCTGGCAGCCGCTGCCGAAGATGCAGGTCCAGCGGGAGGTCAGCCAGGTCAGGTCGCAGCGGAAGATTTGTTCGTCGTCGGCCGGGTCCGGGAAGGCGACCCAGGCGCGGGCGAAGTCGAGGCCGACCTCGTCGGCCGGGGCCTGCTTCGGGGACCGTGCCCCCTCAGTCGCCTGAGAGTGCCGCTTTTCTTCCTTGGTGAGCGCTTTTTCGTGCTTCGCCTTTTTCGTCTTTGCCACGACTCCAGCCTAAGGCGCATCACGGTGCGGACCGCGCCGACAGGAGTGAGGGGTCCGCGCAGTAGGTTTCCCCGTATGAGACTCGGTGTCCTCGATGTGGGTTCGAATACGGTCCATCTGCTCGTGGTGGACGCACACCCGGGCGCGCGCCCGCTGCCCGCCTATTCGCACAAGGCGGAGCTGCGCCTTGCCGAACTCCTCGACGAGGCGGGCGCGATAAGCGATGCGGGGGTGGAGCGGCTGGTGGCCACCGTCCACGAAGCGCTCCAGGTGGCCGAGGACAAGGGCGTCGAGAGCGTGCTGCCGTTCGCCACCTCGGCGGTCCGCGAGGCCACCAACGGCGAGGACGTGCTGCGCCGGGTCGCCCTGGAGACCGAGGTCGAGCTGCAGGTGCTGTCCGGCGAGGACGAGGCGCGGCTCACCTTTCTCGCCGCCCGCAGGTGGCTGGGCTGGTCGGCCGGCCGGCTGCTGGTGCTGGACATCGGCGGCGGCTCGCTGGAGGTCGCCTACGGCCTGGACGAGGACCCGGACGTGGCGGTGTCGCTGCCGCTGGGCGCCGGCCGGCTGACCGCGGGCGACCTGCCCGGCGACCCGCCGGAGGCCGAAGACGTCCGGACGCTGCGCCGCCGGGTGCGCGCCGAGATCGCCAAGGTGGTGAGCGAGTTCAGCCGCCACGGCACTCCCGACCGGGTCGTCGGCACCTCCAAGACCTTCCGGCAGCTGGCCCGGATCGCGGGCGCCGCGCGCTCGGCGGAGGGCCTGTACGTCCAGCGGGAGCTGACCCGGAAGAAGCTGGAGGAGTGGGTGCCGCGGCTGGCCGGGATGTCGGCGGAGGAACGGGTCACGCTGCCCGGGGTGTCCGAGGGGCGCTCGCGGCAGCTGCTCGCCGGGGCGCTGGTCGCCGAGGCGGCGATGGACCTCTTCGGGGTCGAGACGCTGGAGATCTGCCCGTGGGCGCTGCGCGAGGGCGTCATTCTGCGGCGGCTGGACCACTTGCCGTAGGGCCTGCGCCACGGGGCCTGCGCCCCGGACCCGGCCACGGGGCCTGCCGCTGGGCCCCGTCTCGCCGGTTCTCCCTGGTTCTGGCCTGTTCTCCCCGGTTCTCCCGGGTGTCCGCGGACGGAGACCAGGGAGACACCGGCACCGCCCGCCGACCGCGGCGGCCTCGTGAGACTCGTCACGCCCCGGCGGGGTCCGCCACACCCATCGCCCCCTGTCGCACCGTTGCCCGCCTCCTCCGACCGGGGGCCGCGGTCGCCGGACCTCCTGCCCCGCGCCCTGCCTTGGCCCGTACGCTGTCCTTCGTGACAGAGCCAGTGGTGCGCATCCCGGATGCGAAGGTCGCGCTGTCCACGGCCTCGGTGTATCCGGAGTCGACGGCGACGGCCTTCGAGATCGCCGCGCGCCTCGGTTACGACGGCGTCGAGGTCATGGTGTGGACCGACCCGGTCAGCCAGGACATCGAGGCCCTGCGCCGGCTCTCGGACTACCACGGCGTGCCGGTGCTGGCCGTCCACGCCCCGTGTCTGCTGATCACCCAGCGGGTCTGGTCCACCGATCCCTGGGTCAAGCTCCAGCGCGCCCGCACCGCCGCGGAGAAGCTGGGCGCCTCGACGGTGGTCGTGCACCCGCCGTTCCGCTGGCAGCGCAGCTATGCGCGGGAGTTCGTCCGCGGGGTGTGGCGGATGGAGCACGAGACGGATGTGAAGTTCGCCGTCGAGAACATGTACCCGTGGCGCTACCGGGACCGCGAAATGCTCGCGTACGCCCCGGACTGGGACCCCACCAACGACGACTACCGGCACTTCACGGTCGATCTGTCGCACACCGCCACCGCCCGCAATGACGCCCTGGAGATGGTGGAGCGGATGGGCGACCGGCTGGCGCACGTCCATCTCGCCGACGGCAACGGCTCCGCCAAGGACGAGCACCTGGTGCCCGGTCGCGGCAGCCAGCCCTGCGCCGCGATGCTGGAGCGGCTGGCGGCCACCGGCTTCGAGGGCCATGTGGTCGTCGAGGTCAACACCCGGCGGGCGATGTCCGCGGCCGAACGCGAGGCCGACCTGGCCGAGGCGCTGGCCTTCACCCGGCTGCATCTGGCCTCGCCGACCTGGGTCCCGGGCTCGTGAGCGGCACCGGGCCCGGTCCGGACGGTTCGTCTGCCGCGCCCGGCTCGTCTCCGTCGCCCGATGCCTCTCCCGATGCCTCCGCCGATGTCTCTCCCGATGTCTCCCCCGATGCCTCTGCCGCGCCCGGCACGCCGCCCGCACCGGCCCGCCGCCGGGGCCGCCCGGCCCGGGCCGCCGCCGAGGCCGGCCCCGGTGCCCGGGAACGGATTCTGGCCGCGGCCCGTACGAAGTTCGCCGAGCGCGGCTACGACAAGACCTCGGTCCGGGGTATCGCCAAGGCGGCCGGGGTGGACGCGGCGCTGGTGCATCACTACTTCGGCACCAAGGAGCAGGTCTTCGAGGCCGCCATCGAGCTGACCTTCGCGCCCGCGCTGACCATGCCGGAGGCCATCGCGGGCGGCGGTGAAGGGGTGGGCGAGCGGATGGCCCGCTTCATGTTCGGCGTCTGGGAGAACCCGGTCAGCCGGCCGACGCTGCTGGCGATCATGCGCTCGGCGCTGACCAACGACACCGCGGCGGCGGTGCTGCGCGGGCTCATCGAGCGGCGGATGCTGCAGCGGGTGGCGGGCGAACTGGACGTACCCGACCCGCAGTTCCGGGTGCAGCTGGCCGCCGGGCACCTCATCGGGATCGCCATGCTGCGCTATGTGATCAAGATGGACCCGATCGCCTCGGCGGACACGGAGGAGATCATCGCCATGGTCGCCCCGAGCCTCCAGCGGTATCTGACGCAGCCCTGACGGTCCAAGCCCAAGCGCAAGCCCAAGCCCAAGCGCAAGCCCGACGCGGCTCCGGCGGCCGGGCCTGACGGCCGAACCCGGCAGCCGGATCCCGATCCCGCCCACCCCTGACGCGGTCCTGACAACCGCCGACGGCGCCGCTCCAGGGGCCCGATCGAGACCCGATTGCTACCCTGACCTGGAAGAACGGCGCCCACCCCGCTGTCCGCACTGCGGTCAGCCATCTCACATCCCGGAGAGGCTGTCCAGATCTTGGATCAGGAGCGTAATCTCGACGGGAGCTGATATATGACGCCACCGGTACGCGGCACAGCCACGCGGAAGAGCTACGCGGCAGAGCCAGGTACCGGCACCGGCGGTCGTACGGACGTAATCCCGAGGGAGTGACCATCGTGCCCGAGCTGAGGTCCCGCACCGTTACCCATGGCCGCAACATGGCCGGCGCCCGAGCCCTTATGCAGGCCTCCGGCGTAGCGCGGGAGGACTTCGGCAAGCCGATCATCGCCGTCGCCAACAGCTTCACCGAGTTCGTGCCCGGCCACACCCACCTCCAGCCGGTCGGCCGGATCGTCTCCGAGGCGATCCACGAGGCCGGGGGCATCGCCCGCGAGTTCAACACCATCGCGGTCGACGACGGTATCGCCATGGGCCACGGCGGCATGCTCTACAGCCTGCCCTCCCGCGACCTGATCGCCGACTCCGTCGAGTACATGGTCGAGGCGCACTGCGCCGACGCGCTGATCTGCATCTCCAACTGCGACAAGATCACTCCGGGCATGCTGATGGCCGCGATGCGGCTCAACATCCCGACGGTCTTCGTCTCCGGCGGCCCGATGGAGTCCGGCAAGACGACCCTCGTCGACGGCACGGTCCGCACCCTCGACCTGGTCGACGCGATCTCGGACGCCGTCAACGACAAGATCTCGGACGAGGACATCCTCCGTATCGAGGAAAACGCCTGTCCGACCTGCGGCTCCTGTTCCGGCATGTTCACCGCCAACTCCATGAACTGCCTGACCGAGGCGATCGGCCTCTCACTGCCCGGCAACGGCTCGGTGCTGGCCACCCACACCGCCCGCAAGGCGCTGTACCAGAACGCCGGCCGCACGGTCGTCGAGATCACCAAGCGGCACTACGACGAGGACGACCACACCGTCCTGCCGCGCAACATCGGCACCCGCGCCGCCTTCGAGAACGCCATGGCCCTGGACATCGCCATGGGCGGCTCGACGAACACGATCCTGCATCTGCTGGCCGCCGCCCAGGAGGCCGGCCTCAACTTCGACCTGGACGACATCAACGCGGTCTCGCGCCGGGTGCCCTGCCTGGCGAAGGTCGCCCCGAACGTCGCGCCGGGCGGCACGTATTACATGGAGGACGTGCACCGCGCCGGCGGCATCCCCGCCCTCCTCGGCGAGCTCTACCGCGCCGGGCTCCTCAACGAGGACGTGCACACCGTGCACAGCGCCTCCATCGAGGAATGGCTCAAGACCTGGGACGTGCGCGGCGGTTCACCCTCCGACGAGGCCGTCGAGCTGTGGCACGCGGCCCCCGGCTGCAAGCGCTCGGCCACCGCCTTCTCCCAGTCCGAGCGCTGGGACAGCCTCGACGTCGACGCCGAGGGCGGCTGCATCCGCGACCTGGCGCACGCCTACTCCGTCGACGGCGGCCTCGCGGTCCTCAAGGGCAACCTCGCCGAGGACGGCTGCGTCGTGAAGACCGCCGGCGTCGACGAGTCGATCTGGAACTTCGAGGGCCCGGCCGTGGTCTGCGAGTCGCAGGAAGAGGCCGTCGACAAGATCCTCAAGAAGCAGATCAAGGAGGGCGACGTCGTCGTCATCCGCTACGAGGGCCCCAAGGGCGGCCCCGGTATGCAGGAGATGCTCTACCCGACGTCCTTCCTCAAGGGCCGCGGCCTGGGCAAGGCCTGCGCACTGGTCACCGACGGCCGCTTCTCCGGCGGCACCTCCGGCCTGTCCATCGGCCACGCCTCGCCCGAGGCGGCGGCCGGCGGCACCATCGCCCTCGTCGAGGACGGCGACCGCATCAAGATCGACATCCCCAACCGCACCATCGAACTCCTCGTCGGTGACGTGGAGCTGGAGTCCCGCCGGCTGGCGCTCGAAGGCGTCTACGCGCCGAAGCAGCGCGAGCGCAAGGTCTCCCAGGCGCTGCGCGCGTACGCGGCGATGGCGACCAGCGCGGACAAGGGCGCGGTGCGCGATGTGAGCAAGCTGGGCTGAGCGGCGGCTCGGTACGGCAAGCAGTGTGGCAAGCGGTGCGGCGGCCTCAGGGCCCGCCGCACCGCTTTGTTCTTCATAACGCCGCCGCACCGCTTCCGTTGTGGCCTGACGCGTGGACGCGAAGCCGGAAGAACAGAGATCATGCTGAGCTATGACCAATGCGGACGTAGCTGTGGTGACAGGAGCCAACCAGGGGATCGGCCGGGAAGTTGCCCGGCTGCTGGCTGCCGAGGGGATGACCGTCCACCTTGGTGCGCGCGACCGGGAACGGGGCCGCGCGGCAGCGCGTGATCTGTCGGCCGACGGGGCCGATGTGCGGTTCGTGCCACTCGACGTGACGGACCAGTCGCAGGTCGACGCGGTGGCGCGGCAGCTCGGGGAGGAGCACGGCCGCATCGATGTGCTGATCAACAACGCGGGAACCGGCGGCAGCCGCCCCGCCGTGGAGGAGACCACAGCCGACGATTTCGAGGCTGTCATGGATGTGAATCTGCTGGGCGCGGTCCGCATGACCCACGCTCTGCTGCCCCTGCTGCGCAAGGCGGAGCACCCGCGTGTCGTCAACGTGACCAGCGGCCGGGGCTCGTTCGCCGTCAACGCGGACCCGGAGCGCATGGAGTCGCGCTTGGAGGGGCTGGTCTATCCCGTGTCGAAGACGGCCCTCAACATGCTGACGTACCAATACGCCCGTGCGTTGCCGGGGTTCCTGATCAACGCCGTCGACCCGGGCTTCACCGCGACCGCGCTGAACGGACACACCGGCACCAGCACTCCCGAGCAGAGCGCCACCACGATCGTGCGGCTCGCCCTCTCGGTGAGGGGGCCGAGCGGGCGGCTCTTCGACTCCACGGGAGAGATCGGCTGGTAGCGCGTGACGACCGGGCCCGCGTAAGCCGCCGGGCCCCCGTCGCGGACCAGTGCGCCGACCGCGCTGCGGTACGGCGACGGCCCCCGTCGCGGGCGAGCGACGGGGGCCGGTATGCGGGCCCGTACTTGGGGCCGGGGGTACGTCAGACGCTGGGGAGACGCCCGCTTTTCACGGCGGTGACGAAGGACGACCAGGCGGGCGCCTCGAAGAGGAGGGCGGGGCCTTGGGGGGCCTTGCTGTCGCGGACGGGGACGACGGCGGGGAAGTCGTCGGAGACTTCGAGGCAGTTGCCCCCGTCCTGGTTGCTGTGGCTGGACTTGCGCCAGGTGGCGGTGGACAGGAGGTCGTCGGAGACTTCGATGCAGGCGCCGCCGTCCGAGTTGCTGTGGGTGCTCTTGCGCCAGGTGACGTTGCTCAGGTCGATGGATCGCACGGCACTTCCTCCAACATCCGCATGACGAACTTCCGCGATTCGGCCGGGCTCAATGCCAGGTCACGAACCGCATCGTACGCGCCTTGCAGATGCTCAACAGGGCCCGCTTCCTCAATGAGTTCGCCGCGGTGGGCGTTCTCGGTATAGGCCACGGTGCGACTGTCCGGCAGTCGCAGAAACATCACAGCGGTGCTGTCCAAGCCGTAAAGGCCGGAGCTGAAGGGCAGCACGTGGAGTGTGATGTTCGGACGCGCGGTCGCCTCGATCAGGTGCTCAAGCTGTTTCCGCCACAGCTCGGCATCCTCCAACGGCGTTCGTAGCACGGCCTCGGAAAGGATGGTGCGGAACCGTGGCGGGTGGTCACCATCCAGCAAACCTCGACGCCCTATCCGAGCCTCGACCTGCCGGGTCAACTCTTCGCCGCTGCTGCCGCCCGCCGAGAGCAAGGCTTGTGCGTAGCCTTCGGTCTGAAGCAGACCATGAACGGTACTGACGCCGAAGTGCCAGAGGCTCACGGCCTCTGCTTCCAAGGCCATGTAGCGCCGGTAGCGCTCCTTGAACTGTGTGGGATCACCGGCCGCCAACTCCCACAACGTCAGCAGCAGATCCTTCGTCCCGTAGTACTGGTCCAGCGCCTGTGCGACCTCCGGGCTGCCGATCGTCTGGCCGCTCTCCATCTTGCCGAACAGCGACCAGTCCCAGCCCAGTACCTCTCCGAGCTTCCGGAGGCTGTCGCCCTTCTGGGCACGCAGTAATCGCAGCTCTTCGATGAAGCGTTGGCGTGGTTCCTGGCTCCGACCGGTGACCGCTCGCCTCGGCGGCATGGCGACCTCCTCCGTGGAAGGTGTGGAACTAACGGTGCGTGGTCGCGGAATACGGCCCGCAAGCGGCATTCGCGCCCTTTTCCTGGCCCATTCTCGTAAGGGCCGGAACACACACAGTAGTTGCGCTCCGGTCCTCCAGGCAGGAAAACGGCAGACGGGAGCGGCAAGGATGGCGACGGAACGACGGGCGGCGGCCGGCAAGAGGGAAGAGGCCGAGGCGGCCTGCGCCGAGCTGGCGGCTGCGCTCAAGCAGAACGGGATCGTGCTGCCGTCACTCGGCGTGGACACCGTGTCGTACGGCTACGCGCAGCCGCGTCCGCTCATCGAGCTGGGGCGCTGCAACCTGGAGACGACGCACCGGCTCATCGCCGTGCTCGACCGGGCGGCCCGGTGACCGGGCGCGCCCCGTACGTCTCCCCGGCGTGCCATGTCGGCACGCATACGAGGTGCACCAAGGGCAGCCTCGGCCCGGAGGCCGCCGCCGTGCCGGGTGTCCGGCGGGAAGCCTGTACCTGTAGTTGCCACGCCCCGGGCGGTGCACGGCCCGGCGGTCACCAGGCGGCCGGATCCCGGGTCGCCGCGGCGAAGACCGTGCCGTTCGGGGCGGCCGCGTAGATCCGGCCGCGGGGCGCATCCACCTGCGGGGCGGGCAGCATCTGCAGGTAGCCGTTGTGGCGGCGGCCGTCCAGCCGCGGTGGGGTCTGGCCGAGCAGACCGCCGTTGCGGGTGTCGACCGCCAGCAGCCGGCCGTCCGCCGCGGTGAAATACAGCCGGCCGCCGCTCACCACCGGCGCCGAACCCCGGCTGACCGACGTCTCGGTGTCCCACTTCCGTTCCCCGACGGCCTCCAGCGCGCCGCCCTCGGCGAGCAGATAG
The DNA here is from genome assembly GCF_043199875.1 of Streptomyces sp. NPDC048516. Lineage (NCBI taxonomy): Bacteria > Bacillati > Actinomycetota > Actinomycetes > Kitasatosporales > Streptomycetaceae > Streptomyces > Streptomyces sp. NPDC048516. Next base: position 16,149 of record NZ_JBICWS010000006.1, on the reverse strand, counting down.
ACCGACTCGCCGTGCACCACGGCGGCCACCTGGTCGAGCGGCGAGGTCAGCGGGAGCCGCCCGGTGTGTCCGGTGGCGGGGTCGTAGCGGACGACGGCGGTGGTGCGGAAGGTGAACTTCGGGTCGGTGACGGTCAGATAGAGCGCACCGGACGCACCGGTACCGGCCGGGGTGAGTGTCCCCGGCAGCCGCCGCGTCCAGTGGGCCTTGCCGTCCGCCGGGTCGATGGCGGTGACCTGGGTGCCGGTCCCGTCGGGGGTGCCCTCGGCCGCATAGGCGGTGTGCGCGTCGCCGTAGGAGGAGAAGAGCGGCAGGTGGTGGCCGGTGAAGCGTTTGTGCCAGCGCTGCCGGTGGGTCGTGCTGTCCAGCGCGGTGACCGTGCCGTCCGCCGCCGTCAGCAGGATGCGGTTCCCGACGATCCTGGTCTGGCCCTCGTATCCGGAGACGTCCTTGGTCCAGCGGGTGGCGCCCTTGCCGTCGGCCGACGGGTCGAGGGCGCTGAGCTGCTTGCCGTCGCCGGAGAAGACGTACAGCAGCCCGCCGGAGAGCACCGGCGGGGTGGGGGAAGCGGCGAATTTCGCGGCGTTCTCGCCCTGGGCGCGGTGGTCCGTGCGCTGCCATGCCGGTCGGCCGGTGTCCGGATCGAGCCGGGCGGCCGGGACTCCGGACTGGCCGCAGAAGACGGCGCCGGATCCGCTGGTGCAGAACGGCATTTCGGCGTCGTGGCCCTCGGGGCGTTCGACGAGCGTGGTCTGCCACGGGTGGAAGTCGGCCCGGCCGGTGTGCGAGGGGCGGGTCTGCAGGGCGGGGTCCGGCCCGTTCCCGCCCGGGGACAGGGCCCGGACGCCCGTGTACGCCCCGGCACCGGTCACGACGAGGGCGAGCGCGGCCCAGAGGGGCCAGCGCCGGGCACGGGAGCGGGTGGGGCGGCGGAGCCCGGCGGGGTTGCCAGTGTTGGTGGGATTGGTGGGATCGGTGGGATCGGCGGGATCGGCGGGATCGGCGGGATCGGTGGGGCCTTTGGGGGAGGCCGGGGGCTCGGCGTCGGCGGGGCTCCCGGGCGTGCCTTCGGTGCCTTCGGTGCCTTCGACGGGGCTCTCGACGGGTGCCGATACGGGGACATGCGTCGTCTCGGTACGTGGCGGGGTGGTCTCGTCCCGTACCGGCGGGAGCTGTTCGGGCGGCAGCTGCTCCGGCTGCCGCTGCTCCGGTCGCTTCCGCTTCCGCTCCCGCTGCCGCTGTTCCGGTATCCGTACCGCCGCCGCATCGCCCGTCGCCGCATCGCCCGTCGCCGCATCGCCCGTCGCCGAGTCCGGCGACATACCGCCCGGCGACATACCGGCCGGCGCCGTACCGTCCGGCGACAAGTCATCCGGATCCGGCAGCATGTTCACCGGAGGCGCGGCGTCCAGCGGTGCACCCAGCGGTGCACCCAGCGGCGTACCCAGCGGTGCACTCGGTGGCGTACTCAGCGGCGCACCGTGCGGCGCATCCGTCCGCAGCAACTCCATCAGTGCGCCCGGCGTCGGCCGGTCCGCCGGGGCCTTCGCCAGGCAGCTCTCGATCAGCGGCACCAACTCCGCCGGTACGCCCGTCAGATCGGCCTCGTCGTGCACCACCTGGTACGCGACGATGTAGGGGCTTTCCGAGTCGAACGGGCCGCTTCCGGTGGCGGCATGCACCAGGACCGAACCCAGCGCGAAGACATCCGCCGCCGGCCCCACCTCACGCGGCCGCTGGAACTGTTCGGGTGCCATGAAGGGCGGCGTGCCGATCAACTTGCCGGTCTCGGTGCGCATTTCGCTGTCGGACGGCCGGGAGATACCGAAGTCGATGACTTTCGGCCCGTCGGCGGCCAGCAGCACATTTCCCGGCTTGAGATCGCGGTGCACCACGCCCGCGCGATGGATGTCGCGCAGCGCCTCGGCGAGCCCCGCGGCCAGCCGCCGCACCTCGTCGACCGCCAGCGGACCATTCCGCTTCACATGATCGGAGAGGGTCGGCCCGGGAATGTGGAGGGTCGCCATCCAGGGGCGCCCGGCGTCCGGATCGGCGTCCACGACGGGCGCCGTGAAGGCCCCGCTGACCCGCCGCGCGGCGGCCACCTCCTGCCGGAACCGCCCGCGGAACTCCGGGTCCTGGGCGAATTCGGCATGGACGACCTTGACCGCGAGCAGCAGTCCGGACGACGAGCGCGCCAGATGGACCACGCCCATACCGCCGGAGCCGAGGCGTGCCTCCAGGCGGTACTGGCCGGCGTACTCCGGATGCTCCGCTTCCGGGCCGACCCCCGAATTGCGCAGCGATGGCATGGTCCCACCCCCGTGTCGTTCCCTTGCCATTCGGTCGCAGGTGCGACGCGCGGAGCCTAGTCGATGGCGCGTACGAGATGAGTGAGGCTTGCTAGCGTGCCGTGGCACAACTGCCCGCGCCCTCGGTCGCGAGCAGGCAAGTTGCGGGTCAACACGAGCGTCTTCGACGCTTCGTCAACGGGGGAGAACAGCATGACGACTCAGGACGATCTCGGCTCCGTGGAACCGGCCGCCGACCAGGCGCTCGCCGCCGCGTCCGGCGGACCCACCTATCCCGTCGCACCCGGCTACCGCGTCAAGGTCCGCCAGGGCCCCGGCACCAACTACCCCGCGGTCCGCCAGCTGGAGGAGGGGGCCCGGATCCAGATCCGCTGCCAGCGGTACGGCCAGTCGGTCAGCGGCCCGTACGGCACCACCGACATCTGGGACTGCATCGGGGCCGGCCAGTACGTCTCCGACGCGTACGTCCGCACGGGCAGCAGCGGCATGGTCGCGCCGCGCTGCACGAACTGAGGCGCGGGACCGGAGCGCCGGGCCACCGGGCTCCGGGCCGGCAGGGGCGCCTGCGGTGATAATCACCGTTATGAGCGATGAGCAGACGCCCGCGCCGAGCCCGGAGCCCGGTGGCCCGGAGCCCGGTGGCCCGGCGCCCGCCGGCCCGGGGCGTGGCGGCCCCGAGCCGGCGGAGATCCGGTTCTTCGGCACCACCTGGGTCCACCACGACGGCGGGTACGGCCTGCGCCGGGCCGGTGTCGCGGTGGGCTCGCTCGCGCTCGCGGCTGCCGGGGCGGTCGTGCTGCGCTTTGCGTTCCAGGGGCTGGAGATCGCCGCCGTCGGCCGGTTCGTCGGCATCCTCGTCGTCGCCGGCTTCGCCATCTGCAGCGCCCTGGCCTTCCGCCGCACCTGGGACGGCTTCGTCCGCCGCCCCGACCCGGCCGCCCGGAACACGGCCGACACGTCCTCCCAGGGCCTGATGCTGATCGGCTTCATCGGCTCGCTGCTCGCCTATTTCTGCCGCACTCTCGTCGAGGCCCCGGGGGAGAGGCTGCACCGTGCCGAGTACACCGCGGCCCGGGAGCGGTACCAACGCCGCCGCGGCGCCCGTACCGGCAATCCGGCCGCCAAAAAGAAGTCCCGGACCGAGAAGCGCCGCTGAAGAAGAACCTGCTCCGACTTTTCGTCGGCACCTGTGCGCGCTCGGTGCCGTTGGGAGGATGGGGGCATGCCGCACCGATCCCCGCTGGAACAACTGCCCCTGGCCCCACAGCCCGTACTCCCCTCTCCGCCACCGGGCCACGCCACCCTCGCCCGGTCGTTCGACGCGGTGGCCGCCCAGTACGCCGCCGCCCGCCCCGGCTATCCGCCGGCCCTCTTCGACGCCATCGAGGAGCTGGCCGGGCAGCCGCTGGCCGGGGCACGGGTGCTGGACGTCGGGGCCGGGACCGGTATTGCGACCGGGCTGCTCGCCGGGCGCGGGGCGCGGGTCACCGCGGTGGAGCCGGGGGCCGCGATGGCCGCCGAGCTGATTGCCGCCCATCCGGACACGCCGCTCGTCCGCGCACTCGGCGATGCACTGCCGTTCTCCGACGACGCGGGCTTTGACCTCGTCGGCTACGCACAGTCCTGGCACTGGACCGACCCGGCCTGCTCCGTCCCCGAGGCCCTGAGGGTGCTGCGGCCCGGCGGCGCGCTCGCGCTGTGGTGGAACATCCCCGACCAAGACGTCGGATGGGCCGCCGATCAGGAGGCCCGGATCGCCCGCCGGCTGCCGGAGTACCACAGCCACGGCGTCGCACCGGAGGCTCCCGACCTGCTCCGCGACCTCGGCCTCGGCCTGGAGCCCGCCTTCCGCGTCCTGCACTGGACGCGGCGGGTCCCCCTCGACACCCACCTCGCGATGCTGGGCAGCCGCTCGTACTTCTCCGCCATCGGCCCGGCGGCAGCGGCCCCCATCCTGGAGGACGAGCGGACCGCGCTGCTGGCCGTCTTCCCGGACGGCATCGTCGAGGAGGCCTACGCGCTCGACCTGACTGTCACACTCCGGCCGCCTGCCTCGTCGTAAAGGGCGGGCCAAACGGCCTGAACGGAAGCGGAGGAGCGGTCGATGACGCAGCCGGGGACGGGGACGGAGCCGGATACGGCGCCGGGGACAGGGACGGGGACGGGGACGGGGACGGGGACGGAGCCGAGTACGGGGGGAGCGAGGGGAGCAAGGGGAGAGAGGGGCGCGCGGGGCGCGCGGGACGACGACCGGCTCGCGCAGTTCGAGGAGCAGCGCGGCCGACTGTGGGCCATCGCCTACCGGATCATGGGCACGGTCACCGATGCCGACGACGCCGTGCAGGAGGCCTGGCTGCGCTGGCAGGCGCTGCCCGACGAGCCTGCGGTGGCCAGCCCGCGCGGCTTTCTCACCACCGTGGTGAGCCGCATCTGTTACGACCTGCTGGGCTCGGCCCGCGCCCGCCGCGAGACCTATGTCGGTCCCTGGCTGCCGGAGCCGCTGCTCGACGGCAGCGACGGCCCGCTGCCCCTCGGCGCGACGGGCTCGGGGAGCCCCGGCGGCCCCGGCGGTCCCGGCAGCCCCGAGGACCGGGTGACGCTCGACGAATCCGTCGGGATGGCGCTGCTCACCGTCCTGGAACGGCTCACCCCGGCCGAGCGCACCGCCTTCATCCTCCACGACGTCTTCGCGGTCCCCTTCCCGGAGGTCGCCGAGGCGGTCGGCCGCACCCCGGATTCCGTACGGCAGTTGGCCTCCCGCGCCCGCAGGAGGGTACGGGCCGAGGCCCCGCGCCGCACCGTCGACCGTGCGGAGCACCGCCGCACCGTCGAGGCCTTCCTGTCCGCCGTCATGGGCGGCGATCTCGATGCGCTGCTGTCCGTCCTCGACCCGGAGGTCGTCTGGCGTTCGGACGGCGGCGGCAAGGTGAGTGCCGCCCGCCGGCCGGTACTGGGCCGCGAGAAGGTCGCCCGCTATGTGCGGGGCCTGGTCACCCGAGGCGCCCAACGGGAGGGGCTGCGGGTCGCGTTGGCCGAGGTCAACGGAGCCACCGGGCTGGTCTTCGTCGACCGGGTGGGCGAGCAGTCCGGGGTGTTCGCCTTCACCGTCCACGCCGGGCGGATCACGGAGGTGGACGCCGTCATCAACCCCGACAAGCTCGGCCACCTCGACCTCGGCCTGCACCTCCCGCTCGACCTCGGCCCTGACGCCCGCCCTGATGCCGGCCCTGATGCCGGCCCTGACGCCGCCCCCTGCCCTGACCCTGACTCCGGCCCTGACCCGTTGTAGGGGTGTCACACCGCGCCACCCTGCTTCGTCCCCCTTCCGACGCGTCGCACGATCCGGCGCGACGCCCCGTCACCAGGAGCAGGAGGCAGCATGAAGAGCGTGGCACGGCAGCGGGTGCGGCAGCGGGTCCGGCAGCGGCTGCGGGTCGTGGTTCTCGGCGGTGGCTACGCGGGCACCATGGCCGCGCTCCGGCTCGCTCCGTATGCGCAGGTGACCCTGGTCGATCCCAGTGACCGTTTCGCCGAACGGGTGCGCCTGCACGAACTGGCCGCCGGGCGCCCCGTGGTGGACCATCCCCGGGCCGCGATGCTGCACGGCACCGGCATCGAGCATCTGGCCGCCCGCGCCACCGCGCTGGACCCGGCCGCCCGCGCCGTGCACACCGACTGCGGCCGCACCCTCCTCTACGACCGGCTCGTCTACACCCTCGGCAGCCACACCGACCTGCGCGGTGCCGGCCCCTCGGGCGCCCCCGCCCGCGGGCCGTGGGAGCGGGCCTTCACCGCCGAGAGCGCCGCCGCCCTGCACAAGCGGCTGCTGGACGGCCCGGGCACGCTGGCCGTGGTCGGCGGTGGCCTGACCGGCATCGAGATGGCCGCCGAGATCGCCGAGTCCCACCCCGGGTGGCGGGTCCGGCTGCTGACCGGCGGCGAGATCGGCACAGGGCTGTCGGCCCGCGGCCGGGAGCATGTCCGAACCGTCCTCGACCGGCTGCACGTCCGCGTCGAGGAGGGCCACCGGGTTGCCGACGGGGACGACGCCGACGCCGACGCCGTGCTGTGGACCGGCGCCATGACCGCCGCCGGGGGGCTCGCGCGCGACGCGGGGCTGGACACCGACCCGCGCACCGGCCGGATCCTGGTCGACGGGGCGCTGCGCTCGGTCAGCCACCCCGACATCTACGCCGCGGGCGACGCGGCAGCGGCCCGCACGCCCCGCGCCGGGGCCCTGCGGATGGCCTGCGCCACCGCGCTGCCGACGGGCTCACACGTGGCCGGCGCGATCATCACCGAGTCGCGTGGCGCCGCGCCCCGCCCGCTGACGTACGCGTTCTTCGTGCAGTGCGTGAGTCTGGGGCGGCACGACGGCCTGATCCAGTCGCTACGGGCCGACGACACCCCGCGCGAGCGCGTGCTGACGGGCCGTCCGGCCGCCCGCGTCAAGGAGCAGGTGGTCCGCAACGCCGTCCGCGTCCTGCGGCTGGCGGCCCGACGCCCGGACATCGTCGGCTGCATCCCGGGCATCGGCCGGTGAGTGGGTGTTGCTCGGCATTCCGGGCCGGGTGGCACTGGCCGGGTGGCACTGGCCGGGTGGCACTGGCCGGGGTGGCACCGGCCGGGGTGGCACCGGCCGGGGGCACCGGTCCGGTGTGACTGGCCGGGTGGCGCCCGGCCGCTACTCCCGTTCCGGCTTTCCCTTGCCGTAGAGCCATGTGTCGAACAGCCCGGTCAGATCCACATCCGTGCGTTCCTGGCAGAAGGCGATGAATTCCTTCGCGTCGGCGGTGGAGTAGCGGTACTTGGCGGGCCACTCCTTGAGGATCCGGAAGAAGGTCTTGTCGCCGACCGCGTTCCGCAATTCCTGGAGCAGCATCGCGCCCCGCTCGTAGACGGGCACCCCGGTCACATTCTTCGCCTTGCCAGGATCGCCCGGCGGGAAGGCCCAGCGCTGCGTGTCCGTCTTGTCCTTGTAGAGCGCGTCGAACTGCTGCTGCGGGGTCTTGCCGCCCTTGTGCTCCACCCACAGCCACTCGGCGTAGGTCGCGAAGGCCTCGTTGAGCCAGGTGTCCTTCCAGGTCTTCGGGGTCACCGAGTCGCCGAACCACTGGTGGGCCATCTCGTGCACCACGGTCACGGTGTCCGGCGCCCCGGCGTAGACCGGCTTGGTCTGGGTCTCCAGCGCCATCCACGTGATCCGGGCCGGGGTATCATCGACGATCGCGCCCGCGGAGGAGAAGGGGTAGCGGCCGAACAGCCCGCTCTCCCACTTCAGGATCTCCGGCAGCTGCTCCAGCGGCCCCTTGCTCGCCTTGGCCTCCGCCGGGTCCACCGCGACGTACAGCGGCAGCCCGTCGGCCGTACGGGACCGGTGGACATCGAAGCGGCCGATGGTGGCGGTGGCGAGGTAACTGGCCATGGGCTGCCCGTTGTGCCAACGGAAGGTGGTCCGGCCGCCGGTCGTCTTCTCCGACCGCAGATCCCCGTTGGCGACGGCGGTATAGCCCTTCGGCACGGTGATCGTGAAGTCGTAGGCCGCCTTGTCCTCGGGGTGGTTGTTGCCGGGGAACCAGGTCATGGACCCGGCCGGCTCGCCCGCGACGAACGCCCCGTCGGCGGTCTTGACCCACCCCTCCGTCGTACCGTCCGGATCCTTCAGCTCCTGCGGTGTGCCGTGGTAGTCGACGGTCGTACGGAACCGTGCGCCCTTCCTCAGGCCTTCGGCCGGCCGGACGATCAGCTTGTGCCCCTTACGGGAGAACGCGGCGTCCTTGCCGTCGACCCGTACGTCCGAGACCCGCAGCCCCTGCAGATCGAGCTGGAAGGACCGCAGATTCTTCGTGGCCTCGGAGGTGATCTCGGCGGTCGCGTCCAGGCGCTTCTTCTTCACGTCGTAGTCGAGATCGAGCCCGTAATGGCGCACCTGATAGCCGCCGTTGCCGAGCGCAGGGAAGAGCGGATCGCCCACCCCGCCGCTGCCCGCCGCCCCCCGGACGCCCTCGGCGCCGTTCGTGCACGAGGAGAGCAGCAGGGCGACGGAGAGGGCGGCGGTCGCACCGCAGCAGCGGAAAGGCCGGCGATTCACAGCGCTCCAAGGGTCGGCGATCACAAGCATGCCGACCTTACGGTCATTTCTGCGGCAACGTCGGTCCTTTCCCTCCGGGTTGCGCTACGGGGCCTGGGGTGCCCTACGGGGTACGGGGCCCGGGGTGCCCCTACGGGTACGGGGCCTGAGTTGCCTTACGGGGTACGGGGCCCGGGGTGCCCTACGGGGCGATGGATGGTGTCTTCTGCCGGGTGGTGCCGTCCGGCCCGCGCCGCTGCTGCTCCTCCCAGTTTCCGAGGGCCGCCGCACACGCATGGTCGAGATGCCGCAGCCCCGACAGATCGAGCTGGATCTCCCGGTCCTTGGGCAGCGCCTCCAACTGGTCGAGCAGCTTCGGCAGGCGCAGGAAGGTGGCATGACCCAGGGCCCGTACGAGGATGGGGCGCCGGGCGCCGGAGCCGTCCGTCCTGCGGGTTGCGGGTTCGTCCGGCCCACGGGTCCCGTGTCCGTCCGGCCTGTCTCCGTCCGGCCTGTCTCCGTCCGGCCTGTCTCCGTCCGTCCGGAGGCCGCCCGTCCCGAGGCCGGCCGCGACACCGCCGGCCGTGTCGCCCCCGGTGGCCGGTGCCGCCGGCTCGTCCAGCCCCACGATCTCCAGGTGCACGTGCGAGGTCTCCCACGCCGACTTGGCCACCGCCATCAGCAGTCCCAGCAGTACCCCCTCGAACATGTTGGTGGCCACGATCGCCACCGCCGTCGCGGCGAGCACCACGGCCTCCCCCCGGTGCTCGCGCCACAGCGGACGCCACTGCTTCACCGGCAGCAACTTGCCGCCTGCATGCACCAGTACCCCGGCCAGCGCCGCGAGCGGCACCACACCCAGCGCCGCGGGGAAGGCCACCGCGAACAGCAGCAGCCACGCCCCGTGCAGCACCCGCGAGGCCTTGGTCCGGGCCCCGGCGTGCACATTCGCGGCGCTACGGACGATCACCGCGGTCATCGGCAGCGCCCCCAGCAGGCCGCACACCGTGTTGCCCGCGCCCTGGGCCATCAGCTCCCTGTCGTAATCGGTCCGCGGACCGTCGTGCAGCCGGTCCACCGCGGCCGCGGAGAACAGCGACTCCGCCGACGCGATCAGGGTGAACGCCAGCACGGTGCCCAGCGCACCGGCCACCGCCCCCGCCTCCGTCAGCCGCAGGAAGTCCGCGCCGCCAGGCGGCTGGACGACTTCCAGCAGGCCCGCCACCTCGACCCGGGCCACCGGCAGCTCCAGCATCCACACCACGGCCGTCGCCAGCGCCACGGCCACCAGCGGCGCCGGCACCACCCGCGCCGCGCGCCGCCACTTCGGCCACAGCACCAGCAGCACGATGGTTCCCGCGCCCACCGCCAGCGCCGCGAGCGAGGCTCCGGACCCGGCGGTGTCCGCCGCCAGTTTCGGCAGCCCGCCCAGATTCGCCGGCCCGCCGCCCGGCGCCTTGGCGTCCGCCAGGGCGTACAGCTGCCCGGCGATCAGCACGAGCCCGATGCCGGCGAGCATTCCCTGGACGACCGCCACGGAGATGGCCCGGAACCAGCGCCCGAGCCGCAGCGCCCCCATGGCCAGCTGCAGCACCCCGGCGATCAGCACCAGCGCGCCCAGCGTGCCGAGCCCGTACTCCTGCACGGCCTCGTAGACCAGCACCGTCAGCCCCGCGGCCGGGCCGCTGACCTGCAGACTGCTGCCGGGCAGTAACCCGGTGAGCAGTCCGCCGACGATCCCGGTGACCAGCCCCAGTTCGGCCGGCACCCCGGACGCGACGGCCACCCCGACACACAGCGGGACGGCGACGAGAAAGACGACGAGCGAGGCGGTGACATCGGCGCGCCAGACCGACAGCGCCTGCCGTGACGGTATGGACGGCCGGAATGAACGTTGACGGGCAACACGGAACTTACGCATGGGATGCCTCCAACGAGTGCGAGATGCGGTGGCGCACGGATACACACGGGTACGCACGGTCGCCAACGAACGTGATCGGACACGAACTGACGCGAACTGTCGCGCGAACTGACGCGAACTGTCGCGCACGAGTGGACGTCGGGTGATGGCGATGCGCTCAGCGGCTGGTGCCCGACGGCCCGTTGCCCGCGCTACGCCTACTCCCGGGCATTGCCGGGCATCGCCGGGCGGGCGCGCGCCATGCAGGGACATTGAGGTGACACGACGGGACGCGACGGGACGCGACGGGACGTGAAGGGACGTGAAGGGCAGCGACGGCTGAATCCGTCGGACACACGGGCCGGGAGAGGCCCTTCGGATACGCGGACCGAAGAGGCCCTTGGGGCGGCTCTCGGCTCTCGGCTCCTACTTCTCGGCTCTTACCTCTCGGCTCTCAGCAGCGGAAGACGGCGTGCCGGAGCGGCAGTTCGCCGGATCTCGTCAGAGGTACGGCCTGCCGGCCGGTCAGCGGGACGGTCAGGCGCAGCCCGCCCCCGGTCCGTCCCCGGCCGGCGGTTGAGACGGTGGTGACCGGTGGCGTCGGCGCGGCCACCGAGGCCGTGGAACGCCCGTCGCGGCGCGGCGGGCAGCGGTCACTGCCGGATTCCGGATTCTCCGCGGTCGAGGTGTCGGACGCCCGGGGTTCGGTACCCGAGGGCGCCGTACGGCCGACGCCGTTCGCGGCCGGTGCGGCCGGCGCATGTTCTCCGTACACGGCGTCCGTCCCGAGGGACAGGGCCAGCACGACGGTCACGACGATCAACAGGAGCCGGCCGAGGCCGCGGACCCGGATCTTCGCCATCGTCGCCCCTCCCGGCGCGGCTGGACAGGTCACCCCCATTGTGTCCAAGCCAACGCGCAGGACCACAAGTCGGTTTGTAACCACCCTGTAAACGCGGAGTTATCGACCACGAACGGCCGGTTCTCTTCACTACGGCGCCCGCCGGTGCGCACAGTGCCTTGTCATGCGCCGCCCCTGCACCACACCCGACCGCATCACCACCTCCACGCCTCAGCCACCCCTCGCCCCTTCTGAGCACGCCGCCCGTCCCGCTCCCCCCGACCCTCGCTGCGCCTCCCGTCCCGCTCCAGCCGCCCCTCAGCACGCCCCTCGCCCCGTCCCGCCCACCCCGTCCGAGCCCTTGACGCTCCACCCCGCCCGGAGGAGTATTCATCGCATGATGAATTATGGCCGCGACCCCGCCGACCCCGCCGACCCCGCCGACCCCGCCGACCCCGCCGACCCCGCCGACCCCGCCGTCCACGCCCACGACCTCACCGTCACCCGAGGCGGCCGCACCGTCCTCGACGCCCTCGCCTTCGACGTGCCCCGCGGCCGGATCACCGGCCTCCTCGGCCCCTCCGGATGCGGCAAATCCACCCTGATGCGCGCCATCGTCGGCACCCAGGCCAAGGTCACCGGCACCCTCGACGTCCTCGGCCGGCCCGCCGGCGACCCCGGGCTGCGCCCCCGCATCGGCTATGTCACCCAGGACCCGTCCGTCTACGACGACCTCACCGTCCGCCAGAACCTCGACTACTTCGCCGCCGTCCTGCACCCCGGCCGGGCGGCCCGCGCCCGGCGCCGCGAGAGCGTCACCCGCGTCATCGAGGACGTCGACCTCACCCACCGGGCCGACGCCCTCGCCGGAAACCTCTCCGGCGGCCAGCGCAGCCGGGTCTCCCTCGCGGTGGCCCTGCTCGGCGCCCCCGAACTCCTCGTCCTCGACGAACCCACCGTCGACCTGGACCCCGTCCTCCGCCGCGACCTGTGGCACCTCTTCCACACCCTCGCCACCGACCGCGCCGCCACCCTCCTCGTCTCCTCGCACGTCATGGACGAGGCCGAGCGCTGCCACCGGCTGCTCCTGATGCGCGAGGGCCGCATCCTCGCCGACGGCGCACCCGACGCACTCCGTGAGCGCACCGGCTCCCCGACCGTCGAGGCCGCCTTCCTCCAGCTGGTCGACGAGGCCAAGGCCGCGGCCGCCCCGACGGCACCCGGCACCGCCACCCCCAAGGAACCAGCACGATGACCACCGCGCCCTTCTCCCCGTCCCGCACCCTGGCCACCGCCGCCCGGGTCCTGCGCCAGCTCCGCCACGACCCCCGCACCATCGCGCTGATGCTCGTCGTCCCGTGCGTGATGATCGCCCTGCTCCGCTACGTCTTCGACGCCCGCCCCGAGACGTTCAACAGCATCGGCGCCTCACTCCTCGGCATCTTCCCGATGATCACGATGTTCCTGGTGACCTCCATCGCCACCCTCCGCGAACGCACCTCGGGAACCCTGGAACGCCTGCTCGCCCTGCCCCTGGGCAAAGCCGACCTGATCAGCGGCTACGCCCTGGCCTTCGGCCTGCTGGCGATCGTCCAGTCGGCCCTCGCCACGGCCCTGTCCGTCTGGGTCCTCGGCCTCGACATCACCGGCTCCGCCTGGCTGCTCCTGCTCGTCGCCGTCCTGGACGCCCTCCTCGGCACCGCCCTCGGGCTGTTCGTCTCGGCCTTCGCCGCCTCCGAATTCCAGGCCGTCCAGTTCATGCCCGCCGTCCTGATGCCTCAACTGCTGCTCTGCGGCCTGTTCACCCCGCGCGACACCATGCAGCCGGCCCTGGAAACGCTCTCCGACATCCTCCCGATGTCCTACGCCGTGGACGGGATGAACCAGGTCCTCACGCACCCCGACCTCACCGGCGACTTCCTCCGCGACGTCATCGTCGTCAGCGGCTGCGCCCTCCTCGTCCTCGCCCTCGGCGCCGCCACCCTCCGCCGCCGTACGACGTGACCCCGCCTGGAGGGTGGGCACAGCGGCACCCCATGGCGGGGCAGCCGAACCCGAAGCGGAACCCACGGTGCGAGGATGGCCGGAAACGCCCAGCGCAGCGGAAAGGTGAACCCGCACGATGACCCAGAAGGTCGCAGTACTCGGCACCGGAAAAATCGGCGAAGCCCTGCTCAGCGGAATGATCCGAGGCGGCTGGGCGCCCTCCGACCTCCTGGTCACCGCCCGCCGCCGGGAACGTGCCGAGCAGCTGCACGCCCGTTACGGCGTCGAAGCGGTCAGCAACGCCGAGGCCGCCAAGGCCGCCGACACCCTCATCCTCACCGTCAAGCCCCAGGACATGGGCGCCCTGCTGACCGAGCTGGCCCCGCACATCCCCACCGACCGCCTGGTCATCAGCGGCGCCGCCGGCATCCCCACCTCCTACTTCGAGGAGCGCCTGGCCGCCGGCACCCCGGTCGTACGGGTCATGACGAACACCCCCGCCCTCGTCGACGAGGCGATGTCCGTCATCTCCGCCGGCACCCACGCCACCGGCTCCCACCTCGCCCGCGCAGAGGAAATCTTCTCCGGCGTCGGCAAGACCCTCCGCGTCCCGGAGTCCCAGCAGGACGCCTGCACCGCGCTCTCCGGCTCGGGCCCGGCGTACTTCTTCTTCCTCGTCGAGGCCATGACCGACGCCGGCATCCTCCTCGGCCTGCCCCGGGACAAGGCCCACGACCTCATCGTCCAGGCCGCCATCGGCGCCGCGGTGATGCTCCGCGACAGCGGCGAACACCCCGTCAAGCTCCGCGAGAACGTCACGTCCCCGGCCGGCACCACCATCAACGCCATCCGCGAACTCGAAAACCACGGCGTACGCGCCGCCCTGATCGCCGCCCTGGAGGCCGCCCGCGACCGCAGCCGCGCACTCGCCTCCGGCAACGGCTGACACGGACACCGGGACCGGGGCCGGGACCGGCAGGGGAACGGGCGGGAGAAACCGGCGGAAGAAACAGCCGGGAGAATCCGACGGCAGAGGAACCCGCCCACGCGGCGGGCCCCTTCTCACTCTCTCCCCCGAGACAGGACGAGACAGGACGAGACAGGACGAGACAGGACGAGACAGGAAAGGGGAGCGGACGACCCGACGGCACGCCCGCCCCCCTCCACGCCTCACCCCCTGGGCAGCAGCCCCACCGCCTCGAACGCGGCGTCCACCCGCGGCCTGGCCAGCACCCGCGCCCGCTCGGCCCCGGCCAGCAGGACCGCATCGACCTGCCCCGGGTCCGCCGCCAGCTCCGCATGCCGTGCCCGCACCGGCCGGAGCATCTCCACCACGGCCTCCGCGACGTCCTTCTTCAACGCGCCGCACGAGTCGTACTCCGCGGCCAATCGCTCCGGATCACTCCCCGCACACGCGGCCAGTACCTCCAGGAGATTCGCCACCCCGGGCCGCCGCTCCGGCTCGTACGAGACGTCCCGCTCCGAGTCCGTCACCGCCCGCATCACCTTCTTCCGCACCGCCTCCGGCTCGTCCAGCACGTAGACGACCCCCGCGGTCCGGGCGTGCGACTTCCCCATCTTCGACGTCGGCTCCTGCAGATCCTTCACCCGCGCCGCCACGGTCGGATGCACGGTCCTCGGCACCACGAACGTCGGCCCGTACCGCTGGTTGAACCGCACCGCGAGATCCCGCGTCAGCTCCACATGCTGCGCCTGGTCCTCCCCGACCGGCACCTCATCCGTCCCGTACGCCAGGATGTCCGCCGCCATCAGCGCCGGATACGTCAGCAACGACAGCCGCACACTCCCGCCCCGCGCCTGCTCCCGCGCGGCCTTCTCCTTGTACTGGATCATGCGCCGCATCTCCCCGTCGGAGGCCGTGCACTCCATCAGATACGACAGCCGCAGGTGCTCATCCACCTGGCTCTGCACAAACACCGTGCAGATCTCCGGATCCAGCCCCGAGGCCAGCAGCAACGTCGCGGCCTGCCGGCTGAGCCGCCGCACCCGCGCCGGATCGTGCTCCACGGTCAGCGCATGCAGATCCACCACGCAGAACAGCGCATCCGCACGATGCTGGTCCACCTCGGCCCACCGCCGCAGCGCCCCGAGGTAGTTCCCCAGCGTCAGATGCCCCGTCGGCTGCACCCCACTGAAGATCCGCGTACGCGCACCGGTCGACATCGACATTGCCGTCGCCGTCGCCGTCACCATCTCGTTCATCCTTCGTCTCCCGAGCTCCCGCACTCCGCGAAGTGCGTGTCGAGACCGCCGACCTCACCGGCCGGCTGCGGGAAGGAGATACGCGAACGGCCGCCGAAGCGGCGGCCGTGGTCATGCATGCGCTGCTGGTCGGCCGCCGTCAGGCGAGCCACCACAGCTGTACGAGCGCATGCGTAGTCATGGATCCAAAGTACCCGGGAAACGCTTCCCAGGCACGGGTTTGAACAACCCCAACCCCTCGTGTAGTGTCCTCCGAGTTGCCACGGAGCCGACAGGCGTCAGGCAGCCATCCCGCCGCAGCAGCGGCACACCACTACTGCACGGCCCCTCACCGGGACCAATTTCGGCATGCCGAAATTCGACCGTGACGTGATTATGCGTCAACGAGGAATTCCGCTAAAGTAGTGATCACGCCGAAAGGCGCGGCAACGCAAGAAGTCGCACCCCAAGCGGACCCCCTCCGACGGGAATCGGAAAAGAATTCGGACCGGCAACGGAACGAAATCGGATCTGATAGAGTCGGAAAGGCCGGAAAGCGAAAGCCGAACGGCCGACCCGCTCCAACACGGGGCCAGACACGGAAACGGATCTGGTAAGGTTGGAAACGCGAAGAAGCCGAAAGGTGGAAACGCACCGGCGAAAATCGGGCCCGCAAGGATCTGATAGAGTCGGAAACGCAAGACCGAAGGGAAGCGCCCGGAGAGCCTGGTGAAACAGGCACAAAGGAAGCGTCCGTTCCTTGAGAACTCAACAGCGTGCCAAAAGTCAACGCCAGATATGTTGATACCCCGTCCACCGGAAACATCCGGGGGATGAG